>CAZFDW010000825.1:0-2350 GCA_964517865.1 uncultured Chitinophaga sp.
GGCGGTGGAGCGATGTCCGGAGCAGCACATCGTGATCACTCATGGCACGGACACGATGATTGAAACCGCCCGGGTCCTGATCGGAATCCCCGGGAAACGGGTTGTGTTGACAGGTGCGATGCAACCCGCGAATTTTCACGACAGTGATGCGACGTTTAACGTCGGCATGGCGATCGGCGTGGTCATCACACAGCCAGCTGCCGGCGTCTGGATCAGCATGAGCGGCCAGGTATTCGATCCCCTAAAAGCTCGCAAAAACCGCGAACGCGGCGTGTTCGAGGCGACGTAGCTTGACTCTCTGAGTCGAGTGCTTTCACCGGGCTACAGCCTTTGGTCTGCGATCTTCGTGGGAGTCAAAACTCACGGCGTCGGATGCCCGCCCAAAGTTGTACTCGAACAACTCGGAGAGTCAAACTACAACAGCATGACCAGACCATCCATGCCCGACAGCCGACTGTAGATCGCCAGTACCTGTTGTGATGATTCACACATCGGCTCGAACGTCACCGCCACGTGCCGACCATGTTCTGTGTTGCGGAGCGAAAACGGCGGATCGGTTTCCATTCCGAGTTCGTCACGCACACACGCCACTACGCGCGCCGTGAAGTTACCTTCTGCGGAGCCGATGACCTTAAACGTAAAATGGCACGGAAAAGCATGGCGACTTTCCAGCAGTTCCACCGACGGCAGTTTGATCACGACACATCACTCACAGAATTCCGGAACCAACCCCATGTCCACGACGACTCTATTGTAAACACAGTGGTCCGTTCCGTGAACAGAGATTCCGGATGTGGCTCACTTCATTGCTTGTCTTCTGCTTCTGCGTCCAGCCGTTTCTCCAGTTGTTCCAGTTGTTCCAGCTTTTGCTCCATCGCGCGCACCTGATCACGCAGTGCCTCGATGCTCTCAGTCATCTTCCTTGGAGCGCCGGATTCGTCTGACACAGCTGCTTTCAGAGTCCTTACCTGTGCCACTTTTCCGCTCTCTTCGGCCAGCTTTCGTACATGCTCAATGAGTGCCTGCATGTCTTTATCATTCGATGGCATCCGCTGTTCAATCACAATGCCGGGATGAAACTTTCGCAACGATTCCTGAACGCCGATATGATCAGCCAGTTGTTTTTTCATTGACTCCGGAAGCGACTGCCATGCGGGATTCGGGACAATATTCACACCGCTCTGTGGATTCATGTCTCTGAAAATTAACCCAGTCTGTGCCGGAGCCAGCGACACAGGAAATTCCATCATTCTGGGCGTAATCAGAACCTCGATTGGCTCGCCATGACGAACGATGGACAGCGTCAATTCCTTTCCGTCCGACGCAGCCACCGCCGACACGAGATCGTCGGTCGTCTTTACGTCAGTGTCGCCAATCTGCACGATGATGTCGAATTTCATGAGTGCTGCTTCGGACGCTGGTGATTGCTCCCGCACGTGAACGACCATGATCCCCTTTTCGCCCAGATCCAGATGACTCCGCAGAGCATCCGGGACGTCTTCACACTGGACGCCAATCGCCATGCGTGCTTCGCCCACGGGCTCTCCATCCGACGCAGTCCCGGACCCATCGTGCAGCTTCAGGATCCGAACAATAGAATCGATGTGGCTTGTCTGCTGATCTTCGTGCCCAGTGGCTTCCTCTCCTGTGACAATTTTGAAGACCTTACCAGCTTCATTGCCGGAAATCGCGAACTCCTGACGTTTGCCGTCGGGGCCTATGACGACAATTTTCCCATTCATGTGCACTTTCGGCTGCGGATCATCAACGATTGTCGCGAGCGCAGAATCTGCGTCTGCCTTGCCGCCCAGGCGGATGACGATTTGCTTGTGCGATGGGACTGCAAGGACTCCCGTATCAGGGGCTGAGTCAGCGCCGTCAACGGCCACATCCTGGACATGCTCATCGACCGGTTCTGCAGCCGAATCGACAGTCGCAGTGATCGATATTTCAGACTTCGCTGATACGTCTTCCGTTTCCGCAGAACCGGCTGATACCTCTTTCTGCTCAACGACCTCGTCTGCTGTCAGTGCAATCGACTCGGACTCGTCTGCGGACACGGCGGAAAGAATTCCACCTGAGCAAACACATGCGGCGAACAGGAACACAAATTGTTTCACAGAATTCTCCTTCATCGACGATGAATCTCCGCCTAGAGGCGAGACTACTAACAAATAGGACAATCGAACTACTGAAAATTGGCGGCGGGATCGGCAGAGACCGGAATCAGCATGGATCGGGTTTCGCCAGCGGGTACGATCATCCAGCCGACGCCCGATTGATCGTCGGAGAACAGCGGATGATTTCGATCCATTTCCCAGACATCATTCACTCCAAACGCCGGAACTTC
>CAZFDW010000826.1:0-2344 GCA_964517865.1 uncultured Chitinophaga sp.
ACCATTGGACATCGGAGTTATGCCTCTCAAAATCCAGCTCGATAATCGAGCCACGATTCTCCCGCCTGAGGACGGTTCCGATGAGGAATAGCTGCCGAATGCACCGCTGGTGGCGTTACAGGTCGGCTTTCCGGAGATGATTTTCACGGCGATACTTCGGCTGCATCGCGGACAAGGCCGTCTTCGTGCGCGACTGCGAGCCATCCCTCGGCGGCTTCACGGAGATTGGTTCGAATCTCGTCGAGCGTCTCTCCTTGGGTGTGGCAGCCAGGAAGTGACGGGATGGAGGCAGAATAACCTCCGGCGTCTGGCTCTGGCCGGACAATCGCTGTGAGATTCACAGTGAAGTCAACGAATATGGGGGGGCCGTTGTCGTGGCATGGCTCATGGTTCAGATCCTCCAGGACTTGTAGTCTACGCCAGATCGGCCCGCTGAACAATCATGAGGTTGGGCACCTGGTTTAGAAAGTAGCGGGCACTTTCCAAGTACCGCAGCCCTTGAAAACTGGCGAATGGGCGGACGGCACACGGAGTGTGCCTGCTACTTTTGAGCTGTGTCAACCGGACGCTAACACATGGCAACTGATGCGACAGCGAGAGGTGTCAACCCGTTCCAAGGCCGCGGTCGAAGGCTTCCAGTTCGCGAGCATACGTGTCAGTGATGGTTTCGAGTGTCCTGCGGGAGATTTTCCAGGACGGCTGGTCCTCCGTAGCTCGGTTGCAGTGTTCGGTCAGCAGGCGATAGAGAAATCGGAAAAGATGCCGAGGTACTCGCAGCTTTGCAAAGCGGGCAATCAGATCTTCGCGAGACACGTCTTCTGCAAAGAAATCCCGTATCGTGATTTGAGACGCATTCGGTTCACCGGACCCGGCCGCCTGGCGTGGAGCGGTATCCTCAGGCTGACAAGCCTGGATGCGATTTGTGGCCATGTCGAACAGCGATTCACCCGTCCATTCCAGCGAATTGATCAGGTTCTGTTTGTCCAGTCGAGAACGCTCGTAGAATTCCTTCTCCTCCCGGTTCAGGAAGTACACGACGTCGCGCGGCAGCAGCATCTTGAAACCGATGCCCGGATGTTTCAGAAACTTGTTGTCGAACATCGACCATAAAAAATCGCGCATCCGCTCTGCCGAACCGTTGATCAGATGCGGTTCATCGACGCGATCCACCAGCACGATGATGCTGGTGAAACCCATAGGCTTCAGCAGTCGTTGCAGTTTGGAAAGCAGTTCGTAACGGTCATCGCTGCGATCGCGGGACGGCATCGGTTGATCGTCGATTTCCGATGCCGGAAAACGTGCCAGAATTTTACGCAGCGACGACGTCCCGTGTTCCAGAATGCGGACTTGTTTCGCGATCTGTCGAGCTCGCCACCAAAGCGACACCGTCCGCTTCAGATACGGAATCCAGCCTGCCGCAATGACAACGTAAAGCCACCACGACTTGAGTCCATTCAGCGCTTTCAGACCGTCGGCCCGCAGCCCGCGCAGAGCGAACAACAGGACCACGATCGTGACGAGGACTCCGACCATGAATCGCCAGTGGATCGTGGGTGTCAGAAATCCGATTCGCCAGCGAATGTCCTTCCAGCGCCGCCAGTGCGACTGATCGGACGATTGATCATAAAACGCCGCGAGCATAAGCAGATCCCGCTTACGCTGACGCGGCAAGTCACGAATCTGCTGCAACGAGATATCAGGATCTGTCGAGTTTCGATCGGCAATGACATTACACAAACGCCGCGTGCTGAGCGTGAGCAATGCATCCATATGATCCCACAGCCGCCATTCCTTCAATGCCAGATCCGGGTTTCGCTTACGGCCGCGCAATCGATCACGAAACGTATCCAGAAACGGATTCAGGTCATCGTAGCTGATGACAAAAGATCGCTCGGCAGGATACCTGTGATTGTGTTCCTTCAGGGCCGTGATCAATTGCAGACGAATGGCCGTCTTCCCCGAACCCTTTTCGCCAAACACGATCGATGTACTGGGGTTGCGGCAATCGCCAAGCACTTTGTCCCATGCCGGATGATGAATTGTTTCCGCGCAATGTTGCTGGAAGATATGGTCCGACTGCGCATCTTCCTGGCTGAATGGATTGATGTTCACTCTGTAGTGTTCGAGGAATTGCTGAATCTTCATTTGCTGTGGCTTTTATGCTCGACGCGGTCATGAGCGAGACAATTGGCGAGCGGCATGCGTCATTTTTTCGGTACATAAACAAGGTACGGGAAGGCTCACCCCGCTCCGCTCGCCGGACTCATTTCCGGTCGCGCGCAGTAGATACTCCGCGCGGCCAGGACTGAGGGACGTGTTGTTGAGTGAGCCGCAAGGCGCTAGC
>CAZFDW010000827.1:0-2318 GCA_964517865.1 uncultured Chitinophaga sp.
TGACCGACGTCGCCGGTCATGTGATTCAGGACATCCTGGCGTGAGAGTAGAAGACTCCTTGAATTGAATCCTGCTAAGGCTATCATGGACGATTACAGACGGAATGTTGGCATGGATTAGCCGAATTCTGACCAAGGGGGGATTTCGATGAACGATCAATGGCGGACACGAATCACGATCGAAGCAGGCAAGCGCAGTGGGCGTCCATGCATTCGGGGTATGCGAATTACGGTGTACGATGTGTTGTCTTATCTTGCAGCCGGGATGACCGTTGCCGAGATTCTCGATGACTTTCCGTACCTCACGCCGGACGACATTCAAGCCTGTTTCGCTTTTGCCGCAGAGCGAGAGCGCAGCCTTCTGATCGCGGTCGCATGAAGCTGCTTTTCGATCAGAATGGAGCGGGCAAATGGATAGCGTCGCGATCTTTGTAGACGTGCAGAACATCTTTTACACGGTGAAAGAGAGTCATGGATGTCATTTCAACTACACCGCGTTCTGGGAAGCTGTCACCACAGGCAGAAAAGTCGTGCATGCCTTCGCGTATGCCATTGATCGCGGTGACCCGAAACAGATCCGGTTTCAGCAGATCCTCAAGTCCATCGGCTTCGAAGTGAAGCTTAAGCCGTTCATCCAGAGAAACGATGGGTCTGCGAAGGGTGACTGGGACGTAGGCATCACCCTCGATATGATCGAGCTTGCCAGAGAATGTGATGTCGCCGTGCTGGCATCCGGCGATGGTGACTTTGACCTTGTCGTCAGAAGACTTCGGGACATCCACGGCGTCGAGGTTGAAGTTTATGGTGCGAGAAAGCTCACTGCGGCCAGCCTGATCCAGGCCGCAACCCGGTTCGTCCCCATCGAAGGGCGGCTCCTGTTGTCGAATCAGCCCGGTTGATATGGGTCACGCTGGGTCACGCTGGGTCACGCTGAAATCTGTGCCGGCAGCGGCGATCTGAGAAAACGAATGACGAACTCCATCGACACGTCTACAATCCTGCCGAGTCTAGTTCGACTGTCCTGGATTCACGACCAGGAGCAGGAAAATGCGTTGAAAAAGGTGTCTGGAACTTTGGAGGCATCAGAAAACACCGCAAAACCTGATGCCGGAGAGTTCCAGACACCTTTTTCAACCACTGGTTTTGAATTGGATCCAGATCGCATGAATTCAACGAATCGCCCGACCACTCTTGCCGAGCTCAAGGCCAGCGGCTGGAAGTCGCGGAATGTGAAAGAAGAGATCCGGTCGAATTTCCAGACAATGCTGGCCAGCGGTGCCGAGCTTTTTCCAGGGATCGTGGGCTACGAAAACACGGTGATTCCTGAAATCAGTCTCGCACTCCTCGCAGGCCACGACATTCTGTTTCTGGGCGAAAAGGGGCAAGGCAAAAGCCGCATGATGCGCTCGTTGCCGCGATTCCTGGATGAAGTGATTCCGTATCTGGACCTGCCCGGCTGTCCGGTTCACGAAGATCCGTACAAGCCGATCACGTCTGAAGGCAAACGCTGCATCGAAGAACTGCCGCCGGAACAGATTCCGATTCGCTGGTGGCCTCGGAAAGAACGTTACGCCGAACGCCTGGCACCGGGAACGAAGTTTGCCGACATCATCGGCGAAATCGATCCAGCGAAGCTCGCGGGGGGAACCAGCATGTCCGCCGAAGATGCGTTGCACTTTGGACTCATTCCGCGCATGCATCGCGGTTTGTTCGCGATGAACGAACTGCCGGAACTGGACGAACTCGTGCAAGTGGGCCTGTTTAATATTCTGGAAGAACGCGATGTGCAGATTCGTGGTTATCCAGTGCAGTTTGATCTGGACGTGATGATTCTGTTTTCCGCCAATCCGGCCACTTACAACCGCAGCGGCAAAGTTATTCCGCAGCTTAAGGACCGCATCGGCAGCCTGATTCAGACGCATTATCCATCTGAACGCGATACAGGCATTCAGATCATGGAACAGGAATGCGAGCTGTCTCTGGATGGCGACTTCCCGATCGTGGTGCCGTTTTTCATGAAGCAGATCATCGAAGAAGTCAGTCGCGCGGCCCGCAAAAGTCGCTACATCGACCAGCATTCGGGCGTCAGCGCGCGATTCAGTATTGCCAATTATCAAACCATGATCGCCAGCGCGCGACGTCGTGCTTGTGTGCTGAACGAGAAACCTGCCGTGCCGCGGATCAGCGATCTCGGACACCTGTACTCCTCATCCCTCGGCAAGCTGGAGGTGGACATGATGAGCAGTCATCAGATGACCGAGCGTCAGGTTCTGGATGCCGTCATTGCCGAAGCCATCAAGTCGGTCTTCGAAGAATACG
>CAZFDW010000828.1:0-2316 GCA_964517865.1 uncultured Chitinophaga sp.
CTCGGAGTTCCCGAGCTTCTTCGAGCTTGCGGTCTCGTTCATCAAAGATCGCCTGTTGCCGGCCTTCGAGCATTGCCAGCGACGTCATATAGCCGATGGCGCTGTGCAGGCGAATGTGGTCTATGCTCGGCATGTTGCGCCGTGTGAGTGGCGGAAGTTTTCGAAGGAAGAACGGGACAAGCTGCGATGAGTGAAATCGCTATTTTGCGATCGATCTGCTGGCAGAGATTCTTACTTTGGATGTCACACATTGCAGACGGCGGGCCACGCCTGCCGTTCGGTCGGAGCCACCGCTTCCGGTCGGGCGGCGTGTCCATTGTGGTTCAGACGCAAACTGATAGGCTGCGCACTGCGAAACACCTTCACCTCGGCTCTTCCGCTGGTCGGTTCGCCCGGCGGTCAATCGAGCCAACTTCACTCTGCGGACCCGGAGGTAGCAACTTGAGACGTTTTACAAGGCGAATTATGATTGTCGGCATGGTCGCCGTCATCGGAATGGCCACGCTCGCCAGCGCGGCTAAGCCAACCGTCGTCAGCAACCCGTTCAAGATCACCGGCGGCGGCGTAGCACCAAATGGCCTCCGCCCGCCGGGAGAGGTGACAACCCACTTGATCGACGGCACGGCCACTCACCTTGGCCATCACACGGGGGAAGGGAGCTTCGACATCTACACACTGGTTCCCACGTCCGCGAGCACGCTGGAAGGGACGTTTGGCAGCCATGATCCCTGCGTGTTCGTGGCAGCGAACGGCGACGAGCTCGTCTGCTACTACGGCCGGGAGGACAAGGGAGCCGATGACGTCGGCACGTTGGAGATCACGATTCTGGACATAACCGACGAGGGGCCTCTCGTCGAAGTGCGGTTCATCGCACAGTTCGTCGTTCAGCCTGAGAGCACGGGGCGGTTCGCTGGCGCATCGGGAAGCTGGATCATGTACGCTCAGACCGAGCCGTTCATCCTCGGCTCGGACGATCCGACGAACTACACGTGGGAAGGGGAAGGAACACTGACACTCCCGAAACAGTAGTGCCACGTGCAGACCGGTCGGAGCGGTGGCTTCCGGCCGGCATGTTCTTGAATGGCGCGGCGCGGACACTTCTACAGGACTCGCGTCAGATGCTCACAGCGTTGTCTGAGAGGCTCAGCGATCGGCCGGACATGCAGGGAGCCATTCGCATTCTGATGCGTCCAGACGACATGTTGGAGACCTTCAGTGAATTGGCGGTCAAGCAGCCGGATCTGATGCGGCTGACGCTTCAGGCTTGCGTGGCTGCGCTGGTGAATGTGCAGAGTGTGGAATCTGTGGGGGCGGAGATGAAGCGGCGGGCGGGCGTGGGAAATTGAGGGCAGGAGAACCTCAGCAACTCGCCATACGCACTCTCGAAGTCAATGGCTATGTGTCACGCAGCATTGATTGGCAACGCGCCGGCGCCATCGCGAATGAAAAGCCAGGCACTTGTAGCAGCAACGGCGACACAGGGCAGAAGAAAGATGAGTTCGCCAAACCCAACTCGAGGTGAGGACAGCGTGATCACCACAATGACGCTGACAACGGCAAGAAGGCACAGGCAAAGAGAGCTTGCTCTTTGAAGACGCGGAACAAAACCCATCACGACCAGGCAAACCCAAAGCAGGGGAATAACGTAGATTCCCCAGCGGATCAACCAGTCAGCGTGGTACAGGGTGACATCAACAAGGGCGATCAGTCCCCGTGCCCTTGCTGCCTCTCCGATAAATAGAAAGAACATCGCCAAGGTGACGTAAGGCAGTACGACGACGGCACCGACGGTATGTAAAAGGGCGTGCATTCAATGCTGCCTAACGCTGAAATACACCCAGCGTGTGGTATTGGAAACACCGCTCCAAAATTCACGGGTTTCTTGCCAGTCTCTTCCAATTTCTACGCGCCACGGATGTCAGAATACTGACTCGGCCAGCGGGATGTCAATCTGGTCGCCTACGCTTCGCGGGCACGTCACTCGGCCGGAGACGCCCACACTGTCTGGCCAGGCTCCGCCCCTGCACTCCGTTCAGAGTAAACAGAGATCAGAGATCAGAGAACAGAGGTCACGGACGACCGACACGCGAGACTCCAGCAACCAACGAAACCCGAAAACCAATGCCGTGGTGACGAACAGCCGGATGGCCGGATGGCCGGCGTAGCGAAACGCGGCCCGGCAGCCGGACGCGTGGTCGTGCCAATTGCCTCCCCGGAACACACGCAGGGAGCCGGCGGCGGATGGGTTGCTTGGGTTGATGGCGGGCTTTTCCTGAGATTCTCCGTAGTACGTCGGGGACCACCAATCTTCGACCC
>CAZFDW010000829.1:0-2313 GCA_964517865.1 uncultured Chitinophaga sp.
CGATGAGGTTCATTCCTCATATTTACCGGCGTGCGTCTTTCTCGCACCGGGCGACCCCCGAATCATTGCCCCTTCTGCAGCGATGCCATCACGACACCGCTGCGGAATTGAATGAGGAATCATACCAACGACTTTCTCATGGTTGTTGCAGTAAAATCCAGCATTCGTAACAGCCCGAGTTTCTTGTCGAACGTTCTCTGTTTCATGCGGTAGTTGTCGATCGACAGCTTCCGTTTGAACTTCATGCAGCGGACTCGCATGCGAATCCACTTATCCAGCTTCTGATACAGCTTGACGCATGTCGAGAAGTTCGTGGCAAAATAATTCGCCGTCCCTCGTATCACTCGATTCAGTTTCATGATCACATCTGCATCCAGATTGTTGCAGCGACGGGTGATGTCCCGGACCTTCGTCTTGAATTTCTCCAGAGACTTTGGCCTCATTGTGCGTGACTTGTTCGAAAGTCGAAACCCCAGGAAATCATATCCCTTCCCGAAGCTTGCGATTTTCGTCTTCTCGGGACTTAAGGAAAGTCCGAGCTCGGCCATCACGAGTTCCACCAGAGTCAAGGCTGCTTGCGCCTGCTGCCGATCTTTGCACACCACGACGAAATCATCCGCGTACCGCACGAAGCGATACCCGGCGTCAGCCAGTCGCCAGTCGAGCTTATTCAGCACGATGTTGGCGAGCAGCGGACTGATGACTCCGCCCTGTGGCGTGCCGATCGTGGTGGGCTTGAAGATTCCATTTTCAAGCACACCTGCTGCCAGAAATCTTTTGACGAGATCCAGAATGTTGCCGTCAGCCACTTCTTCAGCCACAGCGTCAACGATCAGTTTGTGCGGGATGTTGTCAAAGAAGCCGGCGATGTCTGCATCAAGAGTGACACAGTCTCCGTCTTCGTGAAATGACAACACGCGCCTGATCGCCAGATGACAACTGCGGCCTGGTCGGAAGCCGAACGAACAATCATGAAACTTTGGCTCAAAGATCGGTTCAAGAAGTCTACGTACCACTTCCTGAGCGATTCGATCCCTGACAGCCGGAATGCCTAACGGACGCAATTTCTTGCCCGCAGCGTCCTTGGGAATCCATACACGTCGCAACGGCTTTGGGACGAATGTTCCTTTCGTCTTCAAGTCGCGCATCAGCGCAGCCAGATTGGCGTCGAGGTTTTCCTCGAACATCGCAATACTGACTTTGTCGATTCCCGCAGCACCACGGTTCCGCTTGACCGCTTTGAATGCCTGCCTCATCATCCGTTCGTCGATACGTCCGGTCAATGAATGCACTTTCTGCTTCTTGCCCATGAGGGCCATCCTTCGTTGATACAACCGCCGTCGTCTTCGCATCGGCCACTGGCCCGCGTTCTTTAGTCGTTGCCTGTCGATGTTCGGGCTTGCAGAGCACGAGCGCATCATTTGGTGATGCTTCGACACAGCGACTAACTTTGGGCATCTGCTGATGCAATTCAGACGGACTAAAACAGGTTTCTCCTTTCGCTCAGAGTTGCTTTCATCGGCCCGTGAGGGTCGATGTCGGCTTGGCTGAACTACTCCGGATCTGCTGTGGTCCCTTGAATCCGATTGAGCCTTGCGGCGTCGTCAGATTCCCGGTTTACCGGAGAAACATCGTCGGGATTGATGGTGCTTCCTGCTCCCTCCGTTTCCGCTCCTCTCGCGTTGCCTCGGCTTTCATCGTTGACTTATACGTTGGCTTACCGCTGATCGTGCCGTGTCGCGGAGTCGTTTGACGGACTTCGCTTTGCGGCGTGATTGCAGCGGACGAGTTGGGACCTCACCGGTCAAGTTCACAAACCATTGTCTCGAGGTGAATCCACCAGGCACCCTGACGCTTGATCGACTGCTGACCGTATCTGCCGCCGACCGACGATCCTTTGAGGTTGAATCGCCGTGCTTCACCCATTCGTGGGGGCTGGCACTTCGCCTAGGCCGAATCGTGAATCCTCCCCGAGCACTGTTTCCTGGCTCCTTCGTTATCACTGTTAACGTGACACTAGCTGCATACCTCCATAAAATGAAGTTCGAGAAACAGTTTCCGGACAGGTACGGACCCGCCCGGGTAGGCTTTGGCCGCCAAGGCGACCTCACCGTTTATTGCGGGCTGTCTTTCGACACCCCGCGACTAAGTTCGTGAACCCTGCGGCTCACGCACGAATTCAGCTACGGGAAAAATTTCTGCGACGTCTTACAACGTCCCGAATGACAACTGCTGGCGTCCGTTCTGACAAGTCAGAATCGTTGGTTTTTCTGCAATACGGCAGACCGGGTTGGCGGCGATTTCCGGGACCAG
>CAZFDW010000830.1:0-2312 GCA_964517865.1 uncultured Chitinophaga sp.
TGCTTGAAGGCAGGCAGCAGGCGATCTTTGATGAACGAGACCGCAAGCTCGAAGAAGCTGACCCCTTTGATCTCTTCGATGTCTTTTCCACCGAAATGAGCGTCATCGAGTGCTACTGTTGTTCAGTCAATAAAACCTTCGCCGACACGTCTCAGTGCGGCAAGAATTCTTGACTGTGCAATGCGAACGGCATTCAAGGAAAGGCCTAAATCATCCGCCACTGCTGAGGCTTCTTCCCCATGCAGAATGACACGGCGAAAGGCAAGCATGGATTTTTCCTCGAACTCCGGCGAGATTAACTCCAATAGTCGCTTAATCAAATGGCGGTCATGCTCTGCATCCCATTGGCGCGACATTTCACTGTTGTCATCCTCCAGCTGGTCGGCGACGACGGACCAGTCCGTGGCATTAGCCTCCCCCGGACGGAAACTGCGTCGTTGAATTGTCCGAAGTCGGTGCATCATCACCATTCGCAGCCACGCCCGAAACGCGCCAGTCCGACCATTGTGATTAAACTCACGAATCTCGCTGAAAACCTTGACAAGCACTTCCTGACGAACATCCTCCGCAACATCATCCGGCACGCCTCGACGTTTCAACCAGCCCGACATCAGTGGTCCATAGATGTCGATAAAGCGGGTCCAGGCGGGATTATTGTTTTCTGATTGCAGGTGGCCGAGCAGCGTCAGCGATGTTTGATCTTCCTTCATATCCAACCTTGTTCTGATTTCAGCGGGAGTTTCGGTGCCACGGGAATGCCCAACCTCGATGCAATCCTATTCAATGTGACCTGGAGCTCTGAGGCTCGCTGATTCGGAGCGAACTTCCATTCATCAATCCAAGCGCACACCGCAGAAACATTCAACCTGGCAGGATATCAGGTCCACTGTAAACTCAGGTAGTCTGCACCGCTCTGACTCATCAGATTGTCTCTGCTCAAACAACGTCTCGGCAAAGACAGCCTTACGATGGAAGGCTGAATCTGTGGCTGGAATGATGACTTCCTGAATCAAGTCCCTCGTATCAGAGCGAAATAGAGATTAGCCGACAGGAGCCAGACACGCCATTGGCGCACTGGCAGAATGGAAGAAATGCGGTTCAGATCAATGAGGCCGTTTGGGGGAGGAATGATGAAAACACGCTGCGGATCAAACTCCCCGAAATCGTAAAGGCCAACCGAGAAGGCACATCATTCAGATCACATTCAGACTGCGAAACAATCACCGGAAATTCTTATTGACTGACAGTCCGTTGGCTGTAACACTTGCACAAGAAGTTGTTTTTCCGTTGTTGTGTTTTTCCTTGATCTGGAGGACGCCTATGGAAGAAATGATCATTCTGTGAGTGAACTTGTCTCCGGTTTCTGTTGAGGCGTGTTCTGCTCCTCTGAGTATTGCAACTCCGGCTTCGTTCGGCAGTTTTCTTCACTCTTCATCACGCTGCGTCATGCAGCAAAGTTGATGTAAGATTCCCCCGGAATGGGCTCAGCTCGTTCGTGCCGGAGTGGACTTGTGGTAGCAGGCAGTTCTGTTCTACTGATAACTTTCAGGCCCTCGTCCCTTCTTTGTGACGAGGGCTTTTTGCGTTTCTACGCAGCCTGTTTCGAAGCGGCTTGGGACGGAGACGTGGAAGTCGAGTATTTTTCTGGTGGCGGTGTTTGTTAGCCAATTCTAAAGGGAGCGAGGGTGACAATGGCCTCGTCCATTTGCTCGCATGGTCTTCGGAGCAACTGGAGTACGGCGGTCGATGAAACTTGCCAATCGTGTTGGTAAAATCGAGGCAGACTCGCCACAGGTGAGATAGCGGCTCGATTTGGCTCCAGAAATGTTTTGGATCTTAGATGAACTTGCACAGTCTAAACGATGGCTTCACGACCGAAGACCCGGCGTTGCGGATCCCGTGGGGACTATCAAGAAAGGACTTGCTTCGACTGCTTCAGCCGCATGGATTGAAGCAGGTCATGCCCGATGTCTATGCACTTTCGTGTACGGCGTTGAATGGTTTTGCCCTGAAACTCAGCTTTCGCTTTGATTCACATTACGGCAAGCAGAAGTATTTGCTTTCCCTTGATCGAATAGACCAATGCGAACTCCGTGGGTCCTTTGAGGAATTCCAACGTCATCTTGAAGCAACATTCGGGGAACCAACAACAACCAAAAACGGTGAAGAAGGATTTCCCGACTACAATTGGATGCTCGGAATCTACTCGGTAACTCATTGCGTTTACGAGTTTCACGCACTTCGGGAGGCAGTTTTGATTTCGCCTCCATATCAACCGACGAGTGCTGCGGCCCAGCTATTCGATTCGCTTT
>CAZFDW010000831.1:0-2309 GCA_964517865.1 uncultured Chitinophaga sp.
CAGGCTGTTTACAATCCCGCCGTCATGGCTAATGCAGGACGGCAGGTTCCTTCGACTCTTGCTGATCTGACGGCGTTGGTGGGAAAGGCTCCGGGGTTTGCTGAGGTTGTGACCTCACTGCATTCCGGGCAAAGTGCGACCATCGACGGCGCTTGGGGTTCGTCGTGCGCGCTGAGTCTGGCGGCGATCGCTGCCGCGGACAGGGAACGCTCACACTTGGTGGTGCTGCCCACGATTCGCGACGCGGAAGAATTCATCGACGAATTGTCGGACCTCACGAAGTCGCCCGTGCTGCTGTTCCCGGCATGGGAAAGTCTGCCGGACGCCATTGATGCGGGCGACGCCGTCTACGCTGCACGCCTTTCCGTCGTACGTCGCCTGAATCAGCTCGATCGGACGCCCGCGCTGGTCGTGACCTGTGTCCCGGCCCTGTTGCAGCCGGTGCCTGCCCGTGACGCCATCAAGGCCGCCACACGCACCATCTCCGTCGGCGACGAACTGCCACTGGATGAATTGATTGAATGGCTGATCGCCCGGGGATTTGAACGAGTCACTGCCGTCGAACTTCCTGGTGAGTTCTGTATCCACGGCGGCATTCTGGACATTTTTGCGGCGTCAGAACCCGACGCCATTCGGATCGAACTGTTCGGCGATGAAATTGAATCGATCCGTTCCTTCAACGTCGAAAGTCAGCGGCGACTGGAAGACCTGAAGAGCATCTCATTGACCGCCACAACTCCGACTGGAACGTCGGCGAGCGGAGCGGCGTCAGCCCCCCGGTCCAATGCGCCGAAAAATGCGACCGCACGTTCTGGTGCGCCCGACATGCTGTCGCCTGTTTTTGCCGGGCCGACGGAAAGTCTCATCGATTCGCTGCCTCCTTCAACCATCGTCGTCCTCAACGACCTGCAACAATCGATCAGTGAAGGCCGCATGTACCTGCAGCGGCTGTCGAGCCCGGTCGGTCTTTACAGCGTCGATGCGACGATGGCTCGGCTGACAGAATTCCCTTCGGTCACGATCGATGCTCTGGGAGCCGACAGTTATGAAACAGCCTGTCATCTGAGTATCGAACCGATTGAGCGACTTTCCGGCAGTCGTCGCGATGCACTTGTCGAACTGTCAGAACTGCTTGGGCCCGATGACCACGTCCTGCTCTGCTGTCACAACGAAGGCGAGCACGAACGACTGCGCGAACTGATCAACGAAACCGACACCTCGCACAACACGGGGCTGACATCCCGCATTCGACTGACCACAGGTCGCCTGCGACGGGGGTTTCGGTTGCTCAATCATGGTCTGCTCGTGATCAGCGATAACGAACTCTTTTCCCGCGCTGCATCTCGTGCGCCAACGCGCAAAAAACGCACAGATTCGCGCGCGATCGACAGTTTCCTTGACCTGCGGGACGGCGATCTGGTCGTGCATGTGGCGCACGGCATCGCAAAGTATCGCGGCATGGCCAAGGTGGAAAATGGCGGCCAGCAGGAAGAACACATGCTGCTGGAATTCCGCGACAGCGTCATCGTCTACGTGCCGGTTTCGCTCATTCATCTGGTTCAGAAATACATCGGTCCCGCAAAGACTTCGCCCGAACTGACAAAGTACGGCGGCACGTCGTGGCTGAAAAAGAAAGATCAGGTCGCCGAAGCGGTCTCCGATATGGCCACCGACATGCTCAAGCTGCAGGCGGAACGTGCATCTCGACCGGGCCTGCAGTGCCCGCCGGATTCGCACCTGCAACAGGAATTCGACAAGGCATTCCCGTTTACCGAAACTGTCGATCAGGTCTCTGCCATTGCGGATCTGAAGCAGGACATGGAGCAACCGAAGCCCATGGATCGCCTGATCTGCGGCGACGTGGGTTTTGGCAAAACAGAAGTCGCCATGCGGGCGGTCTTCAAAGCCGTCGATAGTGGTCGTCAGGTCGCAGTCCTCGTGCCCACGACGGTGCTGGCGGAACAGCATTTCCGCACGTTCAGTCAGCGAATGGCGGAATTTCCGGTTACGGTGGAAATGCTGTCCCGCTTCCGCACAGCCGCAGAACAGAATCGCATCATCGCACGCCTGAAAGAAGGCGCGATTGATGTCGTCATCGGAACGCACCGCCTGGTTTCCAAAGACATCAAGTTCAAAGATCTCGGCCTGCTGGTGATTGACGAAGAACAAAAGTTCGGCGTCAAAGTGAAGGAACGTCTCAAACATATCCGGGCGGAAGTCGATGTCCTGACACTCACGGCCACTCCGATCCCGCGCACGCTGCATATGTCGCTGCTGGGAATCCGCGACATCAGCAGTCTGACAACTCC
>CAZFDW010000832.1:0-2309 GCA_964517865.1 uncultured Chitinophaga sp.
ATCGGTTGTTCGACGGGGATCTCTCCTCGATCTATCCCAACGAAGGGATCTGGCGCTACCGCGACTATGTGGTCAATGCGTTCAACGCTGACAAACCCTACGATCGCTTTCTCACGGAGCAACTTGCGGGGGACGAGTTGGTCGATTGGCGTCGCGCCGACTCGTTCACGCCCGAGACGCTGTCACTCCTTTCGGCCACGGGATTCATGCGTTGTGTCGAGGATCACACCAGCGAGCCGCAGTATGGCATCGACAAACGTTATGAAGTCGTCAACCAGGTCATCGACATGTTTTCGACTTCGGTGCTCGGCCTGACGATGGAGTGTTGCCGCTGTCATAACCACAAGTATGACCCACTGCCGCAGCGCGATTATTACCGCCTGATGGCCTGCTTCGAACCGGCGTTCAACGTCCATGACTGGAAGCGACCGCAGGAGCGGTTCCTGGCGGATGTCTCGCTGACAGAGCGAGCTGCGATCGAGGCCCACAACGCCGCGCTCGACAAGCAGGTCGCCGACCTGCAACCGTCTCTGAAGGCCGCCGAGGAAGCCACGGAAGAAACCCGGATCGCCGAACTGAAGAAGCAGATTGGCGACTTACAGGGACTGAAAAAGTCCTACGGCAAGGTGCAGGCACTGTGGGATGTCGGGCCCGCGCCGACGTCTCGCGTTCATCGGCGAGGAAATGTGCATGCTCCCGGCGTCCTGGTTCAAGCGGGGTTCCCCGAGATCTTGCAGCCACCGGGAAGTTCGGCTGCGGCCACAGCGGGCGATGTGTGCGGCGAGTCGAGCGGTCGGCGACTGGCCCTCGCGCGTTGGCTGACTCGGCCCGATCATCCGCTGACCGGGCGCGTCATTGTCAATCGCGTGTGGCATCACCACTTTGGACGCGGCATCGTGGAGACGCCGGGGAACTTTGGCCGATCGGGAAGTCTTCCGACGCATCCCGAGTTGCTCGACTGGCTAACGGTCGACTTCATCGAAAACGGATGGAGCCTCAAAAGTCTGCACCGACAAATCATGCTGTCAAGTGCGTATCGGCAATCCTCGCGGCGACCGCCTGTCGATGCTGCGCTCGAGTCGCCCTTGGCTCGCGGCGAAGAGGTTGACCCGGGAAACGCCCTGTTATGGCGGATGAACCTACGTCGATTGGAAGCCGAAATCGTCCGCGACTCAATTCTCGCAGCTTCCGGCGCGCTCGATCGCACGGCGGGTGGGCCTCCCGTCGAGATCACCAAACCAGCGGACGGGTTATCGGAAGCTGCGTCACAGCGACGCAGCCTGTACTTGTTCGCCCGGCGAGTATATCCGCTGAAGTTCCTGGAGATTTTCGACTCACCCATCATGCCCGTGAACTGTACCCAGCGGATGAGTTCGGCGACCGTGCTGCAATCGCTGGCCCAGCTCAACAGCGAGTTCCTGTTTGCTCAGGCTGACCAGATGGCAAAGAAGATTATTGAAGCTGGGGCATCTGAGACCGCAGATCAGGTTCGATCAGGATTCCTGTTTGCATTCGCACGAATCCCAACAGTTGCTGAACTGCACCGGAGCGTATCATTCATTGATGAGCAGGCAGGGAGTTATGAGTCGTCAGAGACACCTTTGGAGAAATCGCACGTCATGGCGCTGGCGGACTTTTGCCACATGCTGATGTCGTCCAATGAGTTTTTGTATGCTGAGTGACGTGGAACAGTGGAACAGGAGATGGGACCGCTGATGAACACTAATGAACGCTGATGAACACAGAGATAGGTGTCCTCGCACCGTCTTGTGGGCGAATCCTCTGCGACAATGTTGATTGCTGGAGATCGAGACGGGACTGTATTAGCGTTCATGAGTGTTCATCAGCGGTCCGGACATTTTCAATCCCTTGAAGAAAGTGAACCAGATGAGTTTAGAAAAGCAGCCATTTTCTGAGGAAGGCTATGCCCTGATGGGAGCTGCTTTCGAGGTTCACAATGAGATCGGCGGCGGTCTCGCGGAAGAGATCTACCAGCAGAGCTTTGAGATTGAGCTTGAACTCCGCAGTATTCCTTTCAGATCACGACATGAAATACCAGTTTTCTACAAGGAACGAGAGCTGAAAAAAAGTACGTCCCGGATCTGATGGTCTACGACAAAATCGTCGTTGAACTCAAGTCGGTGTCCGCTCTTCTTCCTGAACACGAAGGACAATTAATCAATTACATGAGAATCTCGAAGAGTCCGATCGGCTATCTGATCAACTTCGGCCCGATCGGCAAACTTGAATACAAACGATTTATTCTTTCCGAGTTTCTTTGAAGTCTGTTTTGACCGCTGATAAACGCT
>CAZFDW010000833.1:0-2294 GCA_964517865.1 uncultured Chitinophaga sp.
GCAGACCGGGCGCCGGGACGAGGCCACAAGGCCGGTGGACCCGGAGGGTACCCCTCCTTCTTCGCGGTTGGGACTCACCGGCCGCTTTTGTTCTCAGCGGCTCTGTCAAACTGATGCTGGCCGCAGTTCATTCTCGCATTACCATGCGTTCTGCCGTGGTTGAAAAAGGTGTCTGGAACTCTCCGGCATCAGGTAGTTGCTGTGTTTTCTGATGCCTCCAAAGTTCCAGACACCTTTTTCAACGCGCGCCGAATCGGTAAAGGCATCGTATGGAACAGCCTGGTCCGTTGGATTCCTCTCGACTTCACCGACGACCGACGTTTTGATCGGCGGCTCGGTGACAGAGGGCATGCACCTGGAGTACAAGCCCGACCAGACTCCAGGTCATACCCAGCAAGGCATACCCAATCACACAATTCCGGATGAAAGTGTTTCGACCAACGACATCGTCGGGGAGAAACGATCGAAACGAGTAAACTGGAACATCGCTGATCTCGCGACTGATCGTGATCGCCCAGTAGAGCGACCATCCACAACCGACACTGAACAGGACAAACGCGACCAGGGACATCCATAATCCGCGGCGCTTGCCTCGAATCGCCGCCACGCCCGTTTCTGCGCCCGCAAGACAAATAACAACGGTCACCACCGTTGGTCCGAAACCTGACAACAACTCGCCCGCACTGGGACTGCGGACCAGGAATTGGATAACGCAGAACAGCACAATGTGCATGACGCAGTGTATCGCGAACGTAAAAACGGTGTATGCGCCGGCCACCAGCGTGACGTGACGGCGATACCATCGCCACATACGCTGCTGCATCGTAATCGGGCGAGCCTGAATCGGTTCGTCGTTCAGGTATCGCAGAACGTCCGCCGCGAAACCGTTGGCCGTCTCGTAGCGGCGGTTGCGGTCCTTCTCCAGAGTCTTCATCACGATCCAGTCGAGCTCGCCGCGCACCAGTTGTGTCAGCTTGGATGGCTCCATGTGGCGCTGTGCCGAGATCGACGCCAACGCCTCGCCGGATTCGCTCAGCCGAGTGCTCGGTTTCGGCGGCTCTTCTTCTTTGATCAAACGCAGAATTTCAGCAAATGCGACTTCCTTCATCCGCTTCTGGCTGAGTGGTGTGGTGCCCGTCAGCAGTTCATAGAGCAGCACGCCCAGTGAATAAATGTCGCTGCGGGTATCGACGCCCAGCGCACTCATCTCGGCCTGCTCCGGGCTCATGTATTCCAGCGTACCGACTATCGTGCCGTACTGTGTGAACAGAGTCCGCTCGGTCAGTTTTTGCTCGGTCGCCTTCGCCACACCGAAGTCAATCACCTTGGGAACCGGCTGGCCGTCGTACAGCGTGACCATCACGTTGGATGGCTTGATGTCCCGGTGAATGATGCCTTTCTGATGCGCGTGCTGGATCGCCTGGCAGACCGGCACAAACAGTTCCAGCCGCTCGCGCGGCGTCAGGTGGTTGTCGTCGCAGTATTTGGTGATCGGGACGCCGTGGATCAGTTCCATGACAAAATAGGGCCGGCCAGCGGAGATTGCAGATTTCAGATTTGAGATTTCAGATTTGAAATCTGCATTCTGCAATCCTAAATCTGCAATCGGGATCGTGCCTGCGTCGAGCACGCGGGCGATGTTGACATGGTCCATCATGGACAGGGCCTGCCGCTCGGCCTCGAAGCGAGCGATCACCTGGCGGCTGTCCATGCCGGGCTTGATCAGTTTGAGAGCCACCTTCCGCTTCACCGGCTCGGTCTGTTCGGCCATGTAGACCACACCCATCCCGCCTTCGCCGATGACCTGCAGCAGCTTGTAAGGCCCGATCTGCGTCCCCGGCTTTCCCTCGACAGACGGCGTGAAGGTCGGTGCGGTGCCAAAGTCCACGGGGGGTGATTCCAGAAAACTGCCGTGCTCCTCAAGAGCGTGCAACAGTGCGTTGATTCGCTGCGCCTGAGCAGAGTTCTCGCCACACGTCTGTTGCAAATACGTCGCACGAGCCTCGCGCGAGTCAATCCTGCGCGCGGCCTCGAAGATTGCCTGATCGTTGAGTTTCTCTTCAGCCATACTTTATCCTGCCGGCAAGACGAATTTGCCACCTCCCGGAGACAGTGCGGAATCCCGTCACGATCTCCCCGATGAAAAATTGCCGATTCGTGAAAATTCTGAAAAATCAACCGCTATCCCGTCGCGCCTATCTTCGCCGGTAATGTACACGCTGTTGCCCACATCCTCCCCTGGACTGCGGCAGCCTGCTGCCGCTTTCCTCAGCCAGCCTGCTGGCCCCGTTGTG
>CAZFDW010000834.1:0-2288 GCA_964517865.1 uncultured Chitinophaga sp.
GGTGAGTAGGGCTATTCTTTTGTGTGTAGGATACGGTTTGTGTTCCCTGTTTGCCACCTGGTTTCCCGTGGTGGTGTCACAATATAGTGTCCATGCACAATTGAGGTCGCCCCCTCGTAGATCCGGACGTGCGCCGTTAACGCATCCGGCTCCCAGCCGTTACTTGTCCACCGCACTCCTTCCACGAGACATGGCGATCAGGTCGATCAGACGGGGTGGAGACGCCAGCGGGTTCTGCTCCAGAAAAGCATTGAACTTCGCCCAGCTGAAATAGCTGTTTTGACTCCGGCGACTGATGTGGCGCTTCGCCATCCGGCGGGCGTGATCACGGAACGCCATCAGCAGCGGCCAATTATCATTGATGCCGTAATACTGATAGTGTCCGCGAAGCTTCGCGTTCAGCGTGTGCCACATTTCACCGATCGGAGTTTCCAGCTGCTTCCAGAACCAGCGATTCAGGTCCAGCAGTTTCATACGGAGCTTCTTCGTGGATGTCTTCCTTTTCAGCTTGAAACGACCTGCGCGACTCGTCCCGCAGTAGTGAGTGAATCCGAGGAAGTCGAACGTTTGCGGAGCCCCTTCGCTCCGTCGCTGGCAATCGCGACGTGCGAAACGACCGAAACGAATCAGCTTGGTTTTATCCTCGGCGACTGATAACGAAAACCGAGCCAGTCGTTTCGGCAGCACCGTTTGGTATCTCACCGCGTCCGATTCGAGTTCGAAGCCAACGATGAAATCGTCGGCGTACCGAATCAGATACGCTTCACCTCGCATCCGTGGTTTCACATCGCGTTCGAACCACTGGTCCAGCACATGATGCAGATACACGTTGGCGAGTAACGGTGAGAGACTCGCACCTTGCGGCACGCCGTCTTCGGTGTCGAAACGCTGACCTTCGATCATCACACCGGCCTTCAGAAAGCGGAGAATCAGCGCGAGCAGCTTCGGGTCGCTGATGCGAATTCGCAGCAGTTCATCGAGGCGCTCATGACACACGTTATCAAAGAAGCCTTTGATATCGGCGTCCGAGATCCAGTTCACTTTCTTCGTCGCGATGTTTTGACCGAGCACCGATAACGCCTGATGGCATGATCTCTGGGGACGAAAGCCATACGAAGTGTCATAGAAATCGACTTCGTAGATTTGCTCCAGGATCATGACGATGGCTCGCTGAACGAGCTTATCTTCCACGCAGGCGATGCCCAGAGGTCGCGTCTTCCCATTCCCTTTCGGAATGTTCTTACGCAGGCTGGGTTGAGGTCGATAGCTGCCGCAATGAAGTCGCTGAAGAACGTCCTGTAAGTTGCCTCGCAGATTCTCTTCATAGTCTTCAAGCGTGACGCCATCCACTCCCGGTGCCTTGCCTCGCTTTAGTCGGCGGAACGCATGCCGCAGCAACTCTTCGTTGAGCAGCGAGAACAGGTTATTGAAAACCGCGTTCGGTTGCGTTGCCGCTCGTTGGTGGATGTGATCCAGCCGAGTTATCACCGTGCATCCGTCTCTGAGTACGGACGGTGCTCGGTCTGGATCACGTATTGGCCTCGCCGCCTTCCCTGCACCGATATTACTCGGCTTCATTCCATCCGGCTGGTGGCCGGACTTCAACGGTACTATGCGGCCATCCGACTCCCTGATGGTCATTTGCCGTCCTCGCTGATTAGGCTTGTCGGGCATACTCGTTCGATCATGACTGATGTGTCATGTTTCGAACAAGAACCACAGGGTCTCACTGGTTGCTTTGATGACATTATGTGTAGCGCGAGCGGACGAGCGACTCCGGGTCTTCTCTCACAGCTTGCCAGAACGCGGCGAGAGATATTGCCTTCCAGCATGCACACACCTTGGGCAGAATCCAACAGATACAAAATTTCGGAGCTCATGTCGTTCACCGCCGGGAGGCCACTCCCGGTCGATTCACCCTCACTACCCTTTCTGTGTACGCTTCAACGTGCCACTTCAGAGACGTCGCCAGCATTACGGCTTCACGTTCCTTATAGACACGCTGCAACACTCGATACGGAGCCTCTGGCTAAGAGCTACTCCCGCGGGAGTCACACCCGCTTGTCGTCAAACCATTTCCAGTCCGCACGTGCGTCGCTTTGTTCTGCTTTTTCCGGTTTTGACTTTCGTAACCATTGTCACTGCCTTTCTGTAAAGAAATGTTCTGCAAACATTTCCCAAAAAAGCAGCTGGCGCAGTCCTATTGTTTTTTATTTTTCAGGGGCTACTTACCAGGGGACGCAGCTCATTGTTTTGCTTTACACGGTGATTTTGCTTTGTTACGCTGG
>CAZFDW010000835.1:0-2287 GCA_964517865.1 uncultured Chitinophaga sp.
GTCGGCTTTTGCACATCGACGAATTTTGTGGCACTGGACGTCAAGAACCTGCAGCTCGTCAAGAATATCCCAGGTCCCGATACCAGTGGATTTGTCTCAGCACAGGCAGTAACGAGCACATCTGATTTTCAGGTGCTGTCAGGCTCTGGCCGCGTTTACAGCCTGTCAAACGGACTGCAAACCGTGAAGGAGTCTCAGATTGAACTTTCCACTCCTTTCACGATGTCTGCGATGGCCTCCGGCGGCGACCTTGTGGCTATGGCTCATGAGGACTTCTACGCTTTTGACGTGTACGGCATCAAAGAACAGAAGATTCTGCTGACGAATTCTGGTGAGGAATGAAAGCAGCCGACCGTTTGTTGCCCTCGCCGAAATCGGCATTCCCGATCGGGTTGGTCGCCGTGTTCTTTGCTGCCCTGATTCCATATTCAGCCGTGTATTCCTTCGAGTATGTGCTTTGGGATGACAATGTCTATGTCATCGATCGTCCAGAGATCCACGGCGGATTGACGAGCGATGGAATCAAATGGGCTTTCACGACATTTGAGAATGCAAACTGGCATCCGCTGACGTGGCTGTCATACATGCTTGAGATCGAACTGTTCGGGTTAGATTCTGGTGTCATGCACGCGACTAACCTGGGCCTGCATTGTCTGAACGCCGTTCTGGTCGCCTGCGTTCTGAACAGCTTCACGGGATCGCCAGGGCTTTCTCTGGGAGTCGCATTGCTATTTGGTGTGCATCCACAGCATGTGGAAGCAGTCGCATGGGTTTCCGAACGAAAAGAGCTGCTTTGCATCTTCTTTGGACTGCAGTCGATGCTGGTTTGGCAGTGGTCTCGTATGAGTGGGAAATTGTGGCACCGGGTTTTTGCCTATCTGCTTTTTGTGCTGAGTCTCCTTTCCAAGCAAATGCTCGTCACACTGCCATTCCTGCTGGTTGTGCTGGCCACATGTCCTCTGAAGTCAGATGACCATGAGATTCAGTGGAAAAGTGTTGCTCATGCTGTTCGTTCCGTATGGTGCTACTTTGTCCTGGCCCTGGGTTTTACGATCACCGTGTTCGCGGCACAGCGATCAGGTGACGCTATCATGTCAACCGATGCGCTGCCAATTCGCTTTCGGCTCGCGAATGCGGTGCAAAGCTTAGTGCTTTATCTTGCTCAGACGTTTGTACCTGTGAAGCTGAGTCCGTTCTACCGCCACTCACTGCTGGATGTCTCTGTCGGGCTGATTTTTTTCTGCTGCGCAGTTCTGCTCGCCGCGGGAGTCTGGATCTGGAAAAATCGCATGCACCCTGGAATCCTGGCCGGATCACTCTGGTTTCTGGGAACACTTGTGCCTGTGCTGGGCATTGTGCAGTTGGGAGCAGCTGCCAGAGCAGATCGCTATATGTATTTTCCGCATATTGGCCTCTTCCTTCTCATCGGAACACTTCCCGGCTTTCTTAAGAAGCGACGCCCGATCATGACTACCTCCATCTTGTTTCTGGCGGTCACTTTGTGCAGCGCGCTGACGTGGCACCAGGCTCAAATCTGGCGTAACAGCATTTCTCTGTGGACGGCATGCCTTGGTGTTGATCCAGACAGTTTTCGCGGGCACGACCAGTTGGCCCTGGCACTTCTCGTAGACGAGCAGGTCGAGGCGGCACTCAGGGAATCGCAGATCGCAATACAATATTTCGAGAACCGGCACTACGGAGGAACGTATACGACGCTCGGATGTGCCCAGCTTTTCAGTGGTGATATCGAAAATGCGGTGAAAAACCTGCGTGAGGCGATCAGGATCCGTCCGGATGATCATCGAGCATTGATCAATCTTGGATATGCTCTGCGCACGTCGGACCTCGGTGAATCGAAGGAGCTGTTCACACAGGCATTGAAGTATGCACCAATGAATGTGGAGGCCATGGGAAACCTCGCGAATTGTGAAGCGGAAGAAGGCAATTTCGCAGGAGCTGTAGAACTACTGAAGAAGGCGATAAAAATCGATCCAGAAAACCCTCAGTTGAAAGAGAATCTGCGGACATTTCAGGAAGCGGAGCGGCTGATTCCGTCCCCTTAATAATCCGTCGAACCTTAAGCAATCCTTCACAATCGCTCTGCATAGTATCCCCAGCGATGTGACATACACGCTTTAGGCTTAGTCACATGGCTGAGTTTTCGGGTTCATCGACGAATCGTGTCCGCGAGTTCGCACGGAATCGGATTTTGTTGTTTGTTGGTTTTCGCGGTGCTTCGTGTGATTCACCGCGAAGCGGTTTAAGAGATTAGCCGGTGGTAAGCAAA
>CAZFDW010000836.1:0-2284 GCA_964517865.1 uncultured Chitinophaga sp.
CGAACAATGCCATCAACCGGAGCGGTGTGCGTCGTCCGGCTTCATGGTAAATCAATTGCCGCCGCCCGGTTATGGCGGTCGTTCGCTGCTATAGACTCTGATTCGACTTCTGTTTGAGACGAGCTTTCGGACGACCAGATTTGGCTGGACTGCAATTTCGCAGGTCTGTAATTTGTGGTTATGGATGGCCAACCCCAGGAGCGGAGATGACGACAATCGAACCTCTGCCAGACACTTTGATCAATCGCGTCTTTCGTGCAGCCTCATTATGCTTCGTTGGTCTGCAGGGGCTTAATTTCATTCGTCACACACTCCAGCCCGTGAACGCGCGTGATTTCAACGCTGAACCATTCTTTGCTGTTGCGGTCGTGTTGCTCACACAGATCATTGGTTGTGGGTTCGCACTTGGTGCGGGCACAAGTATGCTTGCTTGTATGATTGCCAATATTGCTTCTACGGTTGTTTGCCTATCGCTTCTTTGGTTCTTTTAACAACGTAAGCCGATGCACGGGATCGGCGAAGTCGGCCGGATTTGAAATGGAAAGTCTTTCGTCGCTGGCCCGTGATCGGTGACGTTCGCTGTAACGGGAATAACGGATGGCTACTGTCTACGTCGAAACAACGGTGGTCGGTATCATCGCGGCCCGAGATCATTCTGACCCGGTGATTTTCGCGCGTCAGACGGTGTCACGAGATTGGCATGCTACAGCAACAGCCCGCTACGAGTTGCGTGTCTCCGACTTGGTCGTTGCCGAGTGCAGCGCAGGCGACCCTTCCGCAGCAGCAGAGAGACTGGCCGTTATCGAAGACGTTCTGTTGCTTGCACCGAACGATGACGCGGAGGTGTTAACCAACGCCTTACTGGCTGGCAACGCTGTGCCGAAAACGGAACCACGGGATGCTGCACATATTGCACTTGCCGCCGTACATGGCATTGATTTCCTCGTCACTTGGAATTTTAAGCACATTTTGAATCCGCATACGCAACATCTAATCGAACGGATTTGTCGTGAAAATGGCTTTCAGCCTGCTACAATTTGCACTCCGGAGCAACTGATGGAGGCTGACAATGAACTCAAACCCGACTGAAGAGATCAAACAGATACGTCACGAACTGGGTCGACAGGCAGAATTCAGTGTACACCGCATTTTTGCCGACCTGCGAAATCAAAGGCAATCATCCAGACGTAAATATATCAATGCGGCCGCAACCGCTACCACGGAAAACGCAGCGAACAATTGCGTGAACCGGAGCGGCGAATCCGGCGGAAACTGAAATCAAAGCGTCACCTCGCCGCCCGGTTACGCTAGGCGTTCGTCAGGACCACCCGTTGCCCCAAACCGCCATGCTGTCCCCTCGTGGTTTGGGGTTCGGATTTTGCGAGGCGGAGTTCAACGCTTCGAAACCGCCAGCCGCCTGGGTCCTGCGCTTTATCCCCGTTTGGAGGGGACCGCTGCGGATTCTTTGTTTTGTTTGGTCGGGCGGCTGGTTCGTGTTTCGGCGCAATAACTAAACTCCAAACCCAGTGCCGTCAACACCTTTCCGAGGACGGTAAGGCCGCTGGCTCAATGGAGGCCGAGATCATCGGCGGTCAAGATGTCCTGGGCCAGATGCCGGATCGCATAAACCCGCACAACGTCCTGGCGTATCGCGAACAATACGCGGTGAGTTTTTCTTCGCTTGATACCGTAATGGAGCTCTCGTACTTCATCCTTTAACCCGGATTATTCACGTAGGCCGGAGCAAATTCGCGTAGGCCCGTGCCGGAACTGCACAAACGTGATTTTCCGCATTTGACAGACTGTTGGTGATCGCAGGATTGGTTAGCGAATGCAGTTCCGGCGTTTATCGCGTTTGTTTGGTCCGGCCTACATTGTCGGTGAATAATCCGGGTTTAACGCCAAGTTCATGTCGAAGTTCGGCGAATACATCGCCGGCCTTGCGACCAAGCCCCGCCTCAGCGTCCCTTTCGCCCTGCTCGATCGACGCGATGGCGTCTTCACGTTCGGCCTGTCCTCGCCAGCGGCGATAGAGCACATCCAGACTCTCCGCTTCTCCCGAGTGACGGCGCGCGTACTCTGAAAAGCGATCGATTTCTTCATTGATGGTTTCCGACATGAATAGAAACTCTCAGGCAGAACCAAATTCACGACACCCATCACCCCGCCCCACAAAGGATGTTTTTAAAGTAAAAACGCACCGTCGGGGGCTTAGGTGCAGGGGATTGTCCTGGCATTTCTTCGTGCTCGTGCTCAGCATCGCGGTGCTCGTGCTCGTAATCGA
>CAZFDW010000837.1:0-2281 GCA_964517865.1 uncultured Chitinophaga sp.
TCTACTGCGACATTTGGTGGATTGCGCGGCCGTGAGCCTGTGGCAACGATGATGTTTTCTGCAGTCACGAGCGATCGTCCACCCTTGACGCTGGAAATGGCGATTTCGCGGGGAGACACGAATGCCGCGCGACCGTAGGCGCGTTCTACGTTGGCCTGTTCCAGAAACCTGCGAGTCGTCTCCTGATGGGCATGGACGACTTCATTCAGACGTTTCATCAGACTGGAAATGCTGAGTTCTGCATCGCGGCTGATCTTGTAGACATCTCCGCTGCGACGCTGGAAGGCAGTCAGCGTCAGAGCCGTTTCCCGCAGTGTTTTGCTGGGAATCGTGCCGTACTGCACGCAGGCTCCGCCGACCTGTGGTTCCTGCTCGACAATCAGGACTCGCGCGCCGCGTTCGGCAGCTTCCATCGCGGCATGTTGCCCTGCGGGACCGCTGCCGATGACGACCACGTCAAAGTGATTACTGGCTGCAATCATGTTGTTGAATCTACCCATTCCAGAATCTGGTTGCTGTTTTGTTGAATCGTCGCAAACTGTTCGGGATAAATGCTGAGCACTTCCAGCATCGGATGCGGCTCAACATCTGATACCTGGATGCTGTTCGGATTCAGAGTTCTCTCTGCGAGACTCATCGCCAGATTCAGGGCAGCCGCCTGCAATGCACACGTCGGGGCATCCTGCGGCGAAAGTTGATACAGCACGGCCTCCGCCACGCGTTGCGACAGTTCCCATTGAACAATCAGCTTTGCGGCGAACGAAATACGAGATTCACCGGCGACGCGCAACACATCGGATTCAGTTGCCACAAGTCCATGAAGTCGCCGACGATCAGCGAGCGCCTGAAACAAAATGGGACGACCAACGTCGTGCAGCAATCCGGTCAGAAACGCCTCTTCCACATTCATCCGCCGCACGCGGGCGATTTCCTGAGCGAACGCAGCCGTTGCCAGTGAATGCCGAAAGGACTGGCGGACATGTGCTTCAAATTGTGGCACATCAAACACACGACACTTGCACGAGATGAGGACGACAATCTCACGTATCGTCAGGAGACCCAGCCGAGCCGCAGCCTGCTGAACCGATGAAACCGTGACTCCTGTATTGTATCGCAGCGAATTTGCGATTCGCAGCAGATGGCTGGTCAGGGACTGATCACGTTTCAGGAGTGGCACGACGTCGCCGATGTTGCAATCGACATCGTTGGTCAGCTTCAATAATTGTGCCGCAACTTCCGGCAGCACGGGAAGCTCGCAATTCTCACCGCCCTGCAAGGCCAGGAGGGCTTCTTCGATTGTTTCCGACCGAACAGCCGGTTTCAGTTTGAGAGTCGCACTCATACATCGCAATCCCGGTGACGCATTTAACGGACCACGAATGCCCTATCGGTGTAAACTGCCGGAAGTTGCTGCAATTCCAAAGTCACGCAGAACAATGGCAGCATGACGTTTCGGGCCGTGCCGAATTTCCGAAACATGCGGGTTGCATGAATTGCTCATGTGTCGAGGCATTGTTACTTTAGTGTTTGTTCGCGGACGTGCGTGCCCCGCCAACCCGCTCATCACCCACGCTTGTCCGTCCCGTCATGCTTCAGTTGCCGAATCCCTTCACCGAGACAGGAGCCAGAATTATGGGAAGCGTTACCGATATTCTGAACCAGAAGCAGAAGCAGAAAAATTCTCTGCAATCGACTCATCCGCACGAAACGGTGCTGTCGGCGACTCAGAAAATGAACGAGCACAGCATTGGTGCATTGCTGGTGATCGACGACGACGGAAATCTGCTCGGCATCTTTACCGAACGCGACGTGCTGCGGCGCATCGTGGCAGCGGAACGAGCGCCGTCGCGGGTCCAGGTGGGGGAAGTGATGACGACTGAAGTCGCCTGCTGCAAACCTGAGACGTCAATCGATGACGCCCGCAGCATTTTCCGTCAGTATCGTATTCGCCATCTTCCGGTGGTGGATGACAGCGGCAAAGTACAGGGGCTGATCTCAATCGGTGACCTCAACGCCTGGCACAGCAATCACCAGGAAGTGACCATCCACTTTCTTCACGAGTACATGCTCGGGCGAACGTAAGACGAGTCTTCGCGCGGTCAGGACTGAGGGACGTGTTGTTGAGTGAGCCGCAAGGCGCTAGCGGTCTGTTGATTTAATGCAGGTTGTGGCGTTTTCGTTTAACGGCTAGCCGTAGGCGTCGGTGTTTTCCATGACTGTCGCCTTCGGCTTGCCGTTAAACCCGGATTATTCACCGACAATGTAGGCCGGACCAAACAAA
>CAZFDW010000838.1:0-2277 GCA_964517865.1 uncultured Chitinophaga sp.
GCGGCAACGTCAATCAATTCGCGAAATGCGGATTCGAATGGACTCAAACAGGATTGGCGGAAAAAAACGGCGAACCCAAAAAAAGGGGGCTCTGATATCTCAGAGCCCCCCCCTTCGCAATTGCGGTTTGTGGATCGCAGCGTCCGCCGTCTGGCGGATCAGACTTCCTTCGAAGAAATCCAGCTCATCATCTTTCGCAGTTGTTTACCGACCGTTTCAATCAGGTGACCGCGTTCACGGCGGCGAGTTGCCAGAAACGATGCCTGACCAGCTTTGTTTTCCAGCAGCCAGTCACGCGCGAATTGACCACTCTGGATTTCGCCCAGAATTTTCTTCATCTCGGCCTTGGTCTGTTCAGTGACGATGCGATTGCCACGCGTATAGTCGCCGTACTCGGCCGTGTTCGACACGCTGTAACGCATGTAATTCAAACCGCCCTGATAGAACAGATCCACGATGAGTTTCAGCTCGTGCATACATTCAAAGTAGGCCATTTCTGGTTGATAGCCAGCTTCAACCAGCGTCTCAAATCCGGCCTTGACCAGAGCGCTCACACCGCCGCACAGGACGACCTGCTCGCCGAACAGGTCGGTTTCCGTTTCTTCGGCAAATGTGGTTTCAATCACACCGCCGCGCGTGCCGCCGATGCCTTTGGCGTATGCCAGTGCCAGTTGACGTGATGTTTCTGAAGCCCCTTCGCTCAACGCGATCAGGCTGGGCACACCGCCGCCCTTTTCGTATTCACTGCGGACCAGATGTCCTGGTCCCTTGGGGGCCACGAGCGCGGCGTCAACCCCCGGCGGCGGCTGAACCTGACCGAAGTGAATATTGAATCCATGTGAACACATCAGCAGATTCCCGACCTTCAGTTTGGGCTTGATGTCATTGCGGTAGACATCGCCCTGCAACTCGTCGGGAAGCAGAATGTTGATCAGGTCGCCCTTGTCAGCGGCTTCAGCCGCCGAAACGGGTTTGAATCCGTGACTGACCGCAAGCTCATAGTTTGCACCACCTGGACGCTGGCCGACAATGACAGTGCAGCCGCTGTCTCGCAGGTTTTGTGCCTGAGCATGTCCCTGACTTCCGTAGCCGATGATGGCAATCATCTTCCCTTTCAGAAGGCTCAGATCCGCATCGTCGTCGTAATAAAGTTTGACCGCCATTTCTTGAAATTCCTGTCTGAACACAAAGGCTGGGTGAGGACAACCGACATTCATAGCCACAGTCGGATGAGTGGCAGAAGCATCAATCCTGCGAAGTACGTCCGACACTGATATGCCGTTGAAGACGAATCTCACGCAGAACTGCGAATTGAACCAAGGGGCAACTGCCAAAACAAGCCAGCAGGCCCGTTCACGGCATCAAACGCAAAATCCCCGCAGTTGGGCGGGCATGGCACCAACGGAATGATGATGCGAACTATCCTGCGGATGGATCTTAGCGCAGCAAAAAGGCGAGTCAGGAAAGACTCGCCCTGCATTCGGAGACTGCTGATCAGCCAGTTTCGCGTGTCGGATTACTGCATTTCCAGTTCAGTGGGCTGGTTCGCACGGCGCGCCCGCATTTCCGCTCGGCGACGATCACGACGACGAATATCACTTGGTTTTTCGTAGAATTCACGCTTGCGCATTTCTTTCTTCACACCCGCATGTTCGACAAGTTTTCGAAATCGACGAACAGCCTCATTCACACTTTCATTATCACGCAAACGCAACTTAACCACAAAAATCCTCCGCTGGGGAAACTGGACAACTGAATAGACACAGGACGATCCGATGTCAGAATGTAACAAACCACCAGTGAATTGCAAATTGCCAAAGTACCGCATTTGCCAACTGCGGGGAAACCTGTAATCCTGGAAAAAATGTCAGGAACCAATATTGCCCGGGAGTCTGTCTCGATACTCCAAAACGGTGAGCCGCAAGGCGCTAGCGGTCTGTTGATTTAATACCAACCCGAAGCGCCAGCGAGGCGGAAATCGATTTAATACCAACCCGAAGCGCCAGCGAGGCGGAAATCGTCGAATTCCTCGCTCGCGCTTCGGGTTGGTATGATGATGAGCCCCAAAAATCACTAAATCAACAGACCGCTCGTCGCAGGTAATTCACCTGAAAAAACCGGCGGCTAGCGCCTTGCCGCTTACAAAAAGATTGGTATTCAGACAGACTCCTGACACTCTTCGGGCCATTTGGCTATTCGTCGCTGCTCCCTTTTCCAAGTCCCCCGATCACAGCGTTATCGACAGAATTCTCTGATGACCCGCGATTGCATCTACAT
>CAZFDW010000839.1:0-2273 GCA_964517865.1 uncultured Chitinophaga sp.
GTCCAGCGTCCGTCGATAAAGCCGGGCGCGATTCCGTTCACGCGGATCTGAGGTGCCAGCGTGCGCGCAAGCGAAACCGTCAAGTTATCGAGCGCCGCCTTTGTGCAGCAATACGGGATTGAACTGCCCTGCCCCAGTTGTGCGGCAACACTGGAAACATTGATAATCACGCCGCCGCCCGCCGCCAGCATCGGCTGTTGCACAGCCCGAGCACAATGAAAGGCACCGACGACGTTGACTTTGTAAAGTCGTTCCCATGACTCATCTGACACGGCGTCCAGATCGTGAAAGGGAATAAAATCCGTCGTGCCGGCACAGTTCACCAGCACGTCTACACGCCCCAGCGTCTCGATCGCAAACGCGACCATCGAACGGCAGGCCGCGTCATCCGCCACGTCCGCCTGAAACGGAAACGCGCTGACACCCAGCTTTTGGATCTCTGTGACCGTCGCAATCGCATCATCACGTGAACGGGAATAGTTGACGATCACGTCGTATCCCAGGCGAGCCATCGCCAGTGAAGTGGCACGCCCTACCCCGGTTCCTCCACCCGTCACGATGATGACTTTGTTCAGCGAATTCATGGTGGTTCTTCCTGTCGATGACAGAGTTAGTTCGACTGTCCCATTTTGTTCGTAATCCCGCCTTTAGGCGGAAATTCAGCCTGCACCCCATGAACATTCAGCCCATTTACCGGCTAAAGCCGGGACTACAAGCGAATCTCGAACAGTCGAACTACTCACTTTCAGTGGCGGCCGGCGACGCGGGCTGTGCCGGGACTTCAGTTTTCCCCTGCAGTTCCTGCTGAAGAAACGTGTACGCTTTGTCCAGTGCCTCAGGATTCATCGCCGCCAGTAAGTGCCCTGCCCCTTCGATCCTGTGCATCTCCGTCTTCACTCCTTTTGCCTTAAGCGCATCGTGGCACGACATACTCCATGCGATCGGCACAAGTTCATCAGCTGTCCCGTTGAAGAAGAAAACCGGCGGGTCATCCTTATCGACGAACGCTGTCGCCGAGGCATCATGAAATTTGTCGGGTGCCGTCGTCAGGTCTCCGCCCATCCAGTACCTGGCCCATCTGCCGTTATCTTCGGCCGTGCGAAAATCTGTCGGAGCCCCACCAGCCGCGACACACTGGATTCGCGTATCGATCTGGCCATTCTTGTCACTCGGCGCTTCGCCTGTTGTGGCGAGCAGACACACGAGGTGGCCGCCTGCGGAGTAGCCGATGGCTCCCAGTTTGTCCGGATTGACTTTGTACTCTGCGGCATGGGTGCGAATCCACTTGACCGCTTCACGGCAGTCTTCGATCTGTGCCGGAAACTTGTCGTTCGGAGCGAGTCGATAGTCGATGGCAAAGCATGCAAAGCCACGTTTTGCCAATGAGTTGGCGTAACCGCGCAGCTGTTTTCGATCCCCGGAACGCCAAGCTCCACCATGCACCACCAGTACCGCCGCGTGGATGGTGTCATCCCTGGGAACCCAAGCATCCAGTAACAGCTCGCGATCTGCAACCTTTGAATACACAATCTTCTCACGGACCTCAAAGTCCGCCTCCACGGAATCTGATGTGATCGGTGCGAAACAAACGGCAAGCAGAACGGGCATCAGCAACATGGCATCATCCAGAGGAAACAATGTTTTCAGCGCGAACATCGTAGCTGGAATGGTCTCACGACGACAAGCGTACTGGAAATTACAATCTGAACGGTCTGTCGAGCGGCGGGATGAGTTCCAGATCAATGGTGAGTTCAATCGCGCGGGTCTTGCCGGGGATGCGGCGGATGTAGCCTTTTCCTTCAAGACGCTTCAGCATGGAATTGACCGAGGGGGCTGTCAGGTTGAAGAATGTCTGAAAATTCGCATGAGTCGGTGCCACGCCTCGATGGTTGGCATTGATGTATTCATGGATATACGCAAGGAATTGTCCCTGCTGTCCAGTTGGACCACCGGAAGTAGATGTGTCGTCTTTGGTCTTTACTTGATTTAGGCATCGGAGAGCGCCGGTGAGACTTTCAGCAGCCAATTCCATAGCGGTCCAGACTTCGATCGGAGTTTCTGCGAGGAAGGTTTCATGATCCTCCAGCATTTTGCGGAGCCCTCTGGCAGCGGCATCGACAGATTTCCGAGTGTCACGAATTATGTTGTGGAAGAAGCGATTATCCTGAGCTGGGTCAGGTTGATGGGAATACGATTTTGCCATTATTTCGGAGTCATCCTGTCTGAGTCGATTGCATCCAGGCAACAATGTAGCTGTCTCGCTGCGCCGAGAA
>CAZFDW010000840.1:0-2269 GCA_964517865.1 uncultured Chitinophaga sp.
CAGACAGCATTGTGTCCTACAACCCTCGGACCGGCGATGAATACTGGTGGTTCCGATTTGATGGATACTCGAACGTGCTGCGACCGGTTGTGGGGAAGGGCCTCGTGTTTATCAGTTCCGGATATGATGAGCCGGAATTCTACGCCGTGCGGATCGATGGCTCCGGAGACGTCACAGAATCGCATCTGGCCTGGAACATGAAGAAGGCCTCGCCGCTGAATCCCTCGCCGCTGGTGGTTGGCGATGAACTGTATCTGGTCAGCGATAACGGCATCGCCACCTGCCTGGATGCCGTAACCGGCGAACAGCACTGGCAGGAACGTCTCAACGGCAACTTTTCGGCCTCACCGACGTTTGCTGACGGCCGCATTTATCTGCTGGATGAAGAAGGCACGACCACCGTCATCGCCCCCGGAAAGAAATTCGAATCACTCGCCGTCAACAAACTGGAAGGCCGGACCCAGGCAACGCCGGCGTTCGTGGATAACACGATTTTCCTGCGCACGGATACACATCTGTATCGGATCGAGAATCCATAGACTCCCCGCCCGAATTCCACGTGCCGGATCCGGCCGTGACGGGCAAGTTTATCGTGTGAGGACCACCGCGAAGCCCGCGTCGGAGACACGGGGCACATTGGGCGGACGTGACATTGACCGTGTGTCGGAGGACAAATCTATTCCTCCGGTGCCGCGACTGGTTCTTCTGCAGTTTCGACGACACCGGACGTGATGTGCTTCAGATCCAGAATCTTTGCCCGGATTTCTGCGACGACTGCCGGGTTTTCTTCGAGGTAGACACGCGCTCTGTCGCGGCCTTGTCCCAGTTTCGTGCTGCCGTAGCTGAACCAGCTTCCGCTGCGATCGATGATCTTGTTTTCGACAGCCAGATCCACAAGGTCGGCTTCGTAGCTGATCCCACAGGTGTTGTACATGTCGAATTCCGCGATGCGAAACGGCGGTGCGACCTTGTTCTTCACAATCTTCGCACGCATCCGGATACCGATCTGCGTTTCGCCTTCCTTGAGCGAACTGATGCGTCGCACATCGACTCGGCAGGAACTGTAAAACTTCAGAGCACGACCGCCGGGGGTTGTTTCCGGGCTACCAAACATCACGCCGATCTTTTCACGAATCTGATTGATGAAGATCACTGTTGCCTTGGCTTTCGAGATCACGCCCGTCAACTTTCGCATGGCCTGACTCATCATGCGCGCCTGCAGGCCGACGTGCGTGTCGCCGATTTCGCCGTCGAGTTCCGCTTTCGGAACCAGTGCGGCAACCGAGTCGATCACGATGATATCGACCGAATTCGACTTGATCAGCATTTCGGTGATCTGCAGAGCTTCTTCACCGTACGATGGCTGGCTCACCAGCAACTCGTCGAGATTCACTCCCAGCTTCCGCGCCCATTGTGGGTCAAGTGCGTGTTCGGCGTCCACGAACGCAGCGATGCCGCCTTCCTTTTGCGCCGATGCAATGGCATGCAGCGCGAGTGTGGTCTTGCCGCTGGATTCCGGACCGAAGAGTTCAATGATTCGACCGCGAGGAAACCCGCGACCGCCTAAGGCCAGGTCCAGCGACAGCGCACCTCCCGAAATACCAGGGAAACCGCCTGAGTTTTCGTTAGGATCGAGCTTCATGATCGCTCCCTTGCCGAACATCTTCTCGATCTGCCCCAACGCATTGTCGAGCATCGCCTGGTCTTCTCTGGTGGCCTTGGTTGCTGGTACCTTCTTAGTCGATTTTGCCATGACAAAGTTGCCTTTTCGTTCGAGTGTGTTTCTGCTGTTTACAGGGAAGTTCGGTCCTTCGAATTGCCGACCAAACTCAGCGACTGACTCCTTGAGTTTGGGGAGTTTAGTCAAACCGCGTCCGCGAGGGAACTTTCCCCGGCCCCGGTTTTTTTGGGCAACTTTTTGCTGCGAAAATCGCTTGATTTGCGGGAGATGGCAATCTGTACTACTAACGTTCAAAATCTTCGCGCGGCGCGCAAATCCGGCAAAAAGGACCGGGGAACACTTATCGACGCTGATCTTCACTGATGGTGCAATTGGCGTAAATTAGCGCAGATCAGCGGCGATTAGTGTTCCATACGTTTGTCATTTTGGGGTGCGGACGAAGCCCGCGCTGGGTTCATTTGTGTCCATCTGTTCTGCAAACGTTGAGAGTTGAATATTCCTGAGAAGATTTTTTGCAACGCATCATTTTGAGGCCGACTACAATGTAGGCCGACTTCGCCGAAGTCGGCACAGCAGATTTCAGCGAAA
>CAZFDW010000841.1:0-2262 GCA_964517865.1 uncultured Chitinophaga sp.
TGAAAACCTCGTGAATGCAGAGCATTCGGAGGAATTGCTTCCTCGTTTCCGGCCAGGCAAGATTCATCCACGTTCGTTAGATTTCAGTGGGGGAACGGCTCACGTTGCCAGGAATGCCTAAACAAGCCCACTCTTCCCCGTTCGATCGTACGGGATTCTTTGCCTGCAAGAGCGGAACACCCCAGACAAACAAACCCGCACGACAGATGTGATAAGAAGAGCAGCAACCAGAACAAACCGTCATTCTTCACTCGTCTCCGGCGAATGCGGTGCCACCACAGTCAAAGCAGACGAACATAAGAGTGGTTATGGCAGCGATCACAGACGATGTGGCATCAATTCCAAAACACCATGAATTGACTCAGCTTTTTCGTCGCCGCGTCCAAATCGTCCTGAACCGCGTCGCGGTCCAGGCTGAGTCCCAAGGGTCCTGCTCGAATGTTCCGTCAGCGACCGAACATTCTCGACTGGTCCCCTGGCGGGGCCAGTTTCTTTTGTGAGCATGCGCTCCGGCGCCGCAGTGGTCCCGCCCACTCCGCCACACAGACGCAAACTTCACTTGACGGAAGCTGCGTCTGTGTTCCCCTTGATCGCCCCTGCGAAAACGCAGGGCTGTAAATTCCTGGTCGTCCGCTCAACGGCTGAATGCCGTTGAGCAAACTCCGCCCTGAACGGGCTACGCCGACCGGCTGGGGCCGGTGCGGCTTCCGGGCTGAACGCCCGCCGTGCTCACTTGGCGTGAGCACCGGATTGATGCTGCTGGGGCAGCATGCAATCCGAAAGGCTCCGCTGGACGCTCCGCCCCCACACTGCGCTGTCGCTTCGTGCGGGCCCCCCAGTGGCCGCCTTGCGGCGGCCAGCATTTCTTGTGATTTGCTGCGCAGAATGACCGGAAGTTCTCCGTTTCCATGGCGAGACGCAGCGTTTCCCTCTGAATTCTCAGGTGGCCCGACTGTGGAATCCTGGAGATTGAACCATGTCTGAAAGATCAATAGAAGCCGATCCCGTAACGTTCGAAGTCATGCGCGCAGACCGGCGATTTCCCCTGTTGCCGGATGCCCGCCACAGTCCGCCACGCAATCGTATTCGTGAACTGCAAGTCCAGCCGACCGACGAAACGTTGCCGGGACGACTGTCGCAAGCGATTTCGCAGCGTCTGGCGTGGCATGAAATTCCGTTCGCTCAGAATCCTGACCGCGAAACCGTCGTCGGTGCCTATGTCAACAGTCTGAAACAGCTGGCTGGATTTCAAAACGATATCGAGAATCTCGTGTTCGAAGTTTGCCGAGCCAATCTGGAGTTCCGGCAGGGCGCAGGTGAAACCCACGCGGAAGCCCGTGACGCGATCCTCAAAGCCAAACTGGACGAGATGACGGACCAGGCATTTTCGGGCTGGATGCCAGCGAAGAACATGGTGAGCGCCGATCTCCTCTCACAGTCCCCTGATGTCTACGTCACGCAACTGGATGCGTCGTTGACAAACGAAGCGGTCAATTTTTCACGGCAACTGTTCGAAATGCTGCAGCGGATGGTGGATCTGGAGCTGTTCGGGTTGGTCGAATGGCTCCCGAAGCAATGCTGCCGATACCACTTCTTCCGCCGCGTCGTGATTCAGGGAGCTGGGGAGCACACAGACACGATCACCGAAACAATGACAAGCGATGAGGCCGGCGCCCGCAGCTTCGCTCGCCGAGTCATCGGAAACCGCAGAACCACCTCGACCCACAGCATCAAGCATGAAATCCGGTTCGCCCGACACCAGCACGAACTCATCAATGCCGTCCGCACAAGTATTCGCAACAGCACGGTCATCATGCCGCCTCAGATTGTGCGACTGGTCGAATCAATTCCGGAATGGCTGTACCCGTTCATCGAAGTGATCGATGGGCACATCGTGCGGGAATTGATTATCGAACGCGATGTCTCGGTTGAAGACTGGACTCAGGTGGATGTGCGAGATGAACCCATCCTCGACCTGGATCCGGGCATCGTCATTGGTCCGTATGTGTTGAGCGGCTGGGGTTCGGTCGAAATCCGAAAGGAACAGGAGCGACGACAGGCGATTGAACAAGCCGGCACGCAGCAATTCCGTCAGAGCCTGGCTCCTGTGCTGATTGCAGCCGCGATCGGACTCAGCGGTGTCGCACTCTGGCTGGAGTATCGCTGGATGCTGGGGCACGGTGGTTTGTTGTTTGTGTTACTGACGACGGCGACCGCCATCGCTGCGACCTGGCAAGCGTCTGCGGATCATGCGCTCTGTCA
>CAZFDW010000842.1:0-2262 GCA_964517865.1 uncultured Chitinophaga sp.
GAAGCCTCTGTCGGCGAATGTCATAATGTCGATCGTATCGGCTGCTCAGAAGCTGACCATTGAAAATCGCTTCGATCTGTTTTCAGCCCTGCTGGCCGTGCCGGAGAACGCTCAGGCGATTGCTGCCGACAACCAACTGACACTGATGACGTGGTACGCCATCGAACCCGTGGTTTTCAACGAAGGTGCCCTCACTTTGCTGGACTCCAATCCGAAGTTGCAGCAATTTGCGGTGCGAAGGCTGGCTCATGACATCAACTCCACGCCGGCCATTGCAGAGATCACATTAAGGTTCATCAGTGGCAAAGTCGCAAGTGGAAACAGCGAATCGGAGGCCGCGGCAGCGAAGCTTTTGACATCATTTAAGACTGGACTCGCCGGACGCGCCAAGGTCGATGCTCCAAAAGGCTGGACTGCAATTGAAAAACAACTCCGATCCTCAAAGAACAAGGATGTCGTGCTGGCAGTGGATTCGCTGGCAGTCATGTTCGGTGATGGTGCCGCCATCGCCGACCTGCGGAAGTTCGCTGGTGACGCGAATATGGATCCGGTAGCTCGCGAACAGGCGATTCTTGCACTGGCCCAGGCGAAGGACGAGGAGTCTCTTCCGATGTTCTTTAACCTGCTCGGTGATCGCGCGGTCTACGACACGGTGATCACTGCTCTGGCCGGTTTCGATCATCCCAAAACTGCAACGGAATTACTAAACCGTATGGGAGGCTTCAAGGATGGCAATCGCAGTCTCGCCATCGACACGATGGCTAGTCGTGAGGCGTACGCCGTGGAGCTGATCAAGGCGATCCAAGAAGGCCGCATCGACGCTCGCGAACTCACAGCCGCTCAGGTGCGGCAACTGTCCGCATTGGGCAACGAGCATATCAGGTCCGTACTTGAAGCAAAGTGGGGCGTGATTCAGGAGACTCCGGAAGCGCGAGTTGCCTCGATTAAAAAGTGGCAGGCGGAACTCACGCCCGAAACAATCGCCAAAGCAGATCGCGAAGCTGGAGCGGCACTCTTTAAGAAATCCTGTGCGGCCTGCCACAAGCTCTACGGTGAAGGCAAGGCTATCGCGCCGGATCTCACCGGTGCCAACCGCAGCAACCTGGAATATATGCTGATGAACATTATCGATCCCAGCTCGGTCGTGCCAAAACAGTTCACGACGTCCGTGATCGCGCTGAAAGACGGTCGCGTGATCACGGGAGTGGTGGTGTCAGAAACGGAGCAGACTCTGGTGATTCAGACCGACAAAGAGCAATTATCGATTGCTCGCGACGACGTTGAGCAAACAAAGAATACCGGTAAATCGCTGATGCCCGACGGCATGCTGGACACACTGACGCCCGAACAAGTCCGCGACCTGTTCGGTTTCATGATGCCCAGAAAGTAGCGTGCGACGTAACTGTCGGATTTTTAGGTAGGCCGGACCAAGCGCAGCGCCGTTCCGGCAATCGCCAGACACCTGCCGGAACTGCGCTTGGTCCGGCCTACATATGGAAAAGCCCGGCGTTTTTTTTCGACGCCGGGCTGCAACACAAACGTTGACTGAATGAATCGCAATGTACCGGCAAGCTGACGCATGCCGCTCGCTGAACCCATCTAAATCGGCAGATCTTCGTTGTCTGGTCGTTGCGGGCGATCGCCTTCCGGATTTCCACCCGGAGCATCAGGACCACCAGGTCGGCCGCCACCGGGGCGCCCGCCACCTGGGCCACCTTCAAAACGAGGACCACCGTCGCCGCCCGGACGGCCCATGCGACTGGTGAATTCTTCGGCAAACTTCGTCATTTCTGCCTTGTCGAGTTTCCCATCTCCGTCCGCATCAAAATGCATGGCATGTTCAACGAGGCGCTCAGGGTTTGGTGGTCCGCCTGGACCGCCACCTCCTGGACCCTGGCCGCCTCCCGGAGGCCCGTCACCTCGACCAGCACGGTCACGTCCCGGAGGACCATCGCCTCGACCGGCTCCACCACGCCCCGGAGGCCTGTCACCAGGTCCGGCACCGTCGCGTCCCGGAGGACCATCGCCTCGACCGGCGCCGTCGCGTCCCGGAGGACCATCGCCACGGAAGCCACCTTCTGGACGAGGCGGACGCATTTCATCATCGGTCAATTTGCCGTCACTGTTCTTATCGAGCGTCAGCAATGACGCAGTCGCGGCCTGCAATTCCTCGGCTGAAATCTCGCGATCACCGTTCTTATCCAGCGCAGCAACCAGCGGATTTGGCATCGGCGGACGACCTGGTTCTCCTGGCCCGTCTGG
>CAZFDW010000843.1:0-2254 GCA_964517865.1 uncultured Chitinophaga sp.
CACGGACACGTTTCCTGCCGTTCAACCTCGGCGACAATGGAGCGGCAGGCAATCCGCTGAATCCAACCGGCCATCCGACAGCGTACCTGTGGGAACAGGTCTGGGAGCGTGACAGTTGGCTGGAGATTCTCGGACGCTATCTGGTGGCCGAACGTGACGACAAGAAGAACCTGAAGACGATCATCTTTCCGCGTTATCACCAGTTGGATGTGACGCGCAAACTTCAGGCGGCGATACTGGCAGAAGGTGCGGGGCAGAAGTATCTGATTCAGCATTCTGCCGGATCGGGCAAGACGAATTCGATTGCATGGTCAGCGCACTTCCTCGCGGATCTGCATGATGCCGACAACAAGAAAGTGTTCGATACCGTCCTGGTGATCTCTGACCGCAACGTGATCGACAGCCAGTTGCAGGAGGCGATCTTCGGCTTCGAACGCACAACCGGCGTCGTGGCGACAATTAAAGGCGAAGGCGGCAGCAAGAGTTCCGAACTGGCTGAAGCGTTGTCCGGCGACAAGAAGATCGTCGTCTGCACGATTCAGACGTTTCCGTTCGCGATCAAGGCCGTGCGGGAACTTGCAGCGACTGGTGGCAAGCGCTTCGCCGTGATCCCTGATGAGGCGCACAGTTCACAAACCGGGGAAGCCGCATCCAAACTGAAGCAGGTATTGTCCGCCGAAGAGCAGAAGGAACTGGCTGATGGTGGCGATGTCAGCAGTGAAGATATTCTGATCGCAACGATGACCAGCCGGGCCGATGATCAGGGAATCACGTACGTTGCGTACACGGCGACACCGAAGGCCAAGACGCTGGAATTGTTCGGCCGTCGTCCTGATCCGTCCAAACCAGCGAGTCCAGGTAACCTGCCGGGACCATTCCACGTCTATTCGATGAGGCAGGCGATCGAGGAAGGGTTCATCCTCGACGTGCTCCAGAACTACACGTCCTACAAGCTTGCGTTCAAGCTGGCTACGTCCAGTGAGCCGCAAGGCGCTAGCCGCGGGTTTGGTGCGGCGTCTGACTCACCGGCGGCTAGCGCCTTGCCGCTCACTGACGTGGAAGTCGAACGCAGCGCCGCCATGAAGAAGCTGATGGGTTGGGTGAAGTTGCATCCATACAACATTGCTCAGAAAGTCCAGATCGTTGTCGAGCATTACCGCGAAACCGTGGCACCGCTGCTCGACGGTAAGGCGAAGGCGATGGTGGTAGTCAGCAGCCGCCTGGAAGCCGTCCGCTGGCAACTGGCCATCAACAAATACATTAAAGACAAAGGGTATCCGCTCACGACAGTGGTGGCGTTCTCCGGAGAAGTGGACGACAAGGAATCCGGGCCTGAACCGTTTAAAGAAACCAGCAAAGAACTGAACCCGAACCTGAAGGGCCGGGATATTCGCGAAGCGTTCAAGGGCGACGAATACCAGATTCTGCTGGTGGCGAATAAGTTCCAGACTGGCTTCGATGCGCCGCTGCTTTGCGGCATGTATGTGGACAAACGACTGGCCGGCATTCAGGCAGTCCAAACACTGTCTCGCCTCAACCGCAGTTACGAACGCGACGGCGTCAAGAAGGACAAGACCTACGTTCTGGACTTCGTGAACGAGCCAGACGAGATCCTCGCGGCTTTCAAGACGTACTACGAGACGGCGGAACTGTCTGACGCCACAGATCCGAACATCGTCCTGAATCTGCGTTCGAAGCTGGACGCTGCGGGATACTACGACGAATTCGAAGTCAATCGCGTGGTCGAAGTGGAACTGAACCCGAAGAGTAAACAGAGCGATCTACAGGCCGCTGTGGCTCCTGTGGCCGACAGACTGGTGAAACGGTTCGCCGCAGCCAAGGTCGCGTACAGGGACGCTCAGGAAGCCGGGGACGACAAAGCCTCGCAGGCTGCGAAAGACATCATGGATGCTCTGCTGCTGTTCAGAACGGACATGACGACGTACCAGCGCGCCTACACATTCCTGTCGCAGATTTTCGACTACGGCAACACCGACTTCGAAAAGCGTACGATCTTCTACAAGCAACTGCTCCGGCTGTTGAAGTTCGGGCGTGAGCGAGAGGGCATTGATTTGTCTCAGGTCGTCCTGACTCACCACAACCTGAAGAATAAGGGTAAGCAGGCCATGAAACTGGCCGACGGTGAATATCCGACGCTGGCTCCGATCACTGAAGCAGGCAGCGGTTCAGTGCAGGAGAAAGAAAAGGCGTACCTGAGTGCCATCATTTCCAAAGTCAACGATCTGTTCAAAGG
>CAZFDW010000844.1:0-2247 GCA_964517865.1 uncultured Chitinophaga sp.
TCTCGAACGATCGCTGTACGACTTGCTGGAGTTGCTGATTCAGGCCAAATACAGCAAAGAAAACCGGGCGTTGTTGGATGCGGCGAATCTGAAACTGGAAATCGTCAGATTTCAAATCCGCCTCGCTAAAGACCTGCAGTGCCTGAAAAGCAGCAGCTACGAGTTCGCCAGCGGGGCCGTGGATGAAATCGGCCGCATGGTCGGAGGCTGGGTTCGCAAGGGGAAATAGACTATGGTGAAACGCATCGGGCACTTGTGGGATCAAATGATTTCATTCGGCAATCTGCTGGCAGCCGCTCACGAGTCGGCTCGTCGAAAGCGATTCGAGCCTGCCGTCGCCGCTTTCCACTTTGGACTGGAACGTGAATTGTGGAAACTGCACCGTGAACTGGCGGCAGGAACCTGGCAGCCCGGTCCCTACAATGAGTTTTATGTGTACGAACCGAAGAAACGAATGATCAGTGCGGCCCCATATCGCGATCGTGTGGTGCATCATGCGCTGGTTCGCATTCTGACACCAATCTTCGAGCCGTCGTTTATCACGGATTCATTTGCGTGTCGTGTCGGCAAGGGCACGCACGCGGCGGTTCGTCGGGCGCAACACTATTCGCGGCAGTTTCGTTATGTTCTGAAGGCCGACATCCGCAAATTCTTTCCGTCGATGGATCACCAGATTCTCAACGAGCGAGTCTCTCGCAGGATCAAAGATCCCCACGTGCTCAACCTTGTCGCAAAGCTCGTCGAGCACAGTAATCCGCAGGAAGCCGTTTCCGCAAACTTTCCCGGCGATGATTTGTTGACGTGCATTGAACGGCGACACGGGATTCCGATCGGAAATCAGACCAGCCAGTTCTTTGCGAATGTCTACCTTGACCCGCTCGATCACTTCGTCAAGGACCGCCTCGGGATCAAAGGGTACGTCCGTTACGTCGATGATTTTCTGGTGTTTTCGGATGACAAACGGCAGCTGCATGAGATTCGACGTTGCATCGGCCAGTCCCTTGAGAAGCTGCGTTTGAAACTGCATCCTCAGAAGAGCGTGATTCTGCCTGTCGATCAGGGGATTCGTTTTCTGGGGTATCGAGCCTTTCCGACGCACCGCCTGCTGGTCAAAGACAATGTGAGACGGTTTCGACGGCGTGTGCGAAAGATGGAGGAAGAATACGCACGCGGGCATATGACTCTGGAGGAAGTTCGCCAGCGATTGATGAGTTGGTCAGGGCATGCAGCACAGGCCGACACCTGCGTGCTTCGCCGCCGTTTGTTTGCTAACATGCGATTCCAGAGGGCGAGGGCCGAGTAGCCGCGTGTTGCGCGGCGGGTCGTTCAACAATAACGCAGCCAATGTGCGTTCGGCGAACCGCAACAACAATCAGCCGGATAACCGTAACAACAACAACGGTTTCCGTGTGGCGAGCACTTTGCGGCAGGACATTTGTTCTGTCGTGCCGGAATTCACCAGTTGTCCTGTTTCGACAGTTCCCTGGTGGAGCGTGCCTGAGTGTAAAGTCCAGGTCGTCGTCCCGTGTCGGGCTGCAGTTCGTCTCACTGACGAATTGCCATTCGGCCAAATACAAAACCGGTCCGGCGGGTCTGGTAGGCCGCAAGGTTCGAACGCCCCGCCGGATCATTTGTTGCCGTATCCTGCCTCGATTGGCATCGCCCGACGCATCGAAACATGTGGCGATGAATGCCACAACTGCAATCAAACTGACAACATGTCAGACACGATTTCTGGCCAGTCTCGCAGGTGCCACAATCCGGTTGATTTGGCAAATCCAACGGCAGATATTCCAACATCTTAACTCACTCAGGACTAACCGTCCTGAGTGAGTAACTGCCGGTCGGCAACTGAGCGAGGTGATCGTGACCACGGATCGAACAGCAACCACTATCCTGCAGAGATCGCCCCCCAGTGAGACACCAGACCTCGTTTCTTGCAAGACGGCATCAACCGACATCGACCGATGCATCGAAAATCGCCGTTGTAGATGCGGTTGGTCGGACGAATGCAGGTCAGATCAGGTTGAACTTGACGTGGCTCACCGGATTCGTCGGCTGGAGCTTAATTGCAGGTTTCATTCGCCGGACAGAAGGATAAAGTAACCGAGGAGTCTCCGTATCTGCCTGACGATTGACTAAGCGGGGACGTCCTTTCACACTACGCGGGAACGTGTCGCCGGCTTCAGGCGTGCGGATTTTTCAGGGGGATTCGGACAATGAAGTGTTTCGCTTGTCAGGCAGAGA
>CAZFDW010000845.1:0-2221 GCA_964517865.1 uncultured Chitinophaga sp.
GGGTCGCCGGTGACGATGTCCTACAACGGTGACAACCGCCGCGTGATCTCGCAGCAGGGGGCGACGAGTAACAAGTTTGTGTGGGACGCGACGACCGATGCGTATCTGTCCGAACTCGACGGTACCAACGCCGTGCAGGCTGTCTACACGAACGAGCCGCAACAATACGGCTCCGTGTTGAGTCAGCGCCGCAGCAGCACTTCGCACTGGCTGCACGCAGATGCCCTTGGCACAACCCGGCTGCTGACCAGCAGCACGCAGACGACGTCTGACACCTACCTCCTTGATGCCTGGGGTAACCCGATCTCCAGCAGCGGATCGACCGTCAATCCGTTTCGCTGGGTGGGACGGTATGGGTATTATCAGGACTCGAGCACAGGAATGGTCTATGTCAGGGCGAGAATGTACCAGCCGTTGGTGGCAAGGTGGAGTAGCGTGGATCCGGAAGATATCCGGATCATGCTAGACTCCCATGTGTTGCCAAACAGTTACATGTACGGCCTCAACAATGTTACGACGGTTTTCGATCCAAGCGGACTGTGGGTTTTTCGTGCAGGAATGGGATCGCTGAGTGGTACTCTTGGCCCTGGCGATACCGCTTCTTACGGAGACGCACACTCCGAATGGTTATCGGTATTCAAGCCAAAAAAAGATGCATTCGCTCACATCTGTCCAACATGCGTACAAGTACGTTTTGTGCAGATATTCTTCATGAGTGTTAATGCGTTGAATACGTCACTTCCAAACAGACGATGGACAATTGATCCATATAAAGGAACGCCGCCTTACTTTCCGGATGGCTTTTGGAGCAACCCGTCGGAGTTTGGTGGTTCATCATCCATGCATGACGACCCAAATTTCAAAACTCTGTGGAAGTATGGAACTCTCATTTCAATGGATTTTGAGACGTGCGCAGTGTGCTCTGAAAGCGGAGGAGGCCCAGGGACATGCGTGGGAGAAGTATATGCGTGTGTTATTTGGGGTCATTCCTTTGTTCTGAAAGGGGGGCTGTTTAACACCCGAGTCATTGGCTGGAAGCGATATGTCGAATCGGACATTTGGTCAAGCGACGACCCAATTGTTGTTGGAAGGAAGAATGATCCCCAGCACTCGTTCGACGGCATCGCAAGTGAGCCAACGAAGAACATGACGCCGTTCCTGGATAAGTATTTTCCTACACCGCAATGAAGTATCGTCCCTCCATGGATAGCAATTCGAATAGTAACAGTTATGCCATTCGCGTGGTTCGCAGCCTGCCTGTATTGTTTTTGGTTGCGGCGTCAGTTGTGTCCGCTGCTGCTTTCTTGGCTTGGGGCACCTTTCACGTTGGCCTGTTCCAGCATTATTTCCGACCTGCGAAAGCAGAATTCGTCCTTGATCGCCTTTTTTCGCTTTCAACTTGCTTCTCTTTGTTTTCGCTACTGATCAGTGGGGCGTGCATGCTAATGAGAATGGCCCTTCGAATGGAAACCTCTCGTTCCGAGGTGTTTGTCGTCCTTCTTCTATTCGTGCTTTTTGGCGTGAATATGCTGTTCTTGCCGGCCATAGCAGCTTCATGAGGGAGCGATCTTGGGTCGACTTCACATCTCAGGACAACAGGCACGTCAAACAGTGATCATCGGGCCAGCCGTCCGTTACAAGATGAATGAGTGTTTTGTGTGAATTGCGGAGCTTGGGTGGTTATCAGGAGCAGTTTTGGTGGACGGTTTTTTTTTGCGGCAGGCCAATGGCACGCACAAATTGCCGGGACGTGCGGGCGGAGTGCGTGATTCAGGGTATTCCTTCCGTAACACGATTCTTCACTTTCCAGGTCCGCACAAATTGTCAAGCCTTCTTGACGAGCCGATGGAATATGTTTTTGTGCAGCGCGGATTGCAGGATTTGCCCAATTGACAAAGCAGCGCGGCACCGGACAATCAGCGTGACTCCGTCAATAAAACTCACCACACCAGCCCACACATCAGGAATTGGTCGCATCGGTTCTGTGTTTGGGGATGTCGCTTGCCATCGCCGCAAAACGTGCCGCCTGACCGGGAATGAGTCTGTGGCGATGATCGTTACTGTCCCTGAAAGTGTCAACACCTCGGTTTTGAGGCAGAATGGATATGAGCATCCGGTCGATAAGTTGAGTTGCCGAATTTCAGCAGGAGACAGGTTCCCATGCCAACGCAACCGTATTTCAAATGCCGCTGCTGCACTCACGGGATTGCTCGGTACTACA
>CAZFDW010000846.1:0-2218 GCA_964517865.1 uncultured Chitinophaga sp.
GCCTGCTGCATTTCTTCCAGTGTGATTTTCCCGTCTCCGTCCTTGTCACTGCGATCAAAGAACTCAGGGCGAGAATGTTCGTCTTTTGTGACGCTGCCGTCCTTATTCTTGTCCATGTTGTCGAAGATCGTCTTTGGATCCGGCATTCCGCCTGGAGGACCGCCGCCCGGTCCACCCGCGGCAGGTCCACCCGCGCCCGGTCCACCCGCGCCCGGTCCACCAGCACCCGGTCCGCCGCTTGACGCTTGTTTTCCTTCTCGTCCGCCGCCGCCCGGCCCTTTTCCCGGGGTGTCCAGCTTCTCGCGATTTGCTTCGACTTCGGCAGACAGGTCCGCCTCCAGCACACTCAGCTCTTTTGAAAAGTGAGTGCGTGGATTCATGATCACGGACTCACCCTCAGCGACGCCGTCCAGAATCTCCATGTACTCGTCATTCGTATCGCCGATCTTGAGTTCGCGGCGTTCAGCTTGGCTGCCAACGGCGACGTACGAAAAGTAGTGCCCCGACGTTGCGATGACCGCCTGAATCGGAATCTGCAGGACCGGCTCTTTACGATCCTCAACGATGATCCGGCATTCAGCGTTCATGCCTGGTTTGAGCATTTTCACGCGTGCAATGTCATCTTTGATCTCGATGGCCGTTTCGTATTCTTTCAGATCGGTATTCGGCCAACTGCCCGGCGTGGGCACCGAGGACACGGTTGCAAGCACGCCGCGAAAGGGTTGCCCGGGAAGTGCATCGACTTCGATCTCCACCGGTTGTCCGACGACGATGCGGCTGATTTTCGATTCGTGAATGCGGGCATCGATCTTCATGTTTTCGACATCGGGCAGATTGATAATGGCCTGCCGCTCACGCACGGCAGCCCCTTCTTCAATGACCACAGGTTCGCTGCCGCGTGAGTTATTCTGTGAAGCATAGACCACTTCGCCCGGCTGCGGTGCAACCAGGCGACAGGCCTGAATCTGCCGCTTAAACATATCCCACTTGTCCATCTCGACACTGTAAGTCAATTTCGCTGCATCGAGTACCGCTCGTAACTGCGTCATCATGGCTTCGCCTTCTTTGCCCGCCCGAATTGTTTCCTGTTTGGAATCGGCGGCGGCCTGTGTCAGTTCGATCTCCTTGCGCTTGCGCATGAAATCCTGCAGCACCTTCAGCTTACCCTTGTTGACTCCGAGCACGATGCCCGAATTTGTGACGGCAAGTCGCGCGGTTTCCAGTTCATTGACATTGCTGTAACCAAGTCGAGCCTGACTGCGGACCTTGTCGTATTTCTCCATGTTCATCGACAACTCTTCTTCGGTCTTTTTCAGATCACCCTGAATCGTGGCGACTTCCTGTTCGTATTCACCACCCGGTGCCTGGTATTTGATTAAGTCCAGATCGGCGAGTGCTGCAAGGGATTTAGCCTTTCCCACGGCGCTGGAGTTTGTCGTTTCCTGAATCTCGATATCGATCTCTGATTTTTCAACCGTTGCCTTGGCTGTCGTGACTTTGATCTGCTGCTCTTTTTCCTTTTCAACCAGGGTCGAGGAATCCAGTTCGCAGACCACGTCACCAGAAATGAAATCAAAGCGACGAACGGCCTGTCGATCCGTCACAAGAATCTCGGAAAACTCACCCAGTGCGATTTCGTAAATCTTTTCCTTGCCGTCTTCTGCACGCAACTTGATGGTCTTTGAAGATTCCGATGCCGAATCCATGAACTCCACGACGCCGTCGAATTCGGCAATGGCCGGTGCATTGACGCGGCTACCCTCGGGCACGAGCATGATAATCGTGGTACTGCCCTCCACGCGGTTACTCAGCACCGAATTCTTCATGCTGTCGACCGTGCCGTTTTCAGTGATCATGATTCTGAAGGGAGCTTTTTCGGCCTTCTTCAGAACATACTGCGAATTCAGCGTCTGCTTGTTCATACCCATCGCAGACATCAGTCTGTTGCGAGAATATGGCACCAGATAGGCCGTGACCGCGGCGGCGATCGTCAGCAGTAACAGGATAATGATCGGGGACTTGCCCGAACGTGTACGCGGGAATAATCGGAGCATCCTCAGAGACCTTTTTCTAGTTCTGTGGTTGCGAATCGGGAAGAACAACACCGGGAGTCATTGCAGGAGGAACAAAAGTACCATCATCCTGCAAATCATTCATCTGCAGGTAGAAGGGATCGTCCCAGACTCCGCGAGGATCAATCTGCATGATACCCATGTTT
>CAZFDW010000847.1:0-2211 GCA_964517865.1 uncultured Chitinophaga sp.
TAACTAGCAGGCTCGCCACAACGACAGGCCGAATCGAGTTCGTTATCCTGCGGACCGATTGTTCACTTCCAGTTGCTCTCCACCTCCTCTTACAAGAACGCAGTTACCTTCAGTTAATGGGCTCAGATCAGCCCATGAAGGGACTTGCACCCTTCCAGTCAAACGCCCTCACAGGCGCACTAGTCCCGGCTTTAGCCGGAATTCGTTGGCGATTTCAGCGAGGATGCCGCCTGAAGGCGGTACTACAAACATAAATCAACAGCCCGCGAGCGGGGTCCTGCTCACTTCGATTGGGGTTTAGCCTGCTTCCCCTTCGACTTCTGTTCCTGTTTGTCCGCGTTCTGCTTCTTACTTTTTTCCTTATCCTTCTTGCCGCCTTTGTCGCCCATTTCGTAATCCTTTGTTATTGCCAGTGGTCGTTCGTGTGAGTCCGCATCGCGGATCGAGCGTATTGTCTCTGACCAGATCTGCGATGTCCAATCGCAGCCAACCGTTTTCCTGGACATCCCGCGATAGGCCTCATTTTTGAATCCGTGCAGGTACCTCTGAGTCTCTTCACCGTGTCGCATCGGCGACAGGTCGCACACCGACTCGTGCAATCCGAGCAGATGGCACGACTTTGAAGTTATTGTCTCCGCGCTCGTCCGCAGCGGCATCTTGAGCAGCCGACCCGATGTCTTTGAAAAAGACGGCAAAATCGATCACGATTACTTACTGCCGATCGCGTAGAGGGTCTTGCTCGATCGGATGAAAAGCGTTCCGTCAGCCAAAGCGGGCGTTGACCAAAAGCGAACATTATCAACAGTGGGCAGAATATTCTTTGCGACCACATCGAGCGTTCGACCAAACTGCAGAACGAACGTCTGCCCACTGGCGTCGAGGCAGTAGATCCTGCCTTGATTCGACCATGGCGACGCCCAAAACTCGCCCGCTTCCGGAATACGGCCCTGCGTCACCAGGACGCCTGTTGCTGAATCCACGATCGTGGCATTGCCGCCTCGTCCGTCGAGCAGATAAATCATTCCGTCAACGATCAATGGCGATGCTCGGTTCGGGCCAAAATCGCCCGTGTTCCATGCGACCAAAGACGCTGGATTACCACTGCGAGCCGACGACAATTGTTCGTCGGTACCACTCTTGATCGCATAAAAACTGGTGCCGCCACGACCGCTGCGTCCCACAACCAGCAAATCGCCGCTGGCATTCGGCCCACGGAACTGTGGCCAATCGGTCGCAACACTGACCGACGGAGAGGCCAGACAGATAAGACAAAGCGCAAGACTTGAACGATTCATGCTAACTTCCCGACACAGGATTTGAACGTGGTCCATTTGTGTAACGGGGCCGAGAGAAACAGATTCGGGTTTGGGTTGTGAATAGCATAACCTGACTGAATTCAATGAGACACCCACGAGGACACGGCCATTGTCGTCACTCGTTCGAGTTCTCCTGCTTCTTCAGGAACGGCACAGGCCTCAGTTCGATCTGTTTGATGGACTGCAGATAGTCAAGCACTTCTTTGGCGTCATCGCCGCCGACCTGAGCGTGGAAGTGCAGACTGAATCCATGAGAACCCTTTGCGTCGATCAGCGTCGGCTGCAGAGTCAGCAACGATTTAATCACTTCCAGCTGCCCGAGCATAGCGGCACAGAAGATATCAATGCGTGCACCGCGCTCGAGCAGAAATGTCACGGTGATGGTTCAAAATGCCGAAACCGAAAGACCAGCAAATCACCAGCAATATTGCAGCTGACGATAGATGCATGATAAAGAGACTCGAGAAGCAGACGTTCGCTTCTCTGCTCCGGTCCGACACGCTGACGCAGCATCAATCTGATCAACGGCATCGCTTTGATTTCATCCCGACGCCAGGTCAAAATGACGACACCAATCGGGTGAACTTAGCCGCACGAACTGCGTGGTCGATGTGACCGGAGCAGGTTGCGACCATGCGAAAATTGGCTCCGGTCGGTCTCACCGAAGCAGTCTGGCGCGTCTCACTGCACAAGTGAATGTGATGCAGCGGTGCTTCGTCAGTTCCGGAAAATCTCACTCATGACACGCCCACCTGAGTGGTTTGGACGGAAGCATTTTACGTTGCGGTCGCGACCTGCCTTGTAGCTTCGCCGCAAGGAATGTGTTGTCGTTTTGACTACGCAGCGTGACAACCCTTCGAAGCGTTGCCGATCAGATTCTCTGGCTTGTCAGTTT
>CAZFDW010000848.1:0-2211 GCA_964517865.1 uncultured Chitinophaga sp.
CGGTGACTCCGTGGTTTGAATTCACCGGCCTGCAGTCGACAGGGCATGGTCGCCAGGCTCCGATCAATATCGGTTTCGTGGCACCAGATCATCCCGTCACGCATGGGCTTGCTGACTGGACGACGGTCAACGAAGAACTCTACAACAACAGCGAGCACAAACTGCTGGACACGGCGAGTTCTCTGGCCGTAGGTCAACAGAAGGACGCCAGCGACGCTGCCGTAGTCTGGACGAACAATTACCGTGAAAAGACAAAGGTCTTCGCGACAACTCTCGGGCACAACAACGATACAGTGGGCGATGCACGCTATCTCGATTTGGTCACGCGGGGACTGCTGTGGTCGTGTGGCAAGCTGGATGATGCGTACCTGAAGCCGGCGGTGAAGTAAGAATCCCTGAAACAAAATTCGTGGCCGCATGGCCAGCGATCAGATGTTCGGATACACAGCAATTGCGTGATGTAATCTCTTCTCGCATCAGGAACCTTGTTTATGAAAACAGATCGACGTGTGACTCGTGGTGTTTTGGTCGTCATCGCTGCTGCGTTGAGTCTTGCGATTTCAGGACCGACGGCGGTAGCAGATCCGCCGGAGGGATTTGTCGCATTGTTCAACGGCAAAGACCTGGACGGCTGGAAGGGACTGGTGGCTGATCCCGAAAAGCGAGCGGCCATGAAGCCTGAGGAACTGACGGAGGCTCAGAAGGCGGCCGATGAAAAGATGAAGGCTCACTGGTCAGTTGTAAAGGGCGAGCTGATTTTCGATGGCAAAGGCGACAGTCTGTGTACAGCCAAAGACTACGCTGATTTCGAAATGTACGTTGACTGGAAGATCCTGGAAGGCGGGGACAGCGGCATCTATCTTCGCGGAAGTCCGCAAGTGCAGATCTGGGACACGAAGTTTGAAAAATATACTTCACTCGGAGCGGACAAAGGTTCAGGGGCACTCTGGAACAACCAGACCAACCCCAGATTTCCACTCCAGCATGCCGATAAGCCAGCCGGGGAATGGAATACCTTCTTCATCCGCATGGTTGGTGACAAAGTCACGATCAAACTCAACGATGTGCTGGTGACTGACAACGTGGTGATGGAAAACATCTGGGACCGCCAGAAGCCGATATATCCTCGGGGCCAGATTGAGCTGCAGAATCACGGGAACACGTTGTGGTTTCGGAATATCTATCTCCGTGAGCTGAAGTAGCGCTCAGGGCCCTTTCGCCATTGCCGTAAGAGATTTTGCGGCGAAGAATAAACGAAAGGGATGCCCAGGGAGTTCAGCAAAATCCCATTGGCGATAGAACGATTTTGCTTCCTCATTCACACAGTCGATGACGACAGCAATAAATGCAAAAGTCTGGCCTGCGTCATCACAGTCCTTGAGTGCCTGGGCGACCAGGCACTGACCGATTCCGTGACGCTGAAAATGCAAATCGACGCCGAGCCACGCCAGAACTGCAATTGGCCGGGCTCGTCGCGGAAGCTTGCGAGCCAGCTCAGAGGGCAAATCCGAAAAATCAACCTGACCGGTTGCTAGTGAATAAAATCCCGCGATCTGTCCGGTTAATGCGAGCAGCACCTTCGTGACCGACAGTCTCTTGTCCTGATGCTGAAGAGCTTTCGATTTCAGCCAGTCAGTGACCAGTGGCTCGCCGCAGTCAAAGCTGCTCCGTGCATGAAGGCGTTCGAGTCTTGCCAGCTCGAAGCCCTCCGGGAATACCACATTGCTCACTTTCGGCCTCGCATCAGTGCCCCAAGTCGCCTCTGCGATGCAGTCAGCCGAACGGGTTCCTGCAACGCCTGCCAGAATGCAAGCTGCTCGTCGGGACACAGGCCAATCGACTGCGACTGAGCAGACAGCACTTCCCGCTTTGCCTGAGCGACTGTGACGGTTCGCACATAATCACTGACACTGATCTGACGCAACTCAGCAGCCTGCGAAATAGCTTTCTTGCTGTCTTCATCCAGGCGGACCATCAATGGACTGACGGACTGTTGCCGCGTCGCCGTATTTTTCTTTCCCGATTTCATTGCAGAACACCTCCGGCCAAATTGTATTGCTATTTGCAATACAGTCAAGTGTTTATGGTATGCCTGCGCGGCTGTTCAGTTTGTGATCCTGCGCCATTTGTAGGGTGGGCCTGGGCTGCGCAAAGATTGCGTTGATGGGGGTAGCTTGTTGACCCGGTTTTTGTTCCGTCACCACGGATGGC
>CAZFDW010000849.1:0-2198 GCA_964517865.1 uncultured Chitinophaga sp.
AGGTCCAGCACTGGGGGAACTCCTGATTGTAGCTTGACTCTCTGAGTCGAGTGGTTAGTTTAACGGCGAGCCGCAGGCGCAGGCGAATTCTTCACTTGAGTCCGGCTGCCGCCTGCACCTGCGGCGCGCCGTTAAACAAATCCTGTTGTCAGGTTTTCACCTTTGCCAGTTCTGCCCACAGGCAGGCGCTGGCGAGGGTGCCGCGGTGAAAATCCTGAACATGAATGTGTTCGTCCGGGCTGTGGAGGTTGTCTGAATTCCTGCCCCAGCCGAGCAGCAGGGTATCGATTCCCAGAATCTGTTTGAAACTGAGCACGACCGGAATAGAACCGCCCTCGCGAACCAGCACGGGCGGCTGGCCAAAGGCCGTCTCGACGGCCTTGCGTGCCGCCGTAAGCCACTCACTTGTCGGATCAAAAACAAATGCCTCACATCCATGAAATCGCTTAAATTCGAACTCAATCCCCGGCGGACAGTGCGATCTCAGAAACGCTTCGAGTGCATCCAGAACTTTGGCCGGCTTCATCACAGGCACAAGACGGCACGTGATTTTTGCAGTCGCTTTTGAGGGAATGATAGTTTTCGGACCTTCGCCCGTATAGCCGCCAAAAATTCCGTTGATATCACATGTCGGACGCGCCGTACGTCGCTGCAGCGTCGTATAGCCTGCTTCTCCGAAAGTTGCCGAACTGCCCACTTCTTTCAGGAAGTGCGATTCAGAAAACGGCAATTGAGCGTACTGTTCGAGTTCCAGTGACGTGAGTTCCAGAACGTCATCGTAGAAGCCAGGAATCTGCACACGTCCGTCATCGCCGACGAGCTTGCCGCACATCTTTGCCAGGGCGTTCACCGGATTCGCGATGCTGCCGCCGTAGATGCCGCTGTGCAGATCCTTTGATGGGCCTTTCAGACGTATTTCCGCCGCCACGATTCCGCGCAGTCCGCAAGTAATCGCCGGGATTCCGTCACCGTACTGACTGGTGTCACTCACGACGGCCACGTCAGCCTTCAGCAGTTCGCCGTGCGTCTCCAGAAAATGATCCAGATTCACGCCACCGACTTCTTCTTCGCCTTCGATCAGAACTTTGACGTTGACCGGGAGTTGCCCGTTCAACTTCACCCACGCCGCGATCGACTTCAGGTGCGTAAACAATTGGCCTTTGTCGTCGGTCGCGCCGCGCGCGTACAATTTTCCGTCCCGAACCTGCGGTTCAAACGGGGGCGTTGTCCACAGATCGAGCGGATCGGGAGGCTGAACGTCGTAATGCCCGTACACCAGAATCGTCGGGAGCTTCGGATCCTGAATTCGCTCCCCGTAAACAATCGGATGGCCCTTCGTGGGAAAGATCTGAGCCTTGAGGCCCGCATCCTTCATAGATGCCATGACCCAATCCGCACAGCGGTGCATGTCGCCTGCGTACCTGCTGTCCGCACTGATGCTGGGGATGCGCAGGAAGTCGCAGAGTTCGTTCAGGGCTTTGTCCTGAGTGGATTTCAGATGATCAAGAATATGCTGCATGGTTATTTCGTCTTAATCCTGTAGGAGCAAATGACATCCTGATCACGCAGATAGAGCCGACCATTGCTGATCACCGGATGTGTCCAGACGCGACCGCTGGGATTCCGCTGCGTCGTCTGAGGCTCCATTCTGAAACGACTGACTTCCTTGTATTCTGTTGAACTGGCTTCGACAAGAAAGCAGTCGCCGTTGTCTTCTGAAAGGCAATAGAGCATTCCGTCGGCATACGCGACCGCGCCCTTGTTGCCGTTCTTTTTCTTGTCGCTCCAGACCAGCTCACCAGTGTCGAACTTCTGACAAAGAATCCCGTTGTCGTCGCTGTGGCCATAGAGAAAGTCGCCCGACAACAGCACGCCGCCGTGATGGTTCTTCATCACTTTGTTGTCGTAGATTTTTTCAACTTTGTTGTTCGCGGTAATGTTCAGCAATAGGCAGCCAGCTCCGTAACCCGCCGTCACATAGACCTGCCCCTCTCTGTAAATCGGTGTCGGAACCACGGCCGTACTACCAGGGAAATCATGTTGCCAGAGTAACTTGCCGTCACCGTCGAGACCAAAGACTTTCTGTCCGGTCAACTGAATGTACTGTCGCTTGCCGAAATGATCGACGGCGATGATGGACGAGTAGTTCGCAGGCTGCTTCATCTCGGCTGACTGCCAGATTTTCTCACCAGTCTGCA
>CAZFDW010000850.1:0-2194 GCA_964517865.1 uncultured Chitinophaga sp.
GCATTCGCGTTCCCATTGACAGTGGAGATCACCGGTTCCCGGGCATCCTCCGGGTAATCGGGGACCTGGTTCAGTTTTTCCGCAACGCGAGCCCGCGCATCCGCCAGATCTGTTCCGACGGCGAATCGCATCATGATGGATCCCATCGAGTCCGAGCTTTCGCTTTTGAACTCATCCATCCCTTCGACACTCTTGAGCTGCTCTTCCTGCTGTTCAATGATCTCGCGTTCGACTTCCTCCGCACTTGCGCCGGGCCAAAGAGTTGTGATCGTGATTTCAGGCTCGGCAACATCCGGTGTCAGCTGCACTGGAGTTGCCAGATAGGCGATCCCCCCGAACAACAGCGACAGAATGACGCCGACGGTGAGTTTGACAGGATTGTCGATGGAGAATCTGATCAGGTCCATGGGGATACCAACGAACGGGGGCCAGTGGCGTGTTGATTTAGTGATTCAGGTAGGGTGTGTGCAGCGCCAGCGGAACACACCAGTCTTTCACGCATTTCCAAAATGGTGCGTTGCGCTCCGCTACACGCACCCTACTCCGATTCTTCGTTCTTCCCAATCTGCACGGGCTGAAACGGCCGCATTCGCGGGGCTCCCTCAGTAACCACCTGCATGCCAGCGTCGAGATTCTCGCCGGTGACCTGAATCCAGGTATCGGAGCCGATGCCGAGGGTAACTTCTACCTGGCGGACGCTGAGCGATTTCTCTTCCGTAGGGGGATTGATCACGTAAATGAAGTTCCCCCGCGATGTTCGCACGATCGAATCCTTGGGTACCATGATCGCGTCCTCTTCTTCCACTCCACTAAACTCAGCCTCTGCCATCATGCCTTCCCGGAGCACCGGTTTCGGGGGCAGTATCGGGGCAGAATCCTCGCCGTAGAATCCCTTGTTCTCAATGCGAATGATCACCGGAAAGCTGCGGGAACCTTCTTTCCAATTGCTCCGCGGTACCACGGTGAGATCTATAACTGGCCAATCCCGCGACAATCCGGCCCCCTGAATCTTCAGCGTTACCGGACTCTCGGGGTGAATCTGATCGATATACTGCTGATCAACCTGAACTTCCACTTCCACGAACTTCAGGTCTGCCAGAGTGACCACAGGGGCTCCCTTCGACAGCCACTGACCGATGTTGGTATGTTCTTCAACTACGAACCCGTCAAACGGTGCCATGGTCGTTCGCTTTTCGAGCTCAGCTTCCAGAAATTTCACATGCTCCAGCTGTGCCTCCACACGGGCTTCGGCCTGGCGAACGGTTTCATCACGAGGTGTGGAGATTCTTGCCAGAACTGCAGCAGCAGCCAGTCGATTTTGTTCCGCCCCATCCAGATTGTCCTGAGCATCCTTGACTTCGGTCGGATTGGCCGCACCGCGCTGACCGAGTGCTGTCATTTCTGCAAGCCGCCGCTTGGCGGTCACACAGGCCACCTCAGCCGACTGCTGGCGAGCTCTGGCTTCGTCGATATCTTCGCTGCGCGGGATTTGAATCTCTTCCAGTTCGGCCTGCCGTTCTTTGAGCACGGCCCGCTGCTCGGCAAGTTCAGCATTCGCAGATGTCATTTTCAGTTTGGACAGCAACGTGGGGGTGTCTCCTCCAGCCACATATGCGCCCACTTTGATGTCTGGCGGGAACTCTTCCACAATGCCGTCGGCGCCCGAGGCCACGATGCTTGTCCGCACAGGCCGAACATTTCCCACAGCTCGAAATTTTGGAGTCACCACGTCCTTCTTGATGGTCTCCACTTTCACCAAAGCCGGCGGTCCGGCTGAAGGTGCCCGAGGTGCCTTTCCGCCATCAGTAGTCGCGGCTCCAGGATTATCCTGCACTGCCTGAGAAGCCGATCGTGAACACCCCGGCACAATCGCAGTGACGGTTGTGACGAGCAAAGCAATGAAAGTGATAAGTCGGTATTTCATAGCAATTCAGGAGTGGCAAAAAGGAGCAGGACAAAGATATTCGCAGCCTACAGCAACTGCCTGCCTATCGCTACAACGTGTTCGCCAGATTACCGCATTTTTCAAATGCTGGGCGGGGTAATCTCGTCCCAGCCGAACTACTCAGAAATCGCAGTACGAAACCGTCGTACAAGACTGGTTTCGTCGATATCAAATCGCAATTCCATGATCTGCAATACCAGCTCCAGTGGAAATTCTGTCAACGACACGGAGTCCTTGACATGGACGTAG
>CAZFDW010000851.1:0-2192 GCA_964517865.1 uncultured Chitinophaga sp.
CTCTGGATTTTCATGTTCGGATTGAGGAACCAGTTCAGTCCCAGTGTCACGTCATCGACACGACCGCCGTCCATACCGGAATCCGACAGATTCGCCATACTGTAACGTGCTCCGACCTGCCACGCTCCACAGCCACACTTCGACCCGAGATTGTCATGCGGGATGACTCGACCAAAGGCTCCGGACTTCTTTTCGTACTCCCGGTGTTCTCCCGTCAGAAAGTACAGGGCTTCCGCATACCAGCCGTAGACGAAGACATTTCCCAACTGAGCGCCGGCCGGAGCAGTGATGCCGTTGCCGATGCTGTTCCGATTCCACGCACAGGTGTATTCCGACTGCAGCAGCAGCGAATCCATCTGCATGACCCATTCCAGCCCGCCGTAGTCCACTTCGGTCGTACTGAATGACCCCGTATTCGCCAGCGTTGGGTTCAGGCCACCGGGGCCGTTTCGCAGCGATCCGCGAGTTCGATACCGAGTTGCCTGGTTGTTCGGATCGCGAATACTTCCCGCGACACCAAGATGCATCAGATATTTGCCTTCGTCTTCGTACCACGGAAGATAAGAGACACGGCTTGTCCAGGCATACTCACCTTCACCGACTGCGTAGGCAAAGATATTAGTCGTATTCTTTAAAAATCCAGTAGACCAGGTTCCTCGGTCATCTTCGCTCCAATTATCAAAGAAAAGGATGCCCGGCATAAACCCGTTGTTGAATGGCCCGTAGAAGAGATCCTGATTGAAGGATCGCTCCATGAAGTCCAGATAACGACTGCTCGTTAAGTGTTCGAAACCGATCGGTTCCTTAACGTTGCCGACGCGAATATTGCCGACCATTGGAACTTCACGAAATGTCACCCACAGGTCGGTGGGTGCGGTCACATGATCGACATTGGATTCCGATGCTGGCAATGTCGGATCTACGTTGACGCTGTTGACGAAATCGTACTCGGTACACCAGTCAATCGTGCCATACATCGTTCCGTCGGCTCGCAATCGGGCGCGGCGGAATTCGACAGAGTCCTGATCGCCGACCCCGCCGGCACCGGCAAAGCCACTGGCACTTTGCTGAAGAAACACGGCGTCGATCTGCACGCGGCCACCGACATGAAACTTGAACTGCTTGTCCTTCGTGGACGCTTCCCAGCCGTTGTTCCATTTGCTGCTGAATGAAAGTGGATCTTCCTTCTTCGGATCTTTGGCATCCTCTTTTTTGTCCACCGTATTTGATAGCTCGGACATCTGGCCAACGAGTACGTCTTCCGACGTTCGCACCGCATCCAGATCTTCCCGCAACTTTGCATTCTCAGCGTCAATCGCATCCAGACGGGCCTTAAGGTCAGCCAGATCGTCTGCTGCTGCTGGCACCGCTATCGCTGCTGCTATGAGTCCGTAGATGAGGCTCTTCCATGAGAAACGCATCATAAACACTCCACTTGCTGACGAGTCCGTCCAAAGGCTGGGAACCAACATACTACCGCAGTGCGTTTTTTACGATTCCGTAAGCTGTGCCGAATGTGCGATGCGTGCGGCGAGTCTATTCGCTACGACCGCTCGAACCTGCATCGAATTGTTCACTCCGACGTCCTTCTGGATCGGTTATCCACAGAATTCCGGATGCTCGGTTCCTGCCATTCTTAACAATCGCAGGTTCAGTCCGGACCATCTGGAGCGGAAGTACGGATTGTGCGGATTGTGCTTCGGCAGAATGTGCTGCTACAGCGATCCACGCTGTGTTTGCTTTGAATCCCATCAATCTTGCTCTCCGTCCCCCAAAGACCGTCATGGTCGTGCTGCTGGCGATTGCGATGGCGGCCATCAGCGTCATCCGGCCACCGACAGTTGACAACTGGCTCCGAGAACGCGGTGTAAAACTTCCGCTGAAACGCATGGCGGTGAAGCTCCTGCTGAACCGCATGACACTCGGAGAAACCTACGCAGCTTAAGCCTGGATCACCACCGCACTGGCCTGGCCGACACGGGTGACGCTCGTCTTGAGAAACAGACCATTCGTAGTTGTCAGATGTTCGCCATGCACCACGTTCAGCGGTTGCTCGACGTCCGGTGTTGCGAAGTTCAGCGTCTTTGGAACAACGCCGTGCCGCGCCGCCAGGAGTGACGCGGCGATTTCACACAGCGCGGCACCGCTGCCCGAACTTCCCATATAGCTCTTAAATGCGGTGACCGGTACAG
>CAZFDW010000852.1:0-2192 GCA_964517865.1 uncultured Chitinophaga sp.
GATTTCGATCATGCGCCCTGGGATTTTCATACTTCTCTTCTTTGCCGCGTTCGCAGGGGCTGTGGCGACCGTGCTCAGATAGGACATGTGACGTCCATACAGCAGGTACATCGCCATGTCCTGATAGATGCGAAGTTCACGCTCGGTGGGAGTCGTTCCGCCCAGCAATCGTGAACGCATCTTCTCAGACAGGGTCTCCACGCGACTTCGCAGCGCTGTAAGGTTCGGAAAAATTGTCGTCAGATCGGCACCAGGCGGAAGATTGATTACCGGGTCCACACAACGGAACTCGTCCCCCAGAGCCACTCGTTCCAGAGTCAGTCGCTCCGGCAGAAACGGATTGCAGTAGCCAATGCCGCCGATCGCTTCGGCTGCTTTTAGTTCGTGACTCGAAAGAATTGCCATGGCTGTCCTCAATCGAAACGCGGCATACGTCATACACCAATTGTATATGAATCTACATGTTATGCATGTCTCATACAGCCCTTTTTTCCCTATGCGGTGCTGACGCAATAAGAACGCATCTCATTTGAGGACATGTCCTTACGCTGATTTTGTAGTCTTTGGCACGGCGATCGCATTGCGTGCTTGTGAGTCAAAGATCCCAACAACTCGGAAGAGGAGACCTCGATGATGATGCCAACCGCACAAACCCCTGCCACTGCGACTGACGCACAATCACACCACTTGCAGGAGTTACTGCACCTTCGGATGAGCAAGCCACAACGGCACCGACTGCTCCACGGCTTTCCTTTGGCCGCAGCCATGCCGTTCGCCAACGACGAAGTCCGAAAACTGAGCGATGCTGGACACGAAAGATTTGCACCCAGGCATCGTCTCGATCGTGAACTGCTGGTCGGGGTTCTGCCTCACTCCTTCTGCAATCCCAAAATCGCGGGTTGCGGCTTCTGCACTTTTCCGCACGAGGAATTCAGTTCACTGAAGGCGGCTGCAGTTGTGAACGGAGTCATTCGGGAGATCGAGTCTCGCATCACTTCGGCTCCGCACCTCATGAGGAAAAGTATTCATGGCCTGTATTTCGGCGGCGGGACCGCGAATCTGTCCCCAGCCGTACCGTTTCGAAATCTGTGTCGCAAGCTTAGTGAAGTCTTTGACCTTCAGCAGGCGGAAATTTCGCTGGAAGGTGTGCCGGCATATTTCCTGAACCGCAAACCTTTGCTGCTTGATATCCTGCCGGAGGAACTGTCTGCACACCATTTTCGGGTCAGCATGGGCGTGCAGACATTTTCACGAAGTCGTCTGGAACAGATGGGGCGACTGGCGTTCGGCGGCCCTGAAGTATTTGTCGAGGTTGTCACAAACGCTCATGTTCGCGGAATGACGGTTTCAGCGGATCTATTGTTTAATCTGCCGGGGCAGACCCTGTCTGAAATGAAGGAAGACGTTTTGAAGGCCGTGGATCTTGGGCTGGACCAGATCTGCCTTTACCATCTGGTCCTGTTCCGCGGAATGGCAGCGCCGTGGGCTCACGACACGCAGTTGCTGGCGTCGCTGCCGAAGAATGAAGTGGGAGCGGGGAACTGGGTAGAACTTCGTGAGCATCTCCTGGCACAGGGTTATCGCCAGACAACGCTCACGAATTTTGAGCGACGTGATCTGCTCGACGACTCGCGGCAATACGTGTATGAATTGAAGAGTTTTCAGCCGGACCACTTCGACATGCTGGGTTTCGGACCGTCGGGAATCTCGTACACGGAGAGCGCACCACAATCATCTGCTCTCAAGACGATGAACCCCGAAAGTGTGGTCGAATACCTGCAGGCGGTGCAGCGCGGTGGAACTGTGTGGAACCGGAGTTACGAGTTGGGATCCAGCGATCTCAGACTGCTTCACGTCACTCGCCACCTGTCAGCACTGAGCATTGACCGCCAGCGATATTGCGAAGTCTTCGGCACCGACGTCTGCGATGACTACGCCAGCGAGCTGGAAGCACTGGAGCAGGAAGGGCTACTCGATGTCAACGTTGCGGCCGTTACACTCTCACCGCGCGGCATGTTCTACGCCGACTCGATCGCCGCGGTTCTGGCCCATCGCCAATTGGGACGAGGACGCAACCGGCCGGGTCTTCAGAGAGATTCGGCGAACGACAATAGCGGCGGTCGTATGTAGACGGACGTGTGCCCTGTTCCGGTAGATGATGCCATGGATTTCTTTTCAGTTCCCTTACAACA
>CAZFDW010000853.1:0-2186 GCA_964517865.1 uncultured Chitinophaga sp.
TGACGTCGCGTTAGAACAGCGTGTAAATGAAAGGGGCGGCCGCGGTGCTGGTCAGCAACAAAAGTGCGCCCAGACCCAGCAGGATCAGGACAATTGGCCCCAGCCACCACTTCTTGTTCGTCATCAGGAATTCCAGAAACTCTCGGAAGATCGAGGTATCGCCTTCGGTTTCAGCGATTCGGGAAAAGCTCTCGTCCGGGTCTTCTTTGGTCACAGATGTCACTCCCACAAAATGAACAGAACAAGAAGGTGTTTCGAACCAGCAACCTCTCAATTCAAAACTGCTTAAGATATCGACGTAGTTTCGTTTGTTGAGTTTTTTGTTCCCAGTAGCTCTCGACTGCAGGCTTGCGTAATCGCAGGGGATCGTGCCCCATTCGTCGAAGTATAAACCCAATCGGGACAAACAGACTCCAATAGATCAAAAAAAGGATGACATGCGAAACCAGCCAGCCAACTGGAAAAACCAGCATCATCCAGCCGACGAAAATGGGTTTGAGTAGTCGAGGAAAAAACAACCCCGGAACACCAACCACCAGCGCTAATGTTCCGACGACAATGGCCACGGTCGTATTCTGGCTGCGAAAATGCTGCGACAAAGCGATCGCGCCGAAAAACAGGATCCACAGTCCCGCAAACTGGCAGAGCATGGAGTTATCAGGATTTCGCGGAATGTCGGAGAATTTCATGGTTTAGTCGAGCGAAAATTTTGCGAGGTGTGATTCACGTGCGGCTGCAGTTTGGGGCGTCTCGTTCTGCGACTTGACCACTACGCAGCTTTCCAGAACCAGAACATCCATCTCAGTGGCCATAAAACATCGCAGGGCATCTTCGGGTGTGCAGACAATAGGTTCGCCACGGACGTTGAAACTGGTGTTGACCAGAACCGGGCAGCCCGTCCGATTCTGAAATTCTCTCAGCAGACTGTGCAGGCGTGGATTTCGAATGTGATCGACGGTTTGCAGTCGAGCGGAATAATCGACATGTGTGACCGCAGGAATTTCGGATCGAGGCACGTTGACTCGCGCGCAAAGATCCTCCGACTCCGACATGACCTGCAACTGATCCTGTGACAACTGCGTTTTCCTGCCGTCCGCCACATTGGCCACAATCAACATGTAGGGGCTTTCGTGCTGCGGCTGAATATCAAACCACTCAGACGCAGCTTCACGCAGCACGATCGGAGCAAACGGGCGAAAACTTTCACGGTACTTGATTTTCACATTCATCACCGACTGCATTTTCGATGAACGTGCATCGCCAAGAATACTGCGGCAACCCAACGCCCGTGGGCCGTATTCCATTCGCCCCTGAAACCAGCCTACGACTTTTCCTTCTGCAAGCAACTGAGCGACATTTTCCACCAGCGACTGCTCATTACCGAACTGTTGAAACCTCGTTCCGGCCGCTGTCAGGATTGTTGTAATTTGCGCATCGGTGAACGCAGGCCCCAGCAGACTGCCTGCCTGAGAGTCAACTGATGTCGTCACTCGCGGGTTGTCCAGCAACTGATGCCAGACAAACTGAGCAGCACCAAGCGCTCCGCCGGCGTCCCCGGAAGCTGGTTGCACCCAGATGTCATCAAACGGGCCTTCACGCAGCAGTCGCCCATTGGCGACGCAGTTCAGTGCTACACCTCCGGCGAGCACCAGGTTTTTCATTCCCGTTTGCTGATGGATATGATTCGCGATTGCCAGCACGATTTCCTCCGTCACCAACTGAATACTGGCCGCCATGTCCATATGCTTTTGTTCAAGCAGGGATTCGGGCTGACGATGCGTCATGTCAAAGAGCTGGCTAAAGGCGTCATTCGTCATCGTCAGCCCCTGACAGTAATTGAAGAACTTCATGTTCATCCAGAAACTGCCATCAGGTTTGACATCAATCAGGTGCTTTCGAATTCTATCGGCATAGACCGGCTTTCCGTACGGAGCCAGTCCCATCAATTTGTATTCGCCGCTGTTGACCTTGAATCCGCAGTGGTAGGTGACTGCGGAATACAAAAGTCCCAGTGAATGAGGAAACGTGATCTGCTTTTGCAGTTCGATGCGGTGGCCTTTGCCGATTCCCCAGGCAGTCGTACACCATTCTCCGACACCGTCCAGAGTCAGGAATGCCGCCTCCGCAAACGGACTGGAAAAGAAGGCACTGGAGGCATGGCTTTCGTGGTGTTCTGTGAACACAAG
>CAZFDW010000854.1:0-2185 GCA_964517865.1 uncultured Chitinophaga sp.
GTGACAGCTCCAGTTCTGCAGAATCGGCAGGATAACGCCCGGACGAGCCATGATGAGTTTTTGCAGTTGAATTGAACGATCTGATCTGGATGTCCAGAGAATTTGGTACGTTCTTCGAAAGTAATTGTGTGTTGCCTAACGACCTTCGACCGCGGTCAGAAACTCCGATTGAAAGCGAGCAGCCTCCGACAACCTGGACGCAACCGATGACCAATTTGCGATAATCTGTCCACGACGCGCACGATAGTCCGCTGGGGTCTTTCCGAAACGCTGTGCTTTCGGCAATGTGCCCATTTGGGATTCTGGGTTATCGCGACATTCCCAATCGGGTCGCTTCACCATGCGGTTGTCTGGACAAAGCGCGGCGAATACCCAGGTTTCCATACTTTTCGAAGGCATACAGAAAATCAACTGCGAAGGCACGTTCTTCTCACCCAGCCAATTCAGGACCACGGATCGCAGTTCATTTGTTGTGGCTGTCGGAGGTGGGCAGGATTTCTCACAGGGGAGGTCATTGCCGGGAGCGTCGCTGATACTGCCGCTCGCATAAGTTGTTCCTGCGACATCCGCGTCAATTTGCAGGATCACCACATCATGAAAACTCAAAACTGCCGACCCTGAAAATGAACCTCCACCCTCCTCAACCGTCTGCCGACTCCAGCGATACACGCCAACCCAACCAGCCCCGGTTGTACTGAATGCTGCGGAAGTTTCCGGCTGTACAGTCTGAAACTCAAACTCGGTCTCGGGGAGTAATGCCTCAATGACTGCCTGCACGACAATTGCGTCGGTCGGTCCTTCTACCGCAGCGGCGATTCGAAGTGGATCAGACATCGGGGACTCCGCCGAGATGTCCCATGACCCACAACCGGGACAGAGTCCACCCCTGTTTGGCTTTCTCCAGCAACTCTTCGTTAACTTCGATTCGTCGAATCGTTGTGCGCCCGGTATTGGTTCGCGAGACAGTAAACAATCGCACTCGCTCGTCCTGGAGCGGTAACCCGTCAAGCACGAGCGGATTGTGCGTCGTGAGTAAGAGTTGTCGCCTGTCTGCCTTGACGTACCAATCGCACAGGCGATTGATCAACGCGCGAGCCAACCTCGGATTCAAGCCGTGGTCTGCATTATCGATAGCACAAATCTGTGGACTCTCGTCGTGTCCGGCGATCACGGCCAGGAACAGCACGTATAGAGCACCTTCCGAAGCGTCATAGCCTGAAAGCAAATTGCGGCCCGATCGCATGAATCGATCACGAAACTGGATCACTCGACCTGCCGCCGCTGCTGCCGGAGATAATGACATCGATTTTGAATCCGCAGAACCATATGAGGCTGCCCAATCAATCAGTGCGAGCGCATCGCTGCATATCTGCTTTGTCAACTCGGGATTCTTTCCCTGTTTCTTCCTTTGGCGAAGCAGTTCCGAAACGGCCTGAGGCAGCTGTCCGCCCGATAGTCCAACAGGTTTTCGAGGTTGCCGCTCAGAATCAACTCCACGCAGTACGGACGTTGTCGGTGAGTAGATCACAAATCCCTGCAGTGCATTAAGAAGTTCAATGCCGGGACCATCAGGTACTTCGACAGCCTTGAGCGCTGCCAGCCCACGTTCAAGATTCGTCTTCTCAGCTTGTGCCGGAGAACGTCCGACGATTTTCTGGCCTTTGCTCTCCCAGAGTTCAGTCTTAAACTTCCATGCGGGTGATGGGTCTTCAAGCGGGTTGTGCAGAGATACTTCATACCTCGCATCTTCGCTGGAGGCCCCAAAGAAGAGATGTGGCGGTTTTTTTCCGCTGGGAAACGCTGTTTTGTAAAGTACGGGCAGTCCTGGACGGACACCGCGGGCCAGCAGCGCCTGATCGTTCACTTGCCCATCCGCTGCTGCGGACAAAACTCCAATGGCCTCCAGTAAATTGCTCTTCCCGCTACCGTTCGCGCCGATGAACACATTCACTAACCCCAGATCGAACGTTACCGATTCCAGTGTTTTGAAAGTTCTGATGTTGATGGTTTTGAGCATCGTCAGAGCGTAGTTACTTAAAGCCGAATTGGATTGAATCAGTAACGCATCCCGGCAACTTATATCAGTCGAGGTTTCCCAGTTGCACGACCTGGATGGTCTTCGCTTCATCGGCATCGACGTAGTCGCTGTGGCAGTTGCCTTTGCCGTCATCGGCACCGACCGACT
>CAZFDW010000855.1:0-2179 GCA_964517865.1 uncultured Chitinophaga sp.
TCAGGCCGTGGGCCGATTCGATCTGCGCGCGAACGGCGGGCGAGGGTTCGGTCCATGCAGGGTCCAGCGGGGTGTCTTTCCAAGCGGGTTCCAGTCGTTGGTCGAGCACGACTTCCAGATTCTTCACGGCTGCCGCCTGGTGTTGTTGCAGGACAGGGAAGAGCGATTTATCCGACACCACATCAGCCGCCAGAACCAACTCTGTCAGCGTGTCGGGGTCTTTGGCCGCATAGTCAGCGAGGATTGAAGTGGCCAGAGTTTTTGCGAGCTCACCCCGGGCCGGATCTTTGAAGATATCGCTCAGAGCTGGCACGAGTTGCGGAGCCACAGGGCGCAACAGTTCCTTGAATTCGCCGATGTACTCCGGGCTGACAGAGACCAGTTGTGCGGCGATGAAGGTGGTGAAATTTGGGTCGTTCCAGCCTGCACGGACGCTTTGCCCTGGAGGCTCCTCACGCGGAGCGTGAGGGCTACTTTGCTCACGCGGAGCGTGAGAGGAACCAGGATCGAACGCCGCGAGGGCACAGGCGGCGTGGAAGCGTTGGGACGCGGGTTGCTGGTCGTCTGTGGCCAGTTTCCAGTACGCCGGGATCAGTTCTGCTTTGTGTGGTTCGAGTAACTGACGCACCGGTGCAAACTGCGCCGGGGTGACGGTCAACAGTCGCTCTTGAAGAAATTTCAGCGCGGCGGAGTCAACGGTTTGAATATCCGCCACCAACGCCAGGCCAGCGTGAAGTTTGGCGTTGGAGTCTGCTGGCGAATCGTTGAAGGCCTGCTGCAGGTCCGGGTCGGCCCAGGTGCGGAACTCTTTCAGGCTGGCGAGGCTGGTGCTGACCTGAGCGGTGTCGGCGGCCAGCAGTCCTTCGACCATGCGGGTTGCTTCGGCCTGATTCTGTTCTTCCTGCTTTTGTGCGACCAGTTTCTCCTGTCGGTCGTTCACCGCCTTGTTGATGCTGAGGCCCGTGAAGATCAGAGCAAGGAGCAGTGCCGTGGCCAACCCCGTGCCCAGACCGTGGACCCGTGCCGCCCGGCTCATCATGGCTCGCTGCGGTGCCGTCCAGTGTTTCGACTCCGTCAGCGTCCGAATGCTGAGCCATTCCGTCAGCGACGGCAGATGGCGGTTTTCGGGTTTCGCGTTCCAGAGGGCTGAGCGTTCGGCGAGTTTCAGTTCCGCGCGACCACGGCGGGTTTCGCGTTGCTTGCGGGTGAGCCAGTCGCGGAGAGAAGGGACGAGATAATCGTGGGTGAGCTGATAGTAGCGGAAGGATGAAGGCTGAAGGATGAAGGATGAATCAAACGCAGCAGGACTTGTCTTTCCTTCCTCCTTCAGCCTTCCTCCTTCATCCTTGCCCTCGGCGTCGGTCGGCGTGATCAGGCGAATCTCGCTGTCCAGAATCCGGATGAGTTCGTCGAAGTCTTTCGGACGGCTGGCATAGCCGGACGCTGCCAGAAGTTCGTCACGGGATTTCATTTCACCCTTGATGTCGGTGCCGGAATTGGGAAGCAAGGCTCGCAGAACCGCACGGGCGGCTTGCTGGTGCATCCGATGCCGGGGCACAGCAGTTTGTGAGCTGAATGTCTCCTCAAGAAATGTCACGCCGACGCCCTTGATTCCGCCGACTTCTTTCAGAGTCGCCGGCGTCCAGGCCTTACCCTTCATCATCTCGGCGAACAGGGCCAAACGGACACAGATGACTTTGCCTTCCTCAGCCAGACTGGCCACTGATTGTTTCAGAAAGTCTTTCTGTTCGTTCATGGTTTCGCTGGCATTCTCCGGAAGTTTGCCGAACGCCCGACCGAAGGCGGCCAAAACTTTCCGTGCATGGTCGAGATCAAACAGATCGGCGAGTCCCGTGTTAATGCCTGGCAGGAAGTCCACTTCTAACTGAACGCCGAAACGACTCACTGCCATCCAGAAGTCATCCCGCACCATCACGATGCACTGCACTCGGGCCCCATCGCACTGCCGCAGGGCTTGCACGAGGTCGGTGTTTTCCTCTTCCTTCTTCGCGTGCAGCCATTGCTCGAACTGGTCAAGAACAATCAGCACTTTCTTGCCGACCGGGATGCCCTGGCCTCGCCGCAATGCCGCCAGTGTGTCTTTCAGGCTCCAGTGATCTTCGAGGCCCGGACAACGTTTCCGCAAACCATGCAGGAGACGGGTTTCGGTTTCTTCGGG
>CAZFDW010000856.1:0-2176 GCA_964517865.1 uncultured Chitinophaga sp.
GGATTGTTTTGGCTCGAATCAAAGACGTTTGGGTGGGAATTGAAGATCCCGACCCAACGGTTGGCGGGAAGGGGATCAAGTACCTCCAGGAAAACGGCGTGACGATTCACATGTTCGACCGCGAATTTCAGCAGGAGATTCGCGAGTTCAACCAGGATTTTCTCGCACAAGCATTGGACCGCGCTGCTGAAGCTGAGGCCGAGAAGCCCGCGACGGTGACACTCTCGAATTTTGAGAATGCTTCCGCTGATGCTGCGTTAGGGGATCTGTCGGGCGAGGCGATGAAGCAGTACCGCACTCTCGCGAAGATCACGGAGACCGTTGGCTCGACCGCGTTTAATCGTCGTCTGACACAGCAAGGTCTGCTCAAGCCTGAGAACGGCCAGTTGCTACCCACTGGCTTTGGCCTTCTGCTTTTCGGAAAGGAGCCACGAACGACGATGCCGCAGGCAGGGGTGCTGGGAACGATTCACTACTCCGATGGAAAGGAAGAGCCGAAGGACTTCGACGGCCCACAGGTTCTCGCTCCCGAAGAGGCGCTGGAATGGCTGCGGGACAAGTTACCGAACCCGATCAGTCGTTCCAACGCACGTCGGCGGGAAACGAACGAGGCACTCTTCGAGCTGACACGAGAAGGAATCGTGAACGCCATCGTCCACCGCGACTACAGCATCGAAGGGGCGAAGTGCCAATTGCTGGTCACTCCCGACACGATCGTGGTGAAAAGTCCCGGCCGTCCGATCAAACCCATCACGTTGGAACAACTCCAGTCGTTCAACGCGCCGATGCTGAGTCGAAATCCCGTGCTGCACTATGTGTTTGCCAAAATGGATTTGGCCGAGGAGCGCGGTCTGGGATTGAAGTCGATGAGGAATCGAGCCGCTGAGGCGAACTTGCCGCTGCCGAAATACAGTTGGGAAGACCCCTATTTGGTACTGACGTTGTATCGCAGTCGCGAAGGCGTGACCCACACGTTGCCTTCAGAAGTGCTGGCTTCGCTCAATGCAGACGAACGGGAAGCCTGGGAATTCCTGAGCTCCAGAAGTTCCGCGACCAGCTCCGAGCTTCAGGCACACGCGGGATTCGACGAAAGAAAAACACAGCGGATTCTGAAGAAGCTCGTAGACGTCAAGTTGATCCGTCGTGTGGGCAAGGGGCCGTCAACCCGATACGAAGTGGCGCAAGTCTAAGAATCCTGACAAAAATCCCGACAAAGTGTCGGGATCGAGACGTTGAATTCATTGAGAAGCGGGAGTCCCGACAAGAATCCCGACAAAGTGTCGGGATGCAGCCACGATTGAGGTCGTGCATTACGAATCGCGACATCATGTCGCTATCGGCGCGGCAAAATGAAAGGAAAAGTAAATCGCGACAGGAATGGCGACACGGCGTCGCGATTCCTGAATTTGATCGCAAGCCTCGTCGGAATCGCGACAACGCCCGGCATGACCGTGAAGCCAACCTGAATTTGGAAGTGGACGGAACATGACTTCCAAGCCGAACTGTCCCGCGAGCCCACGCCGGTGAATCGACCCGAAACGCGGGGGACGCACCGATGCTGGAACAACTCAACAACCGACGGCGTCGCGTGCCGCGTGCTGATCGAGAGGCTCGCACCGCACAAAGGGAGAGTCTACGATGCGTGGTGCGGCTCGGCCAGCATGTTCGTGTAGAGCGAAAAGTGTGTCGAAGAGCATGGCTGGCGGATCGGCGGTATCGGGATCTACATCCTTCTGCATTCTTCGCCTATCAGCCAACGTCTTTTGCGAAGAATTGATTATTCCCATGACGCACTTTAATTTCGCAGCCTCCATCCTGCGTAGCCTCGCTCAACCTTCGTCGGATGCTTCGGCCATTACGATCGACGATCGACGCCGAAGAAATGCCGGGCGATGTATGACGGCTGTGGCGTGCGCGAGACTCGGGCAGTCCGGCAATCAACCGCAGCATGTGCGTCATTCGCTGTTCAAATGGAATGGTGGGGTCATTGGACTGCGCAACTCACGTGTCGCCGATCAATTCTGGACCAACCTACTTCCTTCAGTTTCAGAGGAATTGCATTCGCTCGCCGACAAGGCTCCGGTCGCATACCTCTTCCTTCATTGGGATTTGGCACAAGGAGTTTTTCATGCGTGGGCGGTTCCAGAGGACATTGGCTACGCTGCAATGGCTGAAG
>CAZFDW010000857.1:0-2174 GCA_964517865.1 uncultured Chitinophaga sp.
GTCTCCCGCCCAAGGGGACAGAGTGGTGGAGATCGCGGTTGTGATTCTCGATGAAAAGTTTCGCGTCGTTCGCATGTTCGATTCGCTGGTCCATCCCCAGCGATCGATTCCGTCACACGTTACCCAGATTCACGGCATTTCAAATCACGCCGTCCGGACAGCTCCGACGTTTGCAGACTTACTCCCCGACCTGATGGACTGCCTTTCTGAGACCACACATCTGGTTGCCCACAATATCTCATTTGACCTTGGATTTCTACGAGCTGAGTTGCTGGAATGTGGCACTGAAATGCCTCAGTCGTTCGGTCGCCTCTGTACCATGCAGATCGCTCGACGAAAGCGAGTTGCCCACAACGCAAAATTGTCCACCGTTGCGTCAGCTCTTCGGATTCCAACGATCGCAAATGCACATCGAGCCATCGTGGATGCAGGAGTCACGGCAAGAGTTCTGAGCTTACTGCACGAGGTGGACACGTCCGTGACACATAGCCCTATTTACTGGTCGAACCTTCAGTCCTCGTCAGGATGTCACCGACAATTCCCTCGGCACAACCCACCAATCTCAAAGCAGACTCTGGCCCACTTCGGTCTCACCATCGCCTCAAGTACGACCATACGAAGTGGGCCCTGAAATTTGTACCACCAGTACGCGATCTGTCGGGTACACGAAGCGCTGTCACTGTCTCACACGGACAAATCAAACTTCTCGATGTCCTCCTCCACCGTTCGCACGAGTCGATTACGATGATGAGCGGTACGATTGGCGCAGAGTCGGGGTAAGTCATTGCCAGCAACCCATATCATGCGTCGAATTTCGGGTTCGGAGTCAATCACACATTCGGTCACACGGGAAGTCACGTCTCTTTCGAAGTGGTCAAATTTAAGCAGGGTGAATCCCGCGCTTCCATTCCTCGCCTTCGTCCCTGTCATGGTTGACTTCATCGGCGCAAAAATCGAAAAACGGCCATTATCGCTGCCGGCCCACCCGACCTGACACATCCAGGTCCATAGAGGCAGCTTACAGATTGCAAATCTATTCGGCGTCGAAACTGCCACCTGCCGAAAAGGACTCAATGCTTCATCGTTTCAACACGGATATACAAGTCGTCAGGTGCAGTTTCGAAGTACTGGAAGAGAGCTGGACATAACCACCCTTCAGCCTGTCCTTCGGGAGTCTCAACGCCGTACCAATTGCCGCCAAATTCCTCGCGAAGTCTTCGTCCACAAAGCTGATGGCCGGGAAACGGACTCGATGAGAAAATCAATCGGAAGCCGCTTTCCGGATTCTTGATATCCTCTTTCTGAAGCAACGCTTCCAAAATGGCTGGAATACCGGCAACAAATGGCTCTCGAACCAGGCCTACTGCGTCGTCGTCAAACACCCACATACCCTGATGGAGATATGGGAAGAGGACCATGATTGAGTTTTTCATACGTGTTACCTTATTGCGTGGTTAGTCAGGTACGTTTTTACACCCGGATAAAATGTTTCACCAAAACGCTGGCCCGTTGGGCGGGAATGGTTTTTCGACAGCGAATGTCATTTCCCTACCAATTCTCGCAGCATTGCGATTTTCTCGAACAGCACGGTGAACAAGTAACGAGGCTTGAGGTGACAGTAGCCGCCACGAAGGCATTGGAAATGGGGTCAGGAACCAATAGTGCAGAGCACCCTTCGGGCCATTTGGCTATTGGTTCCTGACTCCATTTCCACGGAGCACCGTTACAGCATTTCACCACGTTCTTCGTCTGTGAACTTGTTGTCCACAGCTTCCCCTTCGCTGGTGGCTTTCCGCATGCGAGACATCTTCTGTGCGGCCGCTGCGTAAGTGCCTCGCATTTTACCTGGCGAAAACGCGGCGATTCCATCTTGAGCGATCCCCATGGAACCGCCTGCAGCGAAGGCATCCTGATTCGCAGCCAGAAACGTGAATTGCCACTTGTAGGCTGACTGCTGATGCTCAACCATCGTCCGGATCTTGTCGCGAGTGAACTCGCGGCTGGAGTTTTCTTCTCCATCCGTCACGATCACGAACACCACCAGCCCCGGTCGCTGCGCTTCGACCGTCGCCGCCAATCGTGCTCCGGTCTCGTTAATGGCCCGACCGACTGCATCAAGCAGAGCTGTCGATCCTCGCGGTACCAATTTAAACGCCGGAACCTGCCTGATGGGA
>CAZFDW010000858.1:0-2171 GCA_964517865.1 uncultured Chitinophaga sp.
TCAATGACGGCACACTGGTCACGTCGTACTCGTATCGTGGTGAAGACGACAAAACACATCTCGAAGTCGTCCGCTGGAAGCCACCGGGGAACGAGTGAGAGGGCAGGCAGTCATCGGACAACTAATGACTACGCCGCTGCCAGTCCGCGGCGACCGGCTCTTGCTGAAGGTCGAATAGCGTGGCGGTGCGGGAAAAGTGACGGTCGCCTTGCTCGATGAAAACGGAACTGAGCTGCGTAGTCGGCTAGCGCCTCAGGCTAAGAGGGCACTTCTCAATCTGCCGCTTTCCTGGAAACCCTGTGGTCGCCAGTTTTAGACTCGTAGTCAACCGAATTTTGGCTATCATGCGGGCAGGAAAAAAACTCGATGAACGACAAAAACATCCACCGCAAGGCGAACCTCCGGGCAGTCAGCCGTCGGGGGGCGTTGCATGCCGGTTTGCTGGGAATTGGGGGCATGAGTCTGGCGACTCTGCTGCGACAGAGAGCCGAGGCAGGTGAGACGTTGCCGAAAGATACGGCCGTCATCTTCCTGTTCCTGCATGGCGGCCCGAGCCAACTTGAAACATACGATTTGAAGCCGAACGCTCCCACCGAGGTGCGTGGGCCGTGCATGCCTATTTCCACCAGCGTGCAGGGCCTGAGTCTCTGCGAACTGCTGCCGTTGCATTCTCGGATTGCGAGTCGCTTTTCGATCATTCGTTCTTGTACACACAGCGACGGCGGGCACTTTGAGGCGCATGGCCGGTTCATGTCGGGCAATGCGGGGCTCAAAACTGGTACGTTCGAGTCCACTCACCCGCAGATGGGAGCGATTATCGGCCGGGCACTCAAGTCTCGAGTGCGCGGAGTGCCAGCGGCTGTGGGGATGGGCCTCGTCATTTATCAGAGTGCTTTCGGCGAGTACCTCCCGGGAATCGGGAACGGCTATTGGAGCAGCGCTTGGCGGCCACCGATCGTGACGAAAACTGGCTTGCCCAACTCCACGTTGACGATCGAAGGGGGACGGCTCGACGATCGGGTGACGCTGCTGCGACAGATCGATGGTTTCCGACGCGATGTCGATAACCGTGGCGTGATGGAGTCAGTCGATGAATTCAATCGCACGGCCATTGAGATCCTGACCGCCGACAAGGTGCGTCAGGCATTTGACCTCGCGCAGGAAGATCCTCGGCTGGTCGCGCAGTACGGGGACGAATGGGGACAGAACGCGCTCGTCGCGCGGCGTCTGGTCGAAGCAGGAGTCAGCTTTGTCACCATCAGCGTTCCTGGAGGCGTCAAGGCGATGGACGCGCCGGGATGGGATGACCACGCGATCAACATCGACCTGCCGACGATCATGCGGTATCGGCTGCCGGTGTATGACCAGGTGGTGACGACGCTGATCAACGACATTTACGATCGCGGGTTGGACAAGAAAGTGCTGCTGATTGCTGCAGGAGAATTCGGAAGGACTCCGAAGGGAACACTGCAGCCCGGGACAGGGACGGGGAAACTCCAATGGGGCCGCGATCACTGGCCCGGGGCTCAGTCGATCCTGATTTCCGGAGGTGGCTTCCGCATGGGGCAAGTCATCGGTGCGACGGATCAGCACGCCGCGTATCCGGTGGAACGTCCTATCGATCCTCAGGACCTGATGGCGACGATTTACCGTCACTTGGGCATCGACTTGATGACCCATTTCCCGGACGGCAGCGGCCGCCCCGTCGCGATTACGACCGGCACACCGATCAGAGAACTGGGGTAGCCTGTGAGTCTTGATTGCGTGAGTCGCCTCTGTCGCTGTGCCTGTCGATCGAGTTCTGGAATCAACGCCGATCCAATCCGACGGACACCTGCTGACGGTGATGAGATACGTCGAACGGAATCCTGTGCGAGCCAATTTCATTGAGCTTGCGGAAGACTGGCAATGGAGTTCCGCCTACACTCGCCGCCAACCGATCGATGAACGCCGCTGGTTGTTGCCCATTCCGGATGATCCGGCCCTGCCACGCAACTGCCGCTCGTGGGTGAATAAGGTGGAGAGAGAAGCCGAACTTACATCGCTTCGGCACAGCGTCCGTCGCGGGTTGCCGTTCGGTGATGATCAATGGACCAAAAGCAGCGCCGTCCGTCTCGGCGTCGAAACCACAACGCGGCCAAGGGGACGACCAAGAAAAGAGACCTGACCCC
>CAZFDW010000859.1:0-2164 GCA_964517865.1 uncultured Chitinophaga sp.
GGCGAGATTCGAGACCTGCGGCACGACTTCGATCGTCTGCCGTCCGTCCCAATTCGCAGGAGCAGCGAGTGTGAAGACAGGCTCGGGGATGTCGTCGCTGACCGTGATCGCGATGTCTTTGGTCTTCACTTCGTGGGCGTAGATCGCTTTGACGGTGAGGGTGAACTTTGTATCTCCGCGCACGCGCCCCGCGTTGTAGACGTAAGAAAAGCGATCTGAGGCGACGACGCTCTCGCGCCCGTCGCGCCTCAAAATCCACAGCACCTTCTGGGCGCCGCCCGCCTTCGCTGTAATCGTAGCGCTCTGACCTTCGGCCAATGCAAGCTGAGCGTGCGAGGCGGAGAACTCATTCCCCGGTTGCACGAGAGGCCCAACGAACGATTGAGTCGGCTTCTGATTTTCAAACTGCAGCTTCACCCATTCCGGCGAACGCACGACCTTCGAGATGCGGACCTCATCGAGATCGCCGACGAAGTCGTAGTTGTGATACCAACCGCCAAGAAACAGCCGCGCGGGGCTCTTGAGAGCCAGCGGGGCCGACGGCGTTTGAGTTGTCGCGTCGAGAACCCCATTCACATAGAGACGCGAATCGCCACTTTCGTAGGTATGCACGACCTGCACCCATTCGGTCAGCGGAATGGATTGCTTGCTGCTCACGTCCGCGCCGGAGAAGTAGCATTCCATCTTCACATGCGGCGGGCTCATGTAATGCATCACGACTTTGCCCTGAGCATGCTCGTTGCCCCACGCGAGGACTCGACCATTCGGCTTCTCGGCACGGAACCAGGCTTCGGTGCTGTGAGAGCTCGCGCCGGTCGGGTAGTTCGAAATCATGTCGCCGCCGAAGACTCCCTTGCCCTCGGCAAAGTATCGAGCCGCACCTATCACGCCTTGAGTCGCCGTCGTGCCCGTGTCTGTGCTCGTCAATGTGCCGGTGTCATCACGCACCGGGTCGTTCATATGCCAGACGCTGAGATACCCGTTCGACTCATTGAACACGGCCTTGCCGTCGGACTCAGTGGCCGCGTTGGTATTGCCCCAATGCAGCTTAATCTCCTGCCGCGAGTTCCCCACGATCAACGGCATGCGTACCCACACACTTGCGACACCCTGAACGGCGTCCCACTCTTCAATCTGAAATGCAAGCCGCCCGGCGGTGCTCGACGAGAACCGCACATCGTCCCCGTTCGACTTTGCTTGAGCGAAGTCAAAGAAGTCGCGATGCAGCCGCACGAGCACGGGGAACTGCTCAACTTTCGCCTCGGCCGACAGCTCCGCACCGTCCGGTGTCGTGAGCAACCAGATCGAACCAGAATGCTTCCAGTCTCGATACTCATCGCTGACGAGATCCGCCGAACCTTCGATGCTCTTCGTTGGCCGACCAGCGACGGGGTCTGCCGGAAAGCCTGTGTTCAAGTTGGCAAACAACACCAGCCACACAGCGATCAAGCATGATTTCATTTTGCGATTCCGAGCAAAGAAAACACTTCCAGCATTTCTACAAACTCAACGACCGATCTAACAGTCTAGTCTGAAATCAGCCGAGATTCATGCGACGACAGAGTTCGTCAGAGAATCAGAAGATGAAGACGCCATCGAAGTTGAATTTTTCGGGCATGTTGTTCCTTCCATCCGATCCTGGACTGGTCTTGGACTGCTGCAGCCCTGCTGCAGCTTTCCGTTCCACAGCCTGCTGTGGAGACGCTTCTTAAATTTGAACTGTGCATTCTCAGCAGCAGGCTGCTGAGATTAAAGCGGCAGCAGGCTGCCGCAGTCCACGGATACTAAGACCAGGGATTGACACTGGAATCAGAGTTTGTGATCCTGATAGACATGCTGAAGCACTATTTCTTGTGTCGTTCAGATGGGTTAATCACCTGGTTTATTTTTTGTTCATGTTGCTGTCAGTCGCCTGATGCACAGGCTGCAGGTTCGGGAGCATTTCATGCTGACGTTTTCCGGCGGTCGAATTCGACTTTGCGACCGACGGCCTCGTCGAAGTTTTCTCTCGATAGGATCTTTGGCGGTCCCAGCCAGTTAGATACCTGGGACATGAAACCCCTGTCTCCGGTGGAGTATCGCGGAGAGTTCCAGCCCATCGCGACCTCAGCCCCCGGCGTCGAATGGTGCGAGCATTTGCCCCGCAGTGCCCGGATGGCCCACC
>CAZFDW010000860.1:0-2160 GCA_964517865.1 uncultured Chitinophaga sp.
TTGCCCACGCGGTTAAACGATATTATGCCAAACTACTTCTGCCGAGGTGCTTACAGTGCGCACACTCACCGACAGTGTCACAGTCTCGAGGGAGGAAATCGAAGAAACTAAAACGTCTCCCAACTCCTTCATGCCCGAGAGCCTGCTGAAGACGCTGAATAATCGCGAACGGATCGAGTTGTTCAAATATTTGATGGCGCAGTAGACTTTCTGTGTTGAACAGTCTGACGCGAACGGCAAAGACTGGCGTTTCATTGGTCATTGGCACTTTGGTTTTGGAAATTCCCGCATGTCACATCGCATTCATATTGTCGGTCGCAAGAACTCCGGCAAAACCACGCTGGTCTGTGAGCTTGTCCGTGAATTCACGGCTCGAGGCCTGAAAGTGGCGACAGTGAAGCATACGCACCACCATCACGAACTGGATACTCCCGGCAAAGATTCCCACAAGCATCGCGAAGCTGGCGCCGCTGCAGTCGGAATTTTGTCACCTCATATGACGGCCCTGTTCATTCCCACCGAACGCGAGCAGCACGGAGAATCCCGGTATGGGCAGTTCGAGGTCCAGTTTTCAGACTGCGACCTGATCCTCGTGGAAGGTGATCTTCAGGCATCGGCACCGCGCATCGAAGTCTGGCGGAGTGTGGCCGGTGAAAGTCCATATGCCTCAAACGATTCAGGGATTGTCGCGGTAGTGTCGGATGACGCTCCTCAGGGACTGAAATGTGCGGTGTGGAGCCGTCAGGACATCGGAAAAATCGCCGACAACATTTTCAACAGCCGGACACCACAAACTTGTGCCACGCATGGCTCCGACTGAAACGTAGCAGGATGCGTCAGAATTCGGTGCCCCCCCTGCTCAGTGGACATTAAAGATGTTGTTTTTCTGAGAAGATTTTTTCGCCTTCACCGGGGTTCGGCCTCGTTGAAGGGCAATTCGCAATGTAGCCGTCACGCTCCGTCGTGATGAGCATTTGTCGATCGACATCCATCTGCCGAGACAGAATTCCACGATCAGTGGTTTCCGCTCTCCGCTTTGTTCTTACTTTTGTGATTCTTGTGAGTTTTTGTGGCCAGCAATATTGGTCCAGGTGTTGTTTGCGAGTCAGGGGCTGTCTGGCCACAAAGAGCCACAGAATTCACAAGAGGCACAATCGGATCCACCGCGAATCGATCACCGTCATCATCGCGTTGTTTGTCGCGTCAGGGACACCCGAGAATAGTCCACCGTTGAAACGGTGGGCTATTTTCAATCGTCCCTGACGGGACGATATGATTCATCACAGTCCCATGCAAATCTGACCGTCCCTTGCTACAACGCTCGATTCCCACGAAATTCAGTGTTTTCCCACGTCAAGTCAGCTTCCTAATCGATTTTTACCCACAGATTCTGCAGACGAGACAAATCTCCAACACTAATGCTGCCGGAATTTCTGCATTCGATAGCCATCTTTTTCTGACACGATCTCGATCATCACGTCGTGCAGCTTGGATGACAATCGGACTCGATGACGGTCAAGGTTTGTAGGTTTGACTGTGCGGTCAATGTCCAGAAACGCATCGATGGTCAAGTGATGTTTGGAAGTCCGAAAGAATGCCAGGAACATCGGAATATTGGAAGTTCCGCGGAGTTTCAGACTCCCGTCCTGATCGGTTTTGACCAGTAACTCATCGTCCGCCACTTCGATTGTGGTCTTCAGAATCTCACTGCGGTTGCCTTCGCCGTTTCGCAGTCGCTCCTGTTTATCCACCCAGTGTTGAGTGACCTCAATTGCCTGAGTCACAGCAGACAGGCTGGCCAGGGTCACGAACGACTCGGCCGGTGGTATCGCTGAGTCCACTGATGCAGATGCCGAGTCTGGCGGCGCCAGAGATTGAATCACGGGGTCAAGGAGTTCGGGCGTCAGCTTCGATGCTTTCAGCAGAATGGCGTACTTCGTCAACGCTTGATGCAATGGAATCAGGCGCTCGAGTGCTTCAGGAACCAACGAGGTCACCATGACTCTTGCACCGGTGGCTCTGGCGACAGCGTCCGGCGATTCTTCGCTGTTCTGCCACAGCCAGTCAAACGTTGCACGCAGGTCGCCGACCAGCAACACAGGATTCTCCCGCCATTGTATTGCAAGTTCGAAGGCTTCGTCTCGTTTCATGTCGTCTCAG
>CAZFDW010000861.1:0-2151 GCA_964517865.1 uncultured Chitinophaga sp.
TTAAATCAACACCGGCGGCTAGCGCCTTGCCGCTCACAAAACCTCAAATCTGACCGCGCGGAGTATACATTGACGCTTCGGGTTCATGTTAATTTTCACCGTGCGGGATAACGCACGAATGTTAAGAAATGATGAGGTACAGCTCCCGGGCCTTCAGGATTCCGGAGAACCCGGACCGACCGATTCATCCATGGCTTCCGGAGTGGGTTCGCGGACGAAGCGATAGCCGGTGCCGCGAATGGAAAGCAGGTGTTTGGGTGACGTTGGATCCTGTTCAATCATTCGCCGCAGACGCATCACAAAATTGTCGATCGAACGGCTGGAGATATCGGCCGAATCTTTCCACACGTCAGACTGCAGTCGTGCCCGAGACAGGACGACGCCATCGTGCTCCAGAAAGTATCGCAGCAGCTCCTGCTCCCGCGTTGTCAGCGAGTGCACGTCCGTATTGCGACGCAGTTCAAACCGGCCAAAATCCACCGTCACATCGCTGAACCGTACGATGTCTTCAGTGGGTCGCACAGAACGTCGCTCAAGCGTCCGGCGTCGCTTATTGAGCAGATTATTGACACGACTGAGCAGTTCCGGCAGCGAGAACGGCTTCGTCATATACATATCCACACCGACATCAAACGCCTGAACTTTGTCTTCAGACAACGTGCGCGCCGTCAGTGCCATGATCGGAATATCCATGTCCAGGCGGCGCAGCGTCCGACAGATTTCGTAGCCGCTCATCTGCGGCAACATCAGATCCAGGACGACAAGGTCGATCGGCGGCTGGGCGGATTCATAGATTTCCAGCGCCGTTGGCCCGTTACCAGCGAGGTCCACCTGATGACCTTCACGTTCAAAATTGAAACGCAGGCCGCGCGCGATGGCGTCTTCATCTTCGACGACAAGAATTCTCACGGAGCATTCTCCTTTCCTGACAACGCCAGTTCAGAGACACGTTGCCGACCCTCCCGATTTTCAGACGCAGGAATCTGCAACTCCCGACCGGGCAGCGTGACTTCAAACACACTGCCTGATCCCGTTTCCACGTCCATGACGGCAACGCTGCCTTTTAAGAACCCCACGAGCGTTCGCACAATATAGAGACCAAGTCCGGTGCCCGTCTTTGTTCTCTGCAGTTCGTCACTTCCCCGGAAAAACAGTTTGAAAATCCTGCGGCGGTTTTCAGGAGCGACACCCGGTCCGTTGTCACGCACACGGACCACAACTCGATCACGGCCACGGGCAAACGCATGGACCGTGACTCGCGGTGGAGTGCCGCCGTACTTGACCGCATTGTCCAGCAGATTGCCGAAGATCATTTCCAGCAACATGCGACGTGACGTGAGGGCCAACGGCGAAATCTCAAACTGAAAGACTTCGGAGATTTCCTGTTTGTGATGTAGACATGCTGCTGCGGCACAGGATCGCAGCAAATCGTCCAACTGCACGGTTTCCGGTTCCTTCTGATGCCCGATCGCATCCAGTCTCGCCACTTCCAGTAACTGATTGATGAGTCCATCCAGGCGTGCCAGTTCGGAATTCATCGTGACGTAGAATTCCTGGCGGTCCTTTGGTTCAGGTTCGCGAAGAATCAGAGTGTCCAGATACAACCGCAACGCGGCGATGGGTGTCTTGAGTTCATGGGTGACGCTGTCCACGAAGTTGGACTGACGTCGATTGAGCTGAATTTCCTTGATCGTCAGAAATGAATACAGCGACATGCCGAACAGACTGATTCCCAGAGCCACCGATCCCACTGTCAACGCCAGCCACAGCTTTTCCCGACTCAGAAGCACAATCAACACGACCATGAGCGCAAGATTGATGGTCATCAATACCGCACTGCTCCAGATGGGCAGGCTGAGGTGTCGGCGTTTGCGTCGAAAGTTGGCCACGTCGCGTGTCCCGAAAAAAAATCGCTGAGTCCTGGCTGCTATGTTAAAAGATTGTACCAGGAAACACGGCGAATTATACCGCGCGCGGTTGATGATGGCACATTCGTTTAACCGCGTGGGCAACGCCCCGCGCGTCAGCGCCGTGAAGGATTTTCACCAGCAAAATCGGAGTATTTAACGGTTTGTGAAAATGGTCCCAACTCCAACCCCGACAGGGGTTCGACAACAAAGCCTGGGGTCGCCGTGGATACGGCGCACCCCA
>CAZFDW010000862.1:0-2151 GCA_964517865.1 uncultured Chitinophaga sp.
GGGACGGACTGTATCTAAAGTCCTTCATCGACTCCAGATCGATTCTCCGTGTGCAAGCCGCGACTTGAACGATATAATTCTGGAGTGCGGCGACTTGTCGCCGCTTTGCCTTTCCCATACAGCATTTTTGTCAATCAGCGTGGGAAAACAGAAGTGATCCATTTCAACTTCAGGTGAAGTCAATCGTACAAACGAACATCGTTTGCAGAGCCAAATGACCTGAAAAAGAAAGCGGTGACGAGTCACCGCACTCCAAAGGTCGCTTGTTTCAGGACTAGTGCACTGTGATGCATCCATTTACGGATTGCGTGCCACTGGCTTTGCCAGTGTTCACTATTTGCAGGAAGCACTGGCGGAGCCAGTGGCACACCTCCATGCACGACTGACAGAGCACCAGGCTTCAATGATGGCATGAAAGAAATCGCCACAATGAATCGCGCCTTTCCGGCCCGCCACAGTTCTTTTCTGCTCGCTCTGGCCTTCATCGGTTTTGTCAGCCTTGGACTTCCTGACGCGGTCATCGGAGTGTCGTGGCCTTCCGTTCGGGATACGTTTCAACTGCGTCAGGGGGCCGTTGGGCTTGTGCTCGTCGTCTCAGGTGTCGGGTACCTGCTGAGCAGTTTTCTTGCCGGCCGATTAATGCAGACCATCGGGATCGGCCTGGTTCTGGCTGCGAGTACCGGACTTGTCGCAACCGCTATGTATGGATTCGGTTTTGCGACGCTATGGGCCGTGTTCGTGTTCTGTGCGCTGCTTCACGGTCTTGGGTCCGGCGCGATCGACTCCGGCCTGAATGGGTACGCTGCTCACCACATGTCGGCTCGACAGTTGATCTGGCTGCACGCCTGCTACTGCTTCGGTGCCTTGATCGGCCCGGTCCTGATGTCGAACGTGCTTGCCCGTGGTCGCCAATACAGCGCTGGCTACTCGGCCGTCGGAGGAACGATGCTGGCCATGTCAATGCTGTTCCTGATTACGCATCGGTCGTGGGAAGCAACGTCGTCAATCGCCAGGACGAAGCGGTTGCCTCCTGGTGCCGGGAGTGCGTTGCGGCATTCCGCTGTTTGGCTCCAGATGGCCGTATTCTTCCTGTACACGGGCCTCGAAGTGACGTTCAGTCAGTGGACATTCACGGTCTTGACGGAGTCTCGACATGTCAGCCCGGATCAGGCAGGTATTGCGGTCGGGATTTACTGGGGATCGATCGGTGTCGGGCGAGTTGTATCTGGGTTCATTGCAGACCGCATCGGGATCGATCGCCTCGTTCGGTATTGCTTACTTGTTGCTGGTAGTGGAGCGTTATTATTTGCAGCCCGACTCCCCGTTGAAGGTGCGTTCCTGGGTCTTTCACTCGCTGGATTCGGACTCGCTCCCGTCTTCCCCTGCCTGATGTCCAGGACTCCGCATCGGCTGGGGCCAGAGTTGTCGGCACATGCCATCGGGTTCCAGGTCGGGGCCGCGATGATCGGGGCTGCGGCCGTGCCAGGATTGCTCGGCGTCATCGCTGGAATGGGAGAATTGGAAGCGGTTCCGCTCGGAACGGTGGTGCTGTGCGGCGTTTTGCTATTGCTCCATGAGGCACTGGTCCGCCGGCCAGATGTTGGCATGGACCCAACGTGATTTTGGCAGTGACCGTCGTAGTGTGGTACGCGGAAACCTCACAATTCATCACACGAAAGTGAGACAAGCCGCAGTTGCCGGACTGCCCTCTTGACACAACTCCGGGGCCCGACTACATCACTGGTCCATTGTACGATCACCACAACTTTCCTGTCATTTGGGCTTTCCATGAAAACGTCCGCCATTCGCAGTCTGCGACAAAAGCTGGCTCGCGATGAATCGGTGTTTGGACTTTGGGTGACGCTGGAGTCACCCAGTATCACAGAGATGGCCGTTGCCCTGGGACTTGACTGGGTGGTGATCGATGCAGAGCACGGGCATCTCGACTGGAAGGAGATCACAGAACACATTCGCGCAACGGTCAGAAGCGATACGGTGGCGTTGGTCAGAATTGCGGAACTCAACGCCGGGCTCATCAAGCGCGCGCTCGACATCGGAGCCGATGGGATTGTGATCCCGTGGATTGAAACGGCGGAGCAACTGAAACAGGCGGTGGCGTATGCGCGGTATCCGACGGAGGGCATGCGAGGC
>CAZFDW010000863.1:0-2144 GCA_964517865.1 uncultured Chitinophaga sp.
GCCGACGTTGTTTCGCAATCGGTACGTGGCGGCACTGCGAAATCGGTGATCTTTGTCTTTCTGTCGGGTGGACTCACGCAGCATGACAGCTTTGATCCCAAGCCCGATGCGCCGGCCGATATTCGAGGTGAGTTCTCACCGATCGCCACTCAAACCTCCGGCGTCTTCGTCTGTGAACACTTGCCGATGCTTGCGGCTCGCAGCCGGAACTGGAGCCTGATTCGTTCGCTGACGACACCGTACAACGAGCACTCGCAAGGGCACACGTCGATTCTCACCGGACGCACAACGATGCCGCCCGGCTATAACCCGGTCAAGCCGCAGTCGAGCGACTGGCCGTCGATCGCTTCGATCGTGGGTGATACCGTACCGAAGCGCAACAACAACCTGCCGCCGGCAGTCGTACTTCCGGAACGGCTGATCCACAACACGGGACGAACCCTGCCCGGTCAGTTTGGCGGACTGATGGGAAGCCAGCGCGACCCGTGGTTTATCGAAGCGTCGCCGTACAATCCAAAATCGTACGGTGCTTATCCCGACTACGAGTTTCACTTTGTTCGCGGTCGCGAACGAAACATTGATTTGAAGTTTCAATCGCCGAATCTCAGCCTGCCTGAGGGGCTCAGTCGGTCTCGGCTGACGGACCGGGACACACTGCGATCGATGCTGGATCTGCAGCGGCGGGATCTGGAACAGGCCGCTGCGACTGCGTCCTTCGACCGACATCGTCAGTCAGCGATCTCGCTACTGACGGACAGCAGTGTGCAACAGGCGTTTGATGTACACAATGCAGACTCGGCGACACAAGATCGCTATGGACGGAATGCGTTCGGCTGGTCGCTATTGATGGCGCGTCAACTTGTGGAGGTCGGCGTCAATCTTGTTCAGGTCAACCTGGGCAACAATGAGGCCTGGGACACTCATGACAACAACTTTCCATTGCTGCGAGACTGCCTGCTGCCGCCCACAGACAGGGGCATGTCTGCATTGCTCGATGACCTGCAGTCGCTTGGTCTGCTCGATGAAACGCTGATCGTGATGGTCGGCGAGATGGGCCGCACACCCAAAGTCAATGCTGCAAATCGCAGCCCGGGCTGCAAGGCAGGCCGTGATCATTGGGGAGCAGTGCAAACTGTGTTCATTGCTGGTGGTGGCACCACAGGTGGCGTCGTGATTGGCGCGTCCGACAGGAACGGCGCCTACCCCGCTTTCGATGGGCAGCCACCGGAGAACCTCGCGGCTACGATTTATCACGCAATGGGAATCCCCGGCACTGCTGTCTGGAAAGATGAACTCAATCGCCCCCATAACATCTACCACGGCGATCCGATTGCCGGACTCTTTTGACAGCCTGCTGAAATTGATAAACCTGGTTCTCGGCTTTCGAGATTCCGGTCTTCGATATCCTCTGACAAGACAGCCCGACGACATGGCAGCGCGATCTGCGAGTTGGTGGATTGATCAACTGAAAGCCGGCGACGGCGAGGCGACGGAGAAACTTCGGGGACGGCGACACCAGTCATCTGCCATATTGGGACGTGTTGATTCAATACTTTCACCCAAGGAGACAGTTGAAATGGTTGCAACCGGCAGAACTCGGACAAAGCGAAATCGTCCGCCAGATTGGCCAAATCAACCGGATTCTGGCGATCGCGTGCCTGGCCAGAAAACGCACCTTGTTTGCCATCAGTTTGATGACACCTGCGGATTTGTCGTCACATCGTTCGCTGCGTGGGTCGATGTGACCGGAGCAGTGAACGACTGGGAGCAATGTCGCTCCGGTCGATCTCACCGAAGCTGGATCGCATATCTCGTCGCTGGTTTCGGCGGGTCGGACTGAACCGTCGTGTCAAACTGACGGCGATAATCGTTGTGTTGCCGAGCACCTCGCGAATCAAATAGATATCGCAACTGTAGTGGCGTACCAAAGAGGCTTAACGGCTGCTGTCTCCCGCAAGGTACATGGCACCGACGGTGCATTACTATTGAACGACGATATTCAATGGGACATCCGCGCCGGGGTTGGGCTCAATGATGCCGCCGATGACTACTTTCTCGGCACTGGCTTGTCAATCCGTTTTCGCAAACGTTGACACTGGACTTCGCCGATCAACACCGGTCATTCGACTTCACTTCCGGGCTCG
>CAZFDW010000864.1:0-2142 GCA_964517865.1 uncultured Chitinophaga sp.
ACGAACTGGAAGCAGAGATTCAGCATGGGATGAAGGAACTGAAGGGGATGCTGAAATGAGTGTCGCCTTTCGCTCCGCGAAAGGAGCGGAACCCAACGAGGTTGAAAAACCTGAACCACGGATCACACGGATATCTCGGATGAATCGCAGTGCCGCATCCGTGTCATCCGAGACATCTGTGGTTTAAACTGTGTCACATGTGTTGTTCAAATGTTTTGTTGGGCCTCTTGCGAACGATTCCTCCAGCTCATAAACTACGAACATCATGAATCTCACTGAACGAATCACTGTTGAAGCTGGCAAATGCGGCGGACGTCCCTGCATTCGGGGTATGCGTTTTCGGGTGATGGATTTACTGGAACTACTTGCCGCCGGAGCCACGCACGAGGAGATTCTTCGCGACTACGAGTTTCTCGAGGCTGAAGACATCCCAGCAGCGCTCCATTATGCGGCACGGCAGAGCGACCACGTCGTCCTGCCGAGCGCATGAGGTTCCTCGTGGACAATCAGCTTCCAGCCGCGCTCGCCCGTTGGCTGGCGAAGCAGGGTGCGGATGCCGTGCATGTACTGGATCTCGGCCTGAAGGCTGTGTCGGATACAGAGATTTGGTCGCACGGCATCACCGAGGCGAGAATCGTTGTGTCTAAGGACGAAGACTTCTTTGACCTTGCCAATCGGCTGGGCGACAAGGGTCAGTTGCTTTGGGTGCGAATGGGCAATTGCCGTACAGCAACGTTGCTCGCGCGTTTTGAATCCGCATGGCCGGGTATACAGGAATCATTTGAGGCGGGACACCGGATTGTGATGCTGCCGTGAGTGTCGCCTTTCGCTCCGCGAAAGCTACGTGGCATAACGCAACTTTCGCGGAGCGAAAGGCGACACTGGCGAGCGGCTGGGCGTCAGCCCTCCGTGTGAATCGTTTTCATACAGCAGGATGGCGTTTTCTTTGAAGCACGTTGCCAGAATGATATTGGCACAAATCGTTTAACGGCGAGCCGCAGGCGTAGGCGAATTCTGCTGGCATCCGCCTACGCCTGCGGCTCGCCGTTAAACGAAAGAACTTACGCACGAGTGCATATGCGTGTGTGTGTGCGATGGTGCTGGCGGTCAGTGAATGCATGATCAATGCGGTGCGAGTTTCCACGGAGGGCTGAACGCCCAGCCGCTCGCCTTGGTGGGATGACAAGACGATGATTGATGCAGAGATTCAGCAGGGCATGAAGGAACTCAAGGGGATGCTGAAGTGAAATCCGATGGTCGAACCACCAAGGTCGAATGGAAGACCGTCACGCTCGGTGATGTCGCCGAGTTTGTGCGTGGCATCAACTTCAAGCCTGAGGACGTTGCGCCTATGGGAACACCAGGGACGGTGGCTTGTATGCGAACAAAGAACGTACAGGCTGAGTTAGACTTGTCTGATGTGTGGTCCGTTGGGGAACAGTTTGTTCGGCGTGAAGATCAGTTTCTCCAAGCTGGCGATGTTTTGGTTTCCAGCGCCAACAGTTGGAATCTTGTAGGGAAATGCTGCTGGATTCCCGAGTTACCCGGACGCGCAGGTTTCGGCGGTTTCGTGTCCGTGCTTCGACCGCAGCGGACGAAGGTTGAACCCCGCTTCCTGTTCAGATGGTTTTCGTCCAACCGGATTCAGACTACGCTCCGCAGCTTCGGATAACAGACGACGAATATCTCCAATCTCAACACAGATCGCGGCCTCAAACTCCCTCTCCCGCATGGCTACAGCAGACTGATTTTGGTGGGCGATCTGCACTCAGGTCGCGACAAGTCGCGAAGTCCTGCCCGGCAGGCAGGACCTACATGAACCGCCGCTGGGTAACCTGCATCTACCGGAATCCGCACCGACACCCCTTCGATACCGCGGACTACCGATCCCTTGTACAATCTACGGCCGATTTACTGGTCGCAAGCTGGACGGAAAGGTGAGGAGCGAGGTGCAGCCATGAGCAAGCGTTTCTGCGTCGTGATGAGCGGTGGTGAGCTGATCACCAGGCCCATCCGCCCGAATAACTTCAACCGCCCTGCTCAACTGATAGCGATTTCAGACCACTTCCAGCCGCATTGTAGAGAGACTTTGATATAGCAGACGTAGCAGTAGCGATTTTGCTGGAAATCGGGATGAAATGT
>CAZFDW010000865.1:0-2139 GCA_964517865.1 uncultured Chitinophaga sp.
AAGTGGGGCACGATTCCATCGTGCCGAGCACGTTAAAAACGTGCTCCACATCCGGATGATGACAGCTATTTCTGCGCCGGTCCTTACTCCTACAACTGTGTTTCAGCGATGTGAATTGCCTTCAGCATGGCTCGTGCCTTACTGAGAGTTTCACGGTATTCCATTTCCGGCACGCTGTCGGCCACGATTCCGGCTCCGGCCTGAATGTAGATTGTGCCGTCTTTGATCACCAGCGTTCGCAGCGCGATGCAGGTGTCCATGTTTCCGGTGAAGTCAATATAACCAACAGCGCCGCCGTAGGGGCCGCGTTTGAATGGTTCAATGGAGTCGATAATTTCCATGGCGCGCACTTTCGGTGCACCGGAAACTGTGCCGGCAGGCAAACCTGCCCGCAATGCTTCGATCGCAGACAGGCCTTCGCGAAGTTGTCCGGAAACGTTTGACGTGATGTGCATCACATGGCTGTAACGTTCGACAACCATCACGTCGGACAACATCACCGTCCCATATCGGGCGACCCGACCAACGTCGTTACGAGCCAGATCAATCAGCATCACATGCTCAGCACGTTCCTTCGGATCCGCAAGTAACTCTTCGGCAAGTTCGCGATCTTCCTGCGGTGTCTTTCCGCGAACTCGCGTGCCAGCCAGTGGTCTGATCGTCGTTTCGCCGTCCTCCACACGAACCATGATTTCGGGTGAACTGCCGACCAGGTCCACGTCCGGAGTTTTCAGCAGAAACATGAACGGGCTGGGGTTCACCATGCGGAGTGCACGATAAACATCCAGCGGCTGCGCGGGACTTTGATATTCCAGACGTTGGCTGATCACCACCTGAAAGACGTCCCCGGCTTTGACGAACTCACGACACTTTTGTACGGCATCATGAAACTGGGATTGAGTGAAATTTGATTTGACTTCCGGAGCCGGTTCGATCGTCAGGTCGATATCCGTGAGTACGACATCGCCATCGCTGAATGCGAGTTGTCGACAAAGCACTTCCAGTCGTTCTTCCGCGCGAGCTCGTGATTCTTCAAGATCGCCCAGCGCAGTATCGGCAAGGGCCACGACCAGCACGACCTTGCGGATATGATCAAAGATGACCATGGCATCGTACAATGCGAAGCACAGATCCGGCAGATGACGATCGTCCTGCGGAACGTGCGGGAGATTTTCGGTATACCGAATCACGTCATAGCCTGCGTAACCGACGGCTCCGCCGCAAAATCGCGGCAGGCCAGGGATGGTGACGGATTGGTACTGTGCGACCAGAGCATCAAGCTCTTTGAGTGGATCGGCACTTTCAAATTCACGCCGATCGGTACCGATGTGTTCGATCACAACGTTGTGGCCAACAGCGGTGAGAGTCAGGAAAGGATGACTGCCGACGAAGCTGAAACGGCCGATTCTTTCTCCGCCAATGACGCTCTCAAACAGAAACGCCCAAGGGCCGGATGCGATTCGTTGATACGCGGTGACGGGCGTCAACGTGTCGGCGGTCAGTTGGCGGTAGACCGGGACAAATCTCGCCTGTCGGGCCAGGGTTTGAAATTCGGCAGAGGTGGGATGTGTGGTCGGTAACTTCATAGCAGATTGAGAATGCGGACTGATTGAGTAATACGGTCCAGAATCGGGCGTGTTGATTCCAGTTCATGATCCGTTCCCTGCCACCATGCCAGCAGTGTCATTCTGGACGAACGGACACTGCTGAGTGCCACAGAGTTCAACAATTCGAAGCACGAAAATCCCACTTCACGGCAGAACGCCGGCATTTCTGCCAGCACGCCGCCGGTTTCAGTGACTTCCGGATCGTCGTATTCTTCACTAAAGGCCGCGACGCAGGAATTCACAACCTCGTCTGGTCGAGGGCATCCGTGCAGAATTCGTAATGCCCAGAAGCATGAATTGTCGGTCGATACGGTGATCAACACATCGGTGTCATCAACTTCTTCGGTTATCTCCCAGTACCCGGGATATTCAAACGTGATGCCATGTCCTTCATAGGGCACAAGGCAGGACGCATCATTCAGAGACATGGCCAGCACACTTCATTCTGGATGGACAGTCGATCATTGGCTTTAAAAAAGGGGTCAGGAACCAATAGTGCAGAGCACCCTCCGGGCCATTTGGCTATTGGTTC
>CAZFDW010000866.1:0-2137 GCA_964517865.1 uncultured Chitinophaga sp.
AGATGTGCCACATCCGGCCATGTGAGTTCGCTCAGGAACATATTCGTATTCTCGTGTTGAAGGTTGTGAGCGGAAAGGCGCTAGCGGTCTGTTGATTTAATGCAGGTTGTGGCGTTTTCGTTTAACGGCTAGCCGTAGGCGTCGGTGTTTTCCATAACTGTCGCCTTCGGCTTGCCGTTAAACGAATAAATCAACACCCCGCCAGCCACCGTCAACTGTTTTCGAAAAAGTGAAGGAGGGTGAAGAATGACCTGAACTACCTGAAAAAGAAAGCGATGACGAGTCATCGCACTCGAAAGGTTGATCTTGCCAGGATGAGTTCACTCACAGCTTCCACAACGGCTGCCTGAGGAATGCGTTCCTGTTCGATGCGGATGTTGAGGGCAACACAGAAGCTGAAGGCCGTCGTCTCCGACTCGGTTAACAGAGCCGGAACGTCTCGCGGGCGGGCGGTGCCGGAGATGGCGAGTGAATCTTTCCACCGCAGAACAGTCGTGTCGTCCATCAGGAAGCTGCGCGTCTGCGGGAAGCGAATCCGAAGGCGCGAAAGGATCTCGAATCCTTCGACATCCAGATCGCCCCAGTACCACAACGATCGATTCGACAGCCACTTCACATAAGCCAGATCCACGATGCCGTTTCCCAGTCCACCCATCGCGATCGCCGACGGAACACTTGGAAACGTCAGCAGGTTGACTTTGTTTTCGACGATGAACACCGTGGTCGCTTCGATCGGTGATTCGGCCAAAGCATGCAGCGACACGCTGCATTCACGCCAGGGGATGCCGAAGAATCGCTGTAACTCAGGGTCCAGAAATCGCAGCAGGAACTGAGGTTCCGGATATCGCAAGCCGAATCTTCGCTCAAAATGTCGTTCATCGGCACGGATCGTTTCCGGAGGCAATACTCGGTCGAGCCACTGTTCCAGGATGCCGGAATTCTGTTCAATGAATTTGGTATCGACAGACAACGGAATCTCACGAGCAAACACATTCGGGCGAGGATGCTGTCGGAAATAGTCCACAACATTCAGCAACCCATCGACGACGTGCAGGTGCCGCAGCAGCAGTGCTCGATTCGCCAGGAGCCAGGATTCCAGTTCCGGCAACCGCGATCGGATGCGTTCCACTGCGGATGCGAACTCCGCAAACTCGCGTTGCTTCCCGATGAGTTTCAGAAAATCCGGCTGCGATTCAAACACCACGCGGTCCGGAAACAGATTGCGCCCGTGATGCCGACTGTTCCGTTCCTGCCATTCGATGACATAACCGTATCCCACCACTTCCTTCGAGCCATTCTTCAGCGACTGAACCTGCTGCTGAGCGATCGCCAGACTTTCATCAGGACCGCCGATGCCAGGAATGTGCAGTGGGAAGAACGGTGTGTTCGAGAGCCATGCGGACAGGAATCCAGGATACTGCCGCAGCGCCTTGTCTTTGATGTCGTCAGGTTGAAGAAGAGCGCGCTTGTTCATGATTCTTCGCTATGCTTGTATCATCTGGTTGCGAGGCTCTGCCTCGCAACCCACTGTCTTGCAGGCTCCGCCTGCCGAATGCCAGGATTGCTGCCATGCAGATTGCCGGGATTTGGAGGCGGAGCCTCCGAGGCAGTGCGTTCCAGGGCTGGAGCCCTGGAACGAGGTAGCCTGCTATGAAGTTCCTGAGCTGGATTCCCCCATCACGTCGGAGAATTCGGTCGCTGTCATTTCGAAGATTTCAGATCGATTGTCCCGTTTGTTCACGTGCAGATAACAGCCGACGTACGGTTGCGTCACACGGGCTTTGGCATCCAGTGGGGCGACGATCAGCAGTTGCAGGCCGAATTGGCGAAACAACTCCATCGCGTATTCTGCATGTTGATCATCGACTCGCGAGAACATTTCATCGACCACCACGAACTGGAAGCGATCGGGAGCCGGATGTTCGGGATCCAGATCGTACTGGTACGCGATCGCGGCGACCAGAATCGTAAATGCCAGCTTCGCTTTCTCGCCGCCCGATTGACCGCTGCTGTCCTGATACACCGAGATGGTTTCCAGTGTTTCCCGATCGATCACGGCTGCCACGAAGTCAAACCAGCGACGCACGTCTGTCACTTTGTCACGCCAGCGGCGATTGTTTTCATCACGCAGCTTTTC
>CAZFDW010000867.1:0-2136 GCA_964517865.1 uncultured Chitinophaga sp.
TACGCCCTGACATGACTCGAATTCAGCAACTGGATGCTCACGTTGTCAACCGCATTGCGGCCGGGGAAGTCATTGAACGTCCGGCCAGCGTGGTGAAGGAACTGCTGGAGAACAGCGTGGATGCGCTCTCGACTCGCATCGAAGTCGATATCGTCAACGGCGGCATGGATCTGATTCGCATTTCCGACAACGGCGAAGGCATTCATCCGGACGACATTCTGCTGGCTGTGACCAGTCATGCGACCAGCAAGATTCGTTCCGATGCTGATCTGGATCATGTCAGCACGCTGGGGTTTCGCGGCGAAGCTTTGGCATCCATCGCATCGGTCGCGAAATTTCGCATTCGCACGCGTCCGGAAGAATGTCCCGTCGGTCGCGAACTGGACAGTCACGGCGGCCAGGTTGTGATCAATCGAGACTGCGGATGTCCGGCCGGTACCTTGATGGAAGTTCACAACCTTTTTTTTAACACGCCTGCCCGACGACGCTTCCTCAAGAAGGCCACGACCGAATTCGGGTATATTGCCGAGCACTTTTCACGCATTGCGCTTGCAAATCCGCGACTGCATCTGGTGTTGCGGCACAATGAAAAACTTGTGTACGAATTGCCCGCTGCGGCCGAGCCGCTGGAACGTATTCGCCGTTTTTTCGGCAGCGATGTGGCCGATCATCTGATCGCCGTTTCGTCAGAAGCAGAACTGCCTACCGGCGGCAAAGTTCGCGTCTGGGGTTATGTCGGTTCGCCTTCGCTCAGTCGATCCACACGGAAGGACCAGTTTCTGTTTCTGAATGGCCGCTGGATTCAGGATCGCAGCCTGCAGCATGCTCTGGCGGAAGCGTATCGCGGCCTGTTGATGATCGGCCGGCATCCCGTCAGTTTTCTGTTTCTTGAACTTCCGCCTGCGCTGGTCGATGTCAACGTGCATCCGACCAAGAGCGAAGTCCGGTTTCAGGACAGCCAGCTTCTGTATCGACAATTGCTGAAGACGCTGCGTGACAAATTTCTGACGCTCGAATTTCGCTCAAACATCGAAGTGCCTGGTTCGGGTCGTCCGGGCTCCGGGCGTCCGAATGAGTTGCGATTTGATCGCCCGGCGACTGCCGTGCAGCCTCAGAAGGAACTCGATCTTTGGGCGTCGCACGCGACCGTGAGTTCTCCTCCCCGGATCGGTGAGTTCGCCCGGTCGTCATCCAATGATCGTGCTGTCTTCACGAATCCTGCTGTGATTGCCGCGCTGGCGGTAGAGCCGCATCAGCGACGCGGGGCCCTGGATTCTGCTGCCGACTTTCCCGGTCCCGCGGTCGTGGACCTGGGCGATCCGGCGAGCGGCAGGGCGTCAGCCCTCCGTGACAGTTCCGCGTCGCCTGCTACAACAACTGCACCGGTCGGAGTCTCGGATGCAGGACCGGATTCAGTGACTCCGCCGATGGATCCCATGCCATCCGCTGCCGATGTCGAGTCCGCGATGCATGTGGCGACGCGGCCCGGCACAGACGAATTCCGGGCATTTCAGATTCACGATTGCTATCTTGTCGTGGCGAGCGAGGCGGGTCTGGAAGTCATCGACCAGCACGCCTTGCACGAAAGAATTCTCTATGAACATCTCCGCAAACGAATCCTGTCCGGAGGCGTCGAACGACAGCGGCTGTTGATCCCGGAAACGATCGAATGTTCGGCAACCGAATGTGTGGCATTGCTGGAATCACTGGACTTGCTCAAAGAGATTGGCTTCGAGCTTCAGGAATTTGGCGGGACGACGATTCTGCTGATGTCGCATCCCACGCTGATTCCCCGCGGCAATCTGATCCGCATCGTGAAAGACTTTGCGGAGCAACTCATTCAGAACGACGGCAAAATGAATCGCCGCGACCTGCTCGATCACATGCTGCACACGATGTCCTGCCGAGCCGCCATTAAATCCGGCCAGCGACTCACACTGGAAGAAATGCAGGAACTCCTGCGCCAGCGGCACCTCGTCGATGATTCGCACCATTGCCCTCACGGTCGCCCCACGGCTCTGACGCTCAGTCGCGGCACACTCGATCAGCAATTCGGCCGACTGGGGTGAAGTGTTTTTGGTTCAACGACAAATGAAGTGCGCGGCACAGTAAAGTCGATGTGACTGCGATTCATCC
>CAZFDW010000868.1:0-2135 GCA_964517865.1 uncultured Chitinophaga sp.
GATGCTGCAGTTGAGTCGCAAAAAGCTGAAGGTACTGATTCTGCCCCACGACGGGGTCAAATGACGTGCTCGACATATCAAGTCCTCCTGACCAATTATGCTCTGAAACTTAAACCGTATGTTGAGTCCGGTGTGGTGATTCGCCCGACGTTTGTGTTCGCAGGGATCGAACCACGGCGAACCTGGTTCATCAGATTCTCGGATCTGCGTGACCCATCGTGCTGTTGCTGTCCCTGGGAAAATTGATTGCCGGACATGTCAGCCCGCAGAAACTCCAGCGACTTCAGATTCATATGTTGCCCACGCAGGTGAGATTCAATTTCCTGGCCTCGAGCAAACAACATGTCCATCGTGACGGCTTCGCGGGCGGTCACTCGAACGGCAAGGCCTTCGAGTGTCTTTGACAATTCGATCGTCATCTCGCCAAGTTCCGGCGGGTCAAGGCGGACAGACAGCGTATCATTCGAACGCACGCCGTTGCCTTCAATATGCTCCATAATCGCTTGCGAAACCTGATGACTCAACGGTTGCCGCATCTCACTGGAAATCGACCTTGCAAGGTCCGGCAGAGAGTTTGCGGCATTCGGCTGCACCATATCGTTTCGTACAGCGTCGAATGACAATCGGCCTCTGACAGGTTTATTCATCGATTCAGTATTTTTGGATGCAACGGCGGCACCTGAAGCCTGAACACGTGATTTTGAATTCGAAGCCAGCGCCTGATCCGACGTGACCACGATGGATGGCTTTCTGTTGCTTGCGGCGTCCTTCTCGGAAGTTGCGGTTACAGACCTCTTGGTCACGGCTGCATCGGCGACCGGTAATGCAGCCGTAGAGGCCGTGGCAGCCGATGGCGTCATCACAGGCGTTCCCGTGACGGGTGGTGCCGAAGGTGCCAACCCCGAAGGCTGAAGCGTCGCTGCAGGCAAAACGGATGTGGCCTGAATAGAAACAGGCACTGGCGTTTTCGGTTCGTTGGATTCAGTCTGTACGGATGACAGCGTTGCTGAAATCGGAAGTTCGGAACCCGAATCTGGTGACACCAGTTTCGCATCAACAGGAGACACCTCACCCGGCAGCGTGGATGTCGATGAAGCCTGAACCTGCGATGCAGATACGGATGGCGTATTTTGCGGAAATGCGAATGAGGGAGCCTGAGAGATCACTGAACCAGGCAATCGACCGATCCGTTCCAGTGCATCAATCGCATCCTGCGACAGGGCCTCAGGTATCGCGGACAGACCGGAATGCGTTACCACGGGAAGTTCAAAAGCAGTTGTCTGTGCTTCAGGTCGCGCAGCGACAGCACCAACAACCGGACTGAACACCAACGGCTCCGTCGGGCGGAATTTGAAGCCATCAATAAGATGTTGATTCGAACTGAACGGAACTGATTGAACTTGAATCGGACTTGCAGCACCGTTCAAAGACTGGTCAGCAATCATCTCTGTGGTTTTCGGTGGCTCGACATTGCCGAGTCCCACTGAAACTGCGCTGGTAAACTGGCCCGTTATGTTCTCTGCTTCCTGTGATTCTGCAGACGTGGACGCAATTCCCGGAATCGTGGTTGTTTCAGCTTGAGCCATTGCTGGCCCGAATCCATTCATCATCATCATCCACGCCAGCATGGCTTCGAAGTCTTCATCCGTCGATTTATCTGATTTCCGGGTCGGACCGTGATCGCATTCATTACCCTCACTCACCAACTGCGACTTCTCACTCGACGCAGAATCCTGACGCACGGCTGCGTCTGAAAACTGAGTCGCCAAAGATACGGTATCGGGAAAAGAAATCGCCATCAGCCTCAGGCATCCCTGCAGGAAGCACGAACGTAACATGACTCTGCGAACCAAGCCTACCGCAGATTGCATGCCAGAAGCGACTTTGCAGCCCTGGGCAATTCCACTCATACTGCCGAGAATCACAGAATCTCCAACACATTTGCCCGGAAATACATCCTCTGACTTCCGTCACCAGCAGGCGTTCAGCAGGCCACGCGGAAAAGAGTTCCGGCATGCGGAAGATTTTGCTCAGGCAGCCCGTCGAAATGTCCTGGCAAGTCTCGAATCACACCACGGGGCGATCCGGGCGGCGAGAATCGTAGCATAGCGCGCGGCTACGGCACCGGTAAAGAC
>CAZFDW010000869.1:0-2135 GCA_964517865.1 uncultured Chitinophaga sp.
AGGTTAGTGCAGGTTACCGATACGAACAACCAGACGTTCCATTGCGTCGAAAAAGTCTTTCGGCCAGGATTTCTCACAAGGCTGATCTATCGAATCGCTTTCCAGGCACCGTTTGCGTATCAACACAATGTCGATGCCATTCAGGCCACCTTCTACCGCAGACGTGCGGCAGCAGCGATTGTCGAAGCCATGCTTCCCGAAGCAAGAGTCGCCCAGCCACTTTATGTCCGCTGGGATCATCAGTCGCAGGCACTCGTGCTGGCCAGTGAGTATATTCGCGGTCGCGGGATCATTCCTGCGCCAGTAGACTCAGGCATGATCCGCCGGTGGTCTGCGCGTTTCTTCCGCAAATCAAGCAGCATTGCCAGGGCTCCTGCAGAAGAGATTCATGAACTTCTCGATCTGATGACTCGTTTGGAGGCACTGCTGCTTCGATGTGGTTTGACCGGGTCTGGCTGGCAGGTCTGCAAGCGCGCGATGGTATCAACCGCCAACCTTTTACGCACTGACTCAGGCTATGTTGTGGTTGATCTGGAATCCGGTATTCCATCGGTGCTGGTGCCAGCCTACATCATCCAGGGTCTTCGGCTGCAGAGTCTGCCACCCTTTGATGATCTTGATGCCAGCCGGCTCCGAAGCTGGCTCAGTGACCACCGGGATCAACTAAGGGCGTCGTTGGGTGACATCAGGCACCAGCAACTCAATGAGGATATCGACTGCCTCATTTTGCATACAGAAAACTGGAAACGCAGTGAGCCGGCGATTGCTCGACAGCCGTGGCGACTATTCACACCTGATTTCGTTCAACGCTTCCGGTCACAGGTACTCGATCGCTGGCAGCGATGTGCAATCGTGGATGTCCGGACGGCGCGCGAGCTTCGCAACAGTCGTCGTTTCTTCACGAAAGCGACTTTCCTTTTGGGATTGATCCCGGGAAGAACTGGTCGGTTCTCACAGCAACTTTGGGCAAACAGGCAATATCGTCAACAGGTGAGGCGTTGCTTTATCGACTCACAGTTCCGCGCACAGAACCTGAGTGACTTCGCCGAAGTGAAGTCAACAGAATGGAAAGCGGATGGCCGCATTGCGCCTGAATCCTGTTACAGGAACGTGAGTTCGGGTTTTATTACGAATTGGCTGTTATCAAAGCTGGCACCAGCAGCAATCCAACGATTGCTGGTTGACAGAAAATATCGCAACACGCATCTGATTCAGATGTTTCTGTTCTGCGTGAGCAGCCGGTTTCAGAGAGAGTATGGACGACGTCTGATCTGCTCCAGAATCGAGCATTGGCGTACGCATGATCGACTCTCAGCGCAGGACGCTGACGCGCTGCATCAGGAGTTGAAATCGTCTGCCGTGGATGAATACGTGCGAGGATTCGGCATGCACGTTGGACTGAAGTTACTGATGCCCGTCGTCGTGCCACTGAAGATTGGAGGTGCGGCGGCGATCGTGGCCTCCGGAAACCCGTTCTACTTTCTGTTGATGCTGATGCTGCTGCCAATGCTGCGCACAGCGGTAACTCTGTGGAAAATGACGGTCAGTCGACGATCTCCGGCGGAGTTTCATCACGCCTTGCTGGTTGGCATACTGCCGGTCGTCGGTTCGCTTGCCTATCCCGTGCAGATGTACGCTCGGTTTTCCGGATTGTCGATGTTCCTGCTGCGCGACTTTGCCAGCCGTGCAGGATGCTGGCTGCCAATCTACGGTGGGAAAGACTCAAGAGTCGAACTCCTGACAATTAAATCGGCAAATGTCGTTGCAGAAGTCATTGATGTTTGGCTCGCAGCCGCCAGTCTTTCACGCGCGACCGCTGCTTCAGATTCTGACTTGTCGTCAGAGACTGATTCATCAAATGCAGTCACTGCAGGACGATGGGACCATCTTGTGACAGACCAACTGGCTCTCCTGAATCATTCTTCACTGAGCATTCAGACGATGACCTTCGATGAATCGCAGGGTGACCTGAGTGCGGAACGTGTTTCACCAGGTGACGCCGCTGTTCAGCATCGTCGCGCAGCTTAAAATTGAAAAGCCTCGGAGAGGCATTTTTCTCGAGGCTGGTGTTTGCCTTTAACGAATCTGAGTGAAATCAAGAACAAGACAAAACAAGGATCTCCTGATGTCGAAAC
>CAZFDW010000870.1:0-2116 GCA_964517865.1 uncultured Chitinophaga sp.
GAAGCTGGGGGTCGATGCTGCCGTCGGACGTTTCGACAATTGCGTGGATGAAGACATGGCGGAAGACCTGGTTCGATCACTACTCAGCCCTGCATCCTGAGGTTTTTGCAATGTCACTCAATGAATCGATGGTCGAAGATGTTATGATCGGGAACTGACAACAGGGTATCTTTTGTGGGCTGCCACATAATTATGGTTGGTCGAGGGAGAGTTTGATGGCGTGGTTACTTTTTCTCGACGAAAGCGGGCACGACCACAAACAGATGCCGTACGAGGTGCGCGGTGGAATTGCATTTCAGGATTCGCAGCTCTGGCCATTCACTCGGGCGGTCCAGCAATTGGAACGGGAGTCTTTTGGTTGTTCGCTTCACGATTTCCAGAAGGAATTGAAGGGCAGCACTTTGCTGGACAGGAAGCGTTTTAAGTTCGCGAATCAGGCTCCTCCGATGGTGGCCGAAGAACGTCAAAAACACTGTCGCGCGTTTCTGATGAAAGGATTTCAGAAGCTGACGCCGACGAGCAGTGAGTTTTGTGCATACGGCCAGGCTTGCATCGAGATGGCACGTGGAGTGTTCCAGTTACTTCGCGACCACAAAGCGGTGCTGTTCGCCAGCGCCATACCACGCGGCTCAGGGAAGGCGACCGGGCCCGCCGAAGACATGCTTCGAAAAGACAAAGTCTTTCTGCTGGAACGTTTCTTCTATTTCCTGGAGGGGAAGCAACAAAGCGGTCTGTTGGTGATGGACGGGACGGAGAAAACTCTGGACCGAAAATTCGTGCGACAACTTGAGGGCTATTTCATTAAGACCAGCACTGGGCGATACAGAAGCCAGTGGATTGTGCCGACGCCGTTCTTTGTGTCGTCCGATATGGCCTACCCGATTCAGGCTGCCGACTTGTGCATCTATTGTGTGAACTGGGCATTCCGATTACCGTCGCAGGGTATGAATGAACCAGTTCGGGAAGAGATTCGTACGGAATTCGATGACTGGCTGCGCACATTGCAGTTTCGCGGCGATGGCTACCGGGAGGGAAATCAGTTTGAACTGTGGGGCATCTGTTATGTGCCGAATCCCTGCGCTCCGGGGAGGCAATAAAAAAAGAGACAACGCTTTCGAGGCCACCCGAAGGTCTCCTCTAGGCCGAGTCTCCATCGGTAGTATCGGTTGTCGGGGCCGGAAAGTCAAGAAGTTTGAGTATGGACAGACATTGCTGGATTTGATGCTTCGAAAATGTAGGTCCTTTCTGCCGGAAAGGACTTTCGCCGAAAGGCGAACCGTCATGGAGCGGACGTGCAATACACGGCGTTGGGTTGTCATTGATTTTAACTTGTCTGGTCGCTGGACGCGGCGGGCCGCGAAGTCCTGCCCGGCAGGCAGGACCTACCTAGAAATGCAACTTTATGAATGAATCCGTCGTCGAAGATGCTGCGATTTCATGGTTTGCACAGCTCGGATATACGGTCGGGCACGGGCCAAACATTGCACCGGGGGAACCCGGTGCTGAGCGAACGTCGTTCGCAGATGTGATCCTGAAGGGGCGGCTACGGGATGCGATTCATCGCCTGAACCCACAGATTCCCCAGGAGGCGCAGGAGGAAGCACTGCGGAAGGTGCTGCGGCTGGAATCATCGACCTTCGTCGGGAACAATCGCGCGTTTCACAAGATGCTGCGTGATGGTGTCGAGGTGGAATATCGCCGACCAGATGGATCGATTGCCGGTGATCACGTGCGTCTGTTGGATTTCTCAGACCCTGCGTCCAACGACTGGTTTGTCGTGAACCAGTTCACCGTGATCGAAGCGCATCACAACCGTCGCCCTGATGTGGTGGTGTTCGTGAACGGACTGCCACTGGCGATCATTGAACTGAAGAATGCGGCGGACTCGGAAGCAACGATCTGGTCGGCATATTCGCAGCTTCAGACCTACAAGGCCGAGATTCCGTCTCTCTTGAAGTACAACGAGCTGCTGATCGTGTCGGATGGGCTCCAGGCACGCATAGGATCGCTCACAGCGAACCAAGAATGGTTTAAGGTCTGGCGAACTGTCGATGGCGCTGGAGACGCGCCACGGGCCTCCCTGGAGCTTGAGGTGCTGGTGCGGGGTGTGTTCGAC
>CAZFDW010000871.1:0-2095 GCA_964517865.1 uncultured Chitinophaga sp.
CGATCACCAACAGTCTGTCAAATGCGGAAAATCACGTTTGTGTAGTTCCGGCACGCGCGAATTTGCTCCGGCCTACATCAATAATCCGGGTTTAACGTTCGCTCACCGTCGTGAGCAACAAAGGCCTGGCGGGCTTTGTGGGGCCGCGCCAGGTGTTTTCCCAGGACTACGGAGCGCTTTCAGTCCCGTTTCAGATTAAAGTGATGGCGGAGCCAAACGAGGCGGACAGCACGACCTTTTCCTCCAATCGCTCGATCTGGACGCAGTTCGCGCCGAGATTCAGCGAGGCCGTCCCGCGGTGCTTGCGGCGCGAGGGACTTCGATGCTTGAATAAGCTGAACAGGCTTTCCGCTGAGATCAGATCAAGTAAGCTCGCACTACGTGCCAGAATCATTTTCAACGTGGTTACCTTGGTTAAGTCGTGGAATGGTCAGAAACAGATGTGTCGGATACAGTCTTCCGCTTCGATGTGGTGCATTACGTTGAGTGACTTCGGTGGATCTCTCTTTTTGCCTCGTCCGCCAGAACGGCTTAAAAAAAGTCAAACACTTTTGCCAACTCTATAAGCGAGTTGAGCGAGGCATTTCGTATCACCGATCTTTGAACTTTCTGCAACTTTCCTGAAACTAGCGGTTTTTGCGGGCTTCCGGGCACTCGAACAAACTCGAGCAAGGTGCCATGCGCCAAAAAAAACTACAGTAGGATGGACATTCATGTCCGTCGCACGGCCATGACAACTTGGCAAAGCGAGGGTTGTTGTGCCGCGACGAGCCGTTCGACAATGCGATGGTGTAAGTGCGATGCTTCGTGGATCGCAGAAGTCGAAAGCCGCTTCGTTCCAGTACCCGAATAACCTCCGCAGGTCGCAATGCAGGCAACCGGCGGCCGCTCATGCTCCCACTTCAATCGTCTTGCAACCGGCTTCTTCCGGCATGGGCAGATTCAACTCTCGGCGACAGGCAAGAACATTCTCAATCGCATCGCGAGCCATCTCTTTCGCCTAGGCCAGCCCAGCGGTGCAAACTCAATGCAACCGCAATGCTGTGTCAGTTTTGTGTCAGTTTTTCTTGAACCAACAAAAAAGGACTCCGCCAAAATTGACGTAAGTCCTTACGGTGAACCAATGGACGATATTGGGCTCGAACCAACCACCTTGAAGAATAATGAAATTGGCTACGGCCAGCCATCGTCCTCTTCCATCGAAAATTGGAAGAATAGAGTCTCTCCACGAATGGAAACGTGTGCTTCGAAAGGAAACGCAGCACGGAATTCGTAGTGGCCAGACGGTAACTTCCGTGTTACACTGCGAGACATGAGTACCACCATACTTGACCGCCTCATCGAACCTTTTGCGGACTGCCTGACGACCGAGGCAGCAGTAAAGATTACTGCGCTTCGAGCTGATGATGTCATACAGCAACGAATCGATGAACTCGCGGAGCTTGCGAATCAGGGTGCTCTGACGCAAGAAGAACAAAGCGAATACGATCGTTATCTTGCTGCATTTCACTTCGTTACCGTGTTGCAGGCGAGAGCTCGTCGTCTGCTGAAGACTTAAGCATCGCATGGACGCAGCACTCCGCCAATTCGTCCGCACACGGGCGGGACAACGCTGTGAATACTGCCGCCTTCCACAGATCGCCGCGCCTTACCTGTTGTTCCATATCGAGCACATTGAGGCCTAGCAGCATGTGAACGATGATTCGCCGGAAAACCTGGGTCTGGCCTGTCCGGATTGCAATCGTCACAAGGGCCCCAATCTCGTAACGCTGGATTCACTGACACGTGAGATCATGCGACTGTTTCATCCGCGACGAGACGTCTGGGAAAACCATTTTGAATACAGCGGGGCGATTCTCGAAGGACGAACTCCGGTAGGACACGCGACAATTCGGCTGCTGCAGATCAACACTGTCGAACGTGTAGAAATGCGTGCCGAACTGCTCAACTGCGGTGACATGTAGCGACCTGCCGGGTCGGCATTGTCTTCGAATGTGTCCTGTGGGTTGCGGAAACGAGCAACAAGAACCCACGGATCCACTTCTTCTGCGGAAAACTAAACCTCAAACCCAACATTACTAGCCACTAAATTCCG
>CAZFDW010000872.1:0-2091 GCA_964517865.1 uncultured Chitinophaga sp.
ACAGGGTCGACGATCGCGTCGAATTCTTACGCACGCAGCTGTTCGATTGGGGTAATGCGCTCAAGTCGGCTGGCCGGTTGGATGATGCCGAAACCGCCTTTCGACAAGTCCAGGAACGAGCAAGTGCGTTAACGGCCAAGTCCCCCGAAGTGGCCGAGTATCGGCTTCAACTTGCCCACAGCCACAACGGTCTGGGCCACACACTCTGGAACAAACGGCAATCTCTGGAGGGCGAGAAAGAATGTCGTGCCGCACTGGCTCTATTCAAAAAGCTGGCGGTCGACTTTCCCAACATTGCCGAGTATCAGTCGCACGTCGCAGCCTGCAACGCACAATTGACCGAATTCATTCGGCGGGAGAATCGACCTGTTGATCTCACAAAGCAGATGCTTCGGGAGACCGCAACGCGCCTGAACAAGCAGGCTGCTGAGAATCCGGACGACGTTACAGTTGCGCGGGAGTTGGTGGACACATACCGCGAACTGGCGTTGGTCTGTAAGAACAACGGACAGGAATTGCAGGCGGACCAGGCTGACCAGCGGGCGCGGTTGTCGATTGCAACATCCGTCGCTGGGCTGTCGCTCAATTCACTGCTCGATTTGATCCGGCAACACGATGAATGGGCGATGGCTGCGGCTGATCATTTCGACAAGTTGGTCGAACTCCATCCGGCAGAAACAGTCCTGGCGATTTGTGATTCGCTGCGACATCCCAAGCCCGAGGTGCGTCGCGGTGCGGTCCTGGCGCTCGTAAGAATGTTTGGGGAAACGGAGGTACTTGATGAGGTTCAGGAAGGACCGAACGATCACAATCGAGTCGCCTCTCCGGCGGCTGCCAAGGTATTCGGAGCCGCCGGGACCAGGGCCGAAGTCGTGATTCCAGCTCTGCTCGACGCGTCTCGCGACGACGAAACTCTCGTTGCTCGCTCTGCCATCACTGCTCTCGGACGCATCGGTGCCGATTCTGAGATCGTAATTTGTGCCCTGACTGCCATTGCTCATGATGGCAGCAGCATTCAGCGGAACATTGCGATCGCCACACTAGGGCAAATTGGTCCTGCGGCGAAAGCCGCTGTGCCGGCTGTAGTGGCCGCATTGACCGATGATGATCTCTCAGTGTGCGCTGTCGCGAAGCAAGCATTGCAGCGTATTGATCCTCAACGGGCCGCAACCCGCTTCGGTCCGTTGTTTGATGCGGTCGCAGCAAGTCTGCACGATCGAGCGACGCTCGACGTCGGTCCTGGTGACTGGCCGCAGTGGGGAGGTTCGCGGCTGCGCAATAACACGCCGGCCGGAAAGAACATTCCAATCACATGGGACGTAACAAGCGGAAAAAACATCAAATGGACCGCGAAACTTGGTTCGGAAACGTACGGCAATCCGTGCATCGCGAACGGGAAGATCTTCATCGGTACGAACAACGGAAACGGTTACCTGCAACGTTATCCGAACACTGTGGATCTGGGTGTCATGTTGTGTTTTGAAGAAGCCACGGGCAAGTTCCTCTGGCAGTATTCCAGTCCCAAGTTGGCTACCGGGCGAGTTCACGATTGGCCGCAGCAAGGCATGCCCTCAACGCCGGTTGCCGATGGCCAGCGTCTGTGGGGCACGACCAACCGCGGGGAGATTGTCTGTCTCGATGCTGAAGGTTTCCACGACAATGAGAACGACGGACCGTTTCGCGATGAGGCGAACGAGAATAAGGATGAAGCCGATGTCATCTGGCGATTTGACATGATCAAAGAACTGGGCGTGTCACCGCACAACATGAGTAATTGTTCGATCCTGATGGCCGATGGGATACTGTTCATCTGCACGTCGAACGGGGTGGACGAAAGCCACAATGTCATTCCTGCTCCGGATGCGCCGAGTTTCATCGCCATGGATCGTGACACGGGCAAAGTTCTGTGGACCGACAATTCTCCAGGCCGAAACATTGTGAACGGCCAATGGGCATCAGCCAGTTACGGCGTATTTGATGGCCAGCCGCAGGTCCTGTTTCCTGGCGGCGACGGGTGGTTGTATAGCTTTGATCCGCATGGCGATGGACAGGGCAATTGGAAGCTTCTCTGGAAGTTCGACTGCAATCCCA
>CAZFDW010000873.1:0-2083 GCA_964517865.1 uncultured Chitinophaga sp.
TACCCCATCGCCTGCGAAATCTCCGGCCCCACCGCCATGTGGACCCGGCCCGACACCGGCGATGCGCCCGTCAGTTATCCCGCGCCATCGTATGGGGCAGTAAAAGCGATCTTCGAATCCATTGTCTGGCTCAAGTCGGCCGAAGTTGTACCCACGCGTGTCGAGATTTGTGCTCCGCTCGTCTTCCACACGTACTCGACCAACTACGGCGGTCCGTTGCGGAAGAGTAAGAGCATGCAGAAGGGGAGCAGTTACCAACTGTTGGCCACGGTCCTAATCAACGTCTGCTATAGAGTCCACGGCGTTGTTGAAGTCGATGAGACCGCAGATCGACGGCTGTCAGAGGCGGCCAAACGACAACAGTCGATTGCGAGCAACGGCGCACACGCTTACCAAGCGATGTTTGAGCGACGTCTCCAGAATGGACAATGCCATTCGATGCCATTCTTGGGTTGGAAGGAATTCGTTCCCGATTACGTGGGGCCGATTCGTGACGAGACTCACGTTTGCACAGACATCAGCACTGTGATTCCCAGCATGTTGTGGCAGGTATTTTCCAGCGGGAAGTTCAGTTCTTGGCAGCCGACGTTTCGTCAGAACGTGAAGATCGAGAGAGGTGTGCTCGACTATGCTCAATGAACTTCACGATCTCGCGAACAGCCTGAAAGCCGTTGACGTTTCGATGGCGTCATGGCACATGCACTTCAAAACGTGTCCGAAGGGGACCACGACCTTTTTTGTCCTGCTCGATTCGCTGGGGCACGTAGCAGACCTTGAGCCAATCACAGATCGCGAACGCCTCGCGTCCATTCGGAAGTGGGAAGTCGCGGCCGGCACTTCGTTTCCGGCATTCAACGTTCTACCGCTGTACGCGCCGAACGGCGCGGAAGGAAAGAAATCCGCCGTCGAACTGCGTAAGGCCATCACATCGAAGTCACCGCCAACGTCGGATGAAATCCAACAACGCCTCGAGTCGCTTGTTCAAGTATCAACCTCATTATGGGTGAAGAAGGAGCCAGCTCGAATCACGAAGTGCCTGACAGGATTAGCCAACGAACTGGGTCAATCGCTGGGTGCGCCGCCTGATGATTTCCGTTCGATTTCAGAACTGATTTTGCGGTCGGGAATGCTGACTGCTGATAACCTTCAGGCACAGCTTGCGTCGGTCCTTGCCAGCAAGATCGTCGGTGCGCCCAACTTGGCTGCCGACTGGTTTGACGCATTCTTCTTTCATAGCGGAAAAGTTGCCAAGAGATGGTCGTTGATAACAGAACTTGCAGATCGTTCAGCGTTTGCGTACCCAGCGAATCATCAGAGAGTTCAGGCGTGGATGAACTCGCGCTTTCAGGCCGTTGATGAACCTTCAGAACAAACGTCTTCGGACAGCCAAAACGCACAAGCCGATGCCTTTGCGAATCCGGCAATTCGACTCGACGAGAGTTTTCCATCCGTTCGACTGCCAGTTTTGGGTAACGTTATTCTGAGGTCCATGTCGAGCGAATCACCGTGTCAGCGGCGGTATAGCTTTGCGGATTCGCAGTCGTGCCGTGTTGGTCAGGCGAGCCGTCAGGACATGAAGAACGCCCTCGAATGGATTGGGCATCCAGACCGCCGCGAGAAAACATGGTCCGATGTGTCTTCATTGAACGGTGTCAGTGGAGTGTTGTTTGCGTATCCGTCACAGAAGCCCGAAGTTGCCCCAGAACTGGCCGGACTAATCGTGGGTCTCGATGCCGGCAGTGATCCTGACGGAGCGAAGTTTGAGCAGTGTGCGCGCCGTGTCACAACCAGTCTGACGGAGTTGGTTCGCAAGCAGCCGCACGAAGTGACCACGACGGAAATTCGAGTTTTCGTGCTGACCAAGCCAGATGGATTTCGGGCCAAGGTGCTGAGCAGCGGTCGGTACTCGGTCGAGCGATTACTAACGAGCGCGAACGAATGGATGGCGTGCTGCCGAAACGTACCGTTGATTTGGATTCGACAGTTCGGTGCGAACAAAGGTGACAAGCCGATCTGGGTTGAGCCGTTCATCCCGTACCCGGCCGAAGTCGTGAGTTGTTTGAACACAGCTTGGGAACGTGAC
>CAZFDW010000874.1:0-2082 GCA_964517865.1 uncultured Chitinophaga sp.
ATCGAAGGCAATTGAAGATTTTGCGAGTCCTTACCACCTGGCTCCCACTGGTTTCGCGCCGGCGTTTTTCATGCGGATGCTGTACAACGAAGTCTTTGCCGTGATGAACAGCGTTTTGTAGTCGTCTCCGCCGAATGTCACGTTGGCGGGGCCTTCAGGGACTGCGATTCTTTCCAGTAGCTTGCCATCGGCGTTGTAGATGTTGACTCCGCCGTGCGTTGTGTAAAGGTTGCCCTGCGTATCGACCGTCATGCCGTCACTGCCTTCGTCGATCGTGAATAACTTCTTGCCGAGCGATCCGTCTGGTTGAACCTCGTAACAATGCACTCCGGCCGGTAGTTTGTGGAAGGCTGGATCGGGGTGCCGCGTATGGCCACCGGTGTCGGCAATGTAGATCCGGCTTTCGTCAGGAGAAAAATTGATGCCGTTGGGCATTGCGAGGTCCTTGACGAGGGGCTCAACCTTTCCTGTGGTGGGATCGAGCCTGTAAACCCAATGGCCGGGTAATTCAGCAGGACCAGTCAGACCCCACGGCGGGTCAGTGAAATACAGTGTGCCGTCAGATTTGACAGCGACATCGTTGGGGGAATTCAGTCGTTTTCCGTCGAATTTGTCAGCCAAAACAGTGATCCTGCCATCAGCTTCGGTTCGTACGACGTTGCGAGCTGCGTGTTGACAGGAAATCAGGCGTCCTTCAAGGTCGAGGATATTGCCGTTGGATTGTTCGCTCTGGCGGAACAGTGAAACGCCTTCGCCGTCTTTCCACTGCATGATTCGGCTGTTCGGGATGTCCGAGAAAACGAGCATCTTCTTCGCCGGAATCCACGCCGGGCCTTCGGTGAATTTCATGTCACCGGCCAGTTTCTGTACTTTCGCACCCGGTGCGATCAGTGATGCTGCTTCGTCGGCGCGTACCTGCGTCACGGCGACGAGCAGGATGAGTAATGAGTAAAGTCGTTCTGGCATTTTTGTTTCGTAACCTTATCAAGGGTGGGGTTCGGATTTCTTTGATCGTAGCTTGACAGCGTCATGTTGTCAGGTCCGCGCGTTTTAAAAGTGTTCAACCATCCGAACCAGGAGTCTGTCGGAGTACCGCTAATTTCGTGAGCAGCAAGGCGATAGCCGCCGCTTTCTTGCAGATCAATTACCCGCGGCTAGCAGACTGTTGATTTGGTCCCAATTCTGTTTGTAGTCCCGGCTTCAGCCGGAATTCGCTGGCAGTTCGGCACCAGAGCCGCCTAAAGGCGGGACTACAAACTGAAATCAACAGACCGCAGGCAGGACTGGAGTCCCGTCCTGCGATTGAGTTTTTCACTGTCGAGACTGATGCGACACCAGAAGATGATTGTGTTACAGTTTCGCTGGCGTGAATCGAGCCTGAGGGCCGGTTTTGTTGTTCCGAATGACGGGGGTCATAGGTTCAGTCAAGTTTGCAGTTTCAGGGTGAGACATGTCAGTCCGGTTTATTGTGCCTGCGTTGGTGGTTTGCGCTCTGCTCAGTAACGTTTGCAGTTCCGAAGACTGGCCAGCGTGGCGCGGGCCGAATCGTGACGACATTTCAACCGAGACGGGGCTCCTCAAGACCTGGCCGGAAGGCGGACCGGAGAAACTTTGGACATCCAAAGACGCGGGTCTTGGCTACTCGGGAATCTCTGTTTCGAATGGTGTCCTGTTCACGATGGGAGCCGATGGCACGACCGACGAAGCGAACGAATTCGTGATTGCGATCAATACCGAATCCGGCGAAAAGATCTGGCAGACAAATATTGGAAATTACCTCGACAACGGCTGGGGCGGCGGGCCGCGAAGTACGCCGACGATCTCCGGCGACCTGCTGGTTGCGATCGGCGGAAAGGGTGATGTCGTCTGCCTGTCCGTCAAAGATGGTTCGGAAAAATGGCGTGCCAGTCTGACGGGACTCGGCGGCACAATTCCAAGCTGGGGTTATTGCGAATCCGCGTTGATCGATGGCGACAAAGTGCTCGTCACACCCGGCGGTGAAAACGGCACAATCGCTTGTTTCGCACTGCAGACTGGTGAGAAAATCTGGCAGTCAGCCGAGATGAAGCAGCCTGCGAACTA
>CAZFDW010000875.1:0-2073 GCA_964517865.1 uncultured Chitinophaga sp.
GTCCAGTTGAAACAGCATGTTCGCGGAGTTTTCGGACCGGTGCGTCAAATGGGTGATCGGATCGTGCTGGATGGATTGAATGTCAATGAATTGCCCCCGAATACCGGTTCAATGCGCTGTGAAAATCTGTCGTTTTCGCAGATCGAATCCGGTGACACCGAAGGGGCCGCTCAATTCTCGATGGTGGCTGAATCGAATTCTGCGGACGGAGCCGGTGGAACGCATGCACCCTGTCATCTGGAATCGAACGAAATCTCTGGCGACGCCGACAAGATTACGTACGATTCGTCTAAGCAGCAATTCATCCTCCGTGCCGACAAAGGTCGCCAGGCGACGGTGTCGTATCGGCGAACACCCGGCGCTGCACCAGAGACACTGAGCGGGCAGCAGTTTGAATACTACCGTGACCGAAACCAGCTACGGGCCAGCGAGATTACAGGTGTGCAGACCGCAGGTGATTTGAAATCGCCCGGAAAATGACTGAAATACCATTCGTTCGGCCCCACTGGCCCTGTGCCGTGACGTTACCCACGCCTTTGTGCAGTAGTTCACGAATTGCTCGGTTTCTTCGTACTCGTACTCGTGCTCGTGCTCAGCCCGCAGGGCGGTACTCGTACTCGTTCGGGCTGGGCATCCGAGTACCATTTCATTGAGCACGAGCATGAGCACGAGCACGAGCACGAGCACGAGCGGTCGACAGTATAAATGTGGGTAACGTCAAGGCATGAAGCCGGTGGGGTCGCAATGATCCCAAACTTGATTCAACTACAACATGTTTTGAAAAGTAAACGTAGCTGTATGAATGCTGGCGATGATTGAGTGAAGATGCCATGTCGCGACCAATCAGTGGCAGGACACAAGGGACGGGGAGACAGGTGAAATGACTTCCAATCTGCCGAAACCCCGGACGGCTGTTGTTTTCAGTCGGTCTGCATTGCGTCGTCGCTGGATGTTTCGAGTACTGGCCGTCGCCGTTGCCTCGACGACGGCAATAATTCTGGCAGAGAGTTTCCTGCGGCTGTTCGTTTCCGACACACGCTCGCCATATATCTACGATGAATTCACCGGGACTCGACTTCAGCCCGGACATCAGTTTGTCTTTACATCTGAAGGGTATTCATCCAATGTGATCAATTCTCGAGGACTGCGGGACCGCGAACATTCAATTGAGAAGCCGACAGGCACGTTTCGGATCGCGATTCTGGGAGATTCTTTCAGCGAAGCCTTCCAGGTTTCTCAGGACAAGACATTCTGGGCCGTGCTCGAACGGGAGCTTCAGGCAATGCCTCAGTTCCTTAACCAAACAGTCGAAGTGATCAATTTCGGCGTATCCGGATTCGGCACGATTCAGGAATGGCAAATGCTTGAGCACTACGCTCGTGACTACTCGCCGGATCTGGTCCTGCTGGCATTCCTTCCCGGTAACGACGTCCGCAATAATTCGCGGCAACTGGAATCAGACCATCGACGCCCCTTTGCCAGGCTGAACGACGAGGAATTGCAGCTCGATGTTTCGTTTCGAGACGATCCGATAGAGAAGCGGTTTCGCGAACTGACATGGTCCGCATGCAAAGATCAGGCCATCCGCCGATCACGAGTGGTTCATCTGATCTATCGAGCGCTCGAAGACTTGCGTGCCCGAAACGAGATTGGGGCGTCGTTCGCTGCGGACGAAGGAGGCATCGACAGCACGGTATTTGCGCCTCCCATAAATGCGGCATGGAAGGAGGCATGGCAGATCACGGATCGGGTTCTGGAAGTGATCCAGAAAGACTGCAGGAAGATGCGTGCGAAATTCGTCGTGGTGATCCTGAATAACTCTGTTGAAGTTCATCCCGATCCGGAAGTCACTGCCTCACTTGCCATGAAACTCGGTGTCAGCGATCTGGAGGAACCACAGCGGCAACTCACCGCAAGCGGCGAACGCTATGGTTTTCCTGTGATCCGCCTTCTTGAACGGATGCGGGACATCGCTCGCAGGGATCAGGTCTGCTTTCACGGTTTCCCAAACGCAGTCCCATGCGCGGGGCACTGGAACGAACTGGGCCACGAAACCGCAGGCAAACTCATCGC
>CAZFDW010000876.1:0-2064 GCA_964517865.1 uncultured Chitinophaga sp.
CCCGCAAGGCGGAATGCAGCTATGATGGCATTGCGTTTCCAAAAATCCGGCAAGTAACCACTGGATTGACCAGCCGTGCTGACGAAAGAACATGCAATTGCCAGGTATGATTTTCAGCGGCAGCGGATTCTTCCCGATCGGCTGACCTCCGGTGAACATGCGCAGTATCTTCAGTATGCGGAACGTATGCTGGACGTCTATCGAACCGGGATCGGGCGACGACGACGAGATCTGCATCGGGATGTTCACCGGATCTTCGAAGATGAGGTCGATTGTCCGCTGCGGAGGATTGACGGCTTCTGCAAGTTACTCGACGATCAATCGACATACGCCGATGCCGGACGTCGCCTGGCACCAGAACTACGGCGTCAGGTTTTCCGCATCGCCGCCAGACATCATCCGCTGGTGGATCAGGCCGACAATCTGTTTGAACATTGTGCTGAAGACGTGAAGGCGTTGATCGCGAAAGAACTGCAGCGCGACTGGGTCGATATCCGTGCAGAGCTGTTCGCCGACGTGATCGACTTTCATCAGCTGGAATCCTTCGAAGGCTATCCGAATCCTCGCGCCCTGCTGTCGCGGTACAACGTGGCTCAGGTTCAGGCGGCGCTGTTTTCTGCGGTGTCGATGGACATTCACGTCACGACCGATTTCAAACGCATCCTCCGAGCTGCGCGGCTGGCGAAGCTGATGCACACGATCTCAGGCACGGGCGAAGGAACTTATCATATCCGACTCGACGGGCCCGCATCCGTGCTGCGGGAGACGCGGCGGTACGGAATTCTGATGGCCAGATTCCTGCCGGCGTTGATCTGTTGCACGGGCTGGAGAATGCATGCCGTTGTGGAAACCCGGTCGCGGTGGAAACTGGGCCTGGATCTGACGGATCGCGATGGACTGCAAAGTCACCTGCCGCCGGATTCGGAATTTGATTCATCGATCGAAGCAGACTTCGCTGAAAAATGGGGCGATGAAGTCCGCGACGGCTGGACGCTGGAACGCGAAGCCGAGGTGCTGCATTCCGGTCAGAAAACGTTTGTTCCCGACTTCGCGCTTCGCCACAACGACGGCCGCACGGTGCTGATGGAAATCATCGGCTTCTGGACTCCGGAATATATCGAAGCCCGATTGAAGACGCTTGACGTGTTTCGAGACACTCCGATCCTGCTGGCGATTCACGAATCCACTTCGCACCACTTTGCGAAAAGTGCGGCGGCTGCGCTGATCGTCACGTATAAGACGGTGTTGTTGCTTAAGCCTGTGCTGGAAGTGCTGGCCAATCTACCTGAATAAACCGCAGGAGGCACGCTGCCGGTTTGAGTACGGTCGCTTGGTTGTTGTCTGTGCCTTGTGTATGCTCCAGGTGAAATCTGATCATCCTGGAACTTCCGCTGATGTCCGACGTCACCCAAATCCTTTCGCAAATTGAATCGGGCGATCCGGGGGCAGCCGCACAATTGTGGCCGCTGGTGTATGCCGAGTTGCGAAAGCTGGCGGCAGCACGGATGGCGAATGAGCGATCGGATCACACTCTGCAAGCCACGGCGCTGGTGCATGAAGCGTATCTGCGGCTGGTAGACGTCGATCAGGCGCAGCACTGGAATAGCCGCGGGCATTTCTTTTCGGCTGCTGCCGAAGCGATGCGCCGGATTCTGGTCGAAAACGCAAGACAGAAGGCGACTCAGAAACATGGCGGGGACCATGAACGCCAGGAGTTTAATGAGCATTCGATCGCCGAATCGGCGCGACCCAAAGAAGTCATAGCGGTGCATGCGGCGCTGGATGGATTGGCTGCGGATGACAACCTCGCCGCCGAACTGGTCAAACTTCATTACTTCAGCGGATTTTCACTGGAAGAGACGGCACAGCTGATGAACCTGTCCCGCGCTACGGCTTATCGGTTGTGGACCTACGCACGAGCCTGGCTACGGGCGTCGCTTCTGGACGAATCAGTTGGGAAAGACCCTGAAACCTGAACTTCTGAGACAATTTCGGTCGGATTCTCGCACGAAACAGTAATGAGTTGGCGACGCACGACTCACAGTTCAGATTCTTTCTTTCCAA
>CAZFDW010000877.1:0-2064 GCA_964517865.1 uncultured Chitinophaga sp.
TGGCTTTGCCGCCGTGGTCGCGGATGAGCTGTTCAATCTCGTCGCGTTTGAGACGTACCATCGTTCCCGTAACAACCAGCGTCCTGCCGATCAGTTTTCCTTCTGCAGGAACGTTGGAACGTTCGATTGGCTGACCGAGGTTCAGGCCAAGTTCCCGGAGTTCATTGACGATGCGGATGCCATATTCGGATAAAAAAAAGCGATGTACGGACGCCGCGATGACTTCGCCGATTTCATCGACTTTGGACAGAGACTCTTCCGACTGCGACGCAATCTCGTCGATCGTTCCAAAGGCTCGTTCCAGTGTTCGTGCGTTCGTCTGTCCTACGTGTCGGATGTTGAGTCCGGTCAGCAGTCGCCACAGCGGTTGTTGCTTTGAGGTTTCGATGCCGTTCAAAAGATTATCGATCGATTTTGCTCCCTGACGTTCCAGCTTCAACAGGTCCTCAGGACGATCAGCAAGCCGATACAGCGACGGGATACCATCGACAAGGCCCGCCACGAAAAGCTGCTCGATCAGTTTTTCGCCGAGTCCATCGATATTCATGGCCGGACGGGACGCGAAGAAAATCAGGGTCTCACGCACCTGTGCCGGGCATGTCGGATTCGGACAACGAATGTAAACGCCGCCTTCATCTTTCTGCAGCTGGGCACGGCATTCCGGACATTGAGTCGGAAAAATGTACGGTGCCTCGGTGCCAGCGCGGGCCGACTCATTCACGCGCAACACATGCGGAATAATCTTGCCGGCTTTCTCCACGACGACCAGATCTCCGATCAGAATTCCCAACCGATCCAGCTCGTCGCGATTGTGCAGACTGGCGCGGGAAACTGTCGTCCCCGCGATTTCCACAGGTTCCAGTTCCGCCACCGGCGTCATCGCTCCGGTTTTGCCGACCTGAATCGTAATGCCGCGGACGCGAGTCTCCGCTTCGTAGCGCTCCCACTTGTAGGCGCGCACCCAGCGCGGACTTTTTGACGTGGCACCGAGTTGGTCACGGTCCGCCAACGAATCGAGTTTGATCACCAGTCCATCGACTTCGAAGGAAAGTTCCGGAACTTTGGCAATCATCTCGGCACAGACTCGCAGCAATTCGTCAAAGCCATGTGCCTGCGATACGTTGGGTGTCGTCGGGATTCCAAGTTTGCGAATAGACAGCAGGAATTCGCCGTATGAGCTCCATGCAACGCCTTCGACATACCCGACGCCGTGCGCCAGAAACCGCAACTTTCGATCGCGGGCCAGTTTCGGGTCAAGCAGCTTCAGGGCACCTGCTGCCGCATTGCGGGGATTTTTGAACGGCTCCTCACCTGCCTTGACCTGCTCAGCCTGAAATGCTGCAAAATCTTCATTCAGGATTACCACTTCGCCGCGTACTTCCAGCGATGCAGGCGGATTGTCGGTCGCCAGGCGGAGCGGCACACCGGCAATAGTTCTGGCGTTCGACGTCACATTGTCACCGACCGCACCATTGCCGCGTGTGGCGGCTCGTACGAACGTGCCATTCTCCCAGATGAGCGAAATGGCTACGCCGTCGATCTTGTATTCTACTGAATAGTGAAGGGCGTCACGTTCCAGAGCTTTACGAAGGCTGGTGTCCCAGTCCACAAGTTCCTGTTCCTCGAATGCGTTCTCGATCGACAACATAGGCACACGATGCGTGACTTGTTCAAACCCGTCGATTGGTGCGCCGCCGACTTTCAGGCTGGGGCTGTTCGGCGAATGGAATTCCGGATGAGCAGTCTCCAGCGCAATCAGCTTTGCCATCAGTGCGTCGTATTCGCGATCCGTGATTTCCGGCTTGGCATCGACGTAGTACAGCCGATTGTGGCGTTCGAGTTCGCGCCGCAGCGATTCGATTTCTTCGTCCGGGAACAGATTGGCCATGCGTGATCTCGTGGGAAGGGACTTTGACGACACTAAAGTGTAAAGTGCCGCAGTAGACCGGACCAGCCATCCGGCGTCGGCTCTATAGAAAGGGTGCGGTCGTGAATTTCGGTAGGTCCTCCTTGCCGAGCTCATCCTTACCCACATTTTTTGAGAGCGGCCCGGTAACCGCGGAG
>CAZFDW010000878.1:0-2061 GCA_964517865.1 uncultured Chitinophaga sp.
AGAAAATCTTCGCTGCTCCATAAGCCATGCCGCCCACCAGGCCAAATCCCAACGCTCCGGCAATCAGCGCGATGATTAAAAAGGTAACTGCGTAACCCAACATGACTCTGCTCCTAATAGTTTTCCTGATCATTGACGACATGTACTTTCATGTCGTCCGCTTCGGTAACTCACAGTAATGCACAATGTGTGCCAATTCTGATTGAGTGAGAAAAGCCAGTGAAATCGTTGCGTTCCGCCATCACACTGCAATCCGTTCGCAAGGCTCGATGCAACAGCGGTCATGGCGAACGATCATCGATCAACATTGCGATGCGTTCATCAGGAATGACGAGCTGTTCGGCATTTTTCAACAAGATAAACAAGATCCGTGTGAATCCGTCGTGCTCGGCATGTTGTTTGCTTAGCGGAATCGGCAGGCGGATACGACGGTGTCGTATCTGCAGCGATGTCTTGTTGACATTGCATTGGACTAAGTCAGCGGTGGGTGAGTAGCTCCTGCCGACAAAGTCGCAAGGCACTGAGTAAGTGGAAACTTTGTGAGGAGACGAGAAATGTTATTCAGGAAAACGGTAGAGAACTCATTATCTTTGGCGGTGATGGCACTCGCACTTTCAGGCGTGGCGGTTGGCCAGGTCGCTGTCCCCGGCGTAGGGAATGGCGATGTCGGGAGTGATGTGCAAGTCGATGTAAACGCCGCGGCAAACCCGGCAGCACCAGCGGTTGATGCGGCGACATCAGCAAACGTGAATGCCAACAGTAATGTCAACACCCTCCCCGATGCACAGATCAATGGGGTCCAGGCGGGCGTCGATGCAGCGGCTCGCACGAATGGCCAGAACATCAATTCCGATGTTCAGTCACATACCAACGCGGGCGTGGATGCTCTACAGAATCGCGCCAATGTTTCACAGGATTCAAATGCGACAATCAATGCAAATCCATTTGGTGCGACATTTGATTCCAACACAACAGATCGCCTCATTATCCAGAATTTACAGCCAAACAGCACGGCATCGCGTCTTGGCCTGCGGACCGGAGACCGAATAATCGGATTCAATGGCCAGACCTACACCGACGTCAATCAATTCGATCGGGATCTGACCCAACTGAATGGAAACTCAGATGTCCCGTTCATCTACGAAAGAAACGGGCAACGCTTTACCCAACCTTTTCGCATGTCAGCGTCTAACGGCCAACAGACCTACGGTGAACCAACCTACGGAAACCAGGGCTGGAATGCTCAATCCGGTAACGGTGGACATATTTCTCATTCTGCGAATCGACCAATTTACGGTGTGTCGTCTCACAACGGATACACTGGCGACATGCATCACGGCCAGGGTTACGTGGGCGTCACTGGATCTGGAAGCGGCGCTTATCATGGCTCAGCATGCTGCGGTGAATCGGTCCACTTTCAGCAATGCTGCAGTGGACAGCATCACCGCGGACATCATCACCGCGGACATCATCACAGCGGACGGCGTCACCGCCATTGCTGTCGATAAGTTATCGAACGCAAGGTTTCCAGGGTTGTTTGCTGAGTCTCGTTAAGAGAGCTCGGATAGATTGAAAGCCCTGGCAGCGAAATCTCGCACCATGCCACACATTGTCCGACTCAGGTATTCAAGCCTGAGTCGGACTTTCCTTGCGCTGAATCCTGGTAAGACAGTCGATACCAGAATCAGAGCTATACCACGCTCAGGATGAGGACCGGAGTTTGGGACAAGCGGTTGACAAGCCGCGATGGCCCACCTTGCTGCGACTTCGAACATGGTCGGCTGTTGCTCGCGTTGCTCGCTGGTCGCACCCTGGCCTGCGCAAAAGTGGAGTTCGTGAGGCTTTCTGAGTTATCCGGGTTTTGTTCCGGAAGGATGGTGAAAACAATCCAGAACAGGGAGAAACAATCAGAACGGCACGCCACGTGTTTCCGTGCCAAAGGCACACAATGTGATAGCCCAGGGCAACGCCCTGGGAAAATGCGAAACGAATGTCCAAAGCCCCCAAGGGCAACGCCGTGAAGGATTTTTTCCGTCAAAACACGGGATATACTAAAGGCAT
>CAZFDW010000879.1:0-2059 GCA_964517865.1 uncultured Chitinophaga sp.
CTAAGGATCGTTCGAGGAATTAGTGTCGCCTTTCGCTCCGCGAAAGCAACGCTGCTTTCGCGGAGCGAAAGGCGACAATGAGACAGTTATTTCTCGAACGATCCTTAACAGCCGTTCGATAATGCGACGGTGCATGGCGAATTTCTCGGATATGAATGTCCAGGCGACGAGGATCGCAGTACTGGCTCTTACCCGCGTCGCGTCGATGGCGTGTAGACCGCAGCGAAACTGATGTCGGTATGCAGCGATTGTGATGCGTCAGATCGACGAACCTCGATCCGGATACCATACGGCTGGCGAACTGCAACTTTGCAACGCACAGTGTCGTCACTCACTGCTTCACACTCCACTTCCGGTAACCCAGCCAGCGGCGGCGAAAACGGAACGTGCAGATGAGCCCGCTTCTGGCCGACTTCAAAGAAAACGCGAATCGTGCCGTCAATCATTTCTCCGCCGAGTTCATCTTTGAGCCGTTCCATTTTCACATCGCTCGGAGCAGATGTGCGAGCCGCTGGTGACATCCCGGACTGCACGAGTGAGTCGCCTGCGAAATTCTCGTCCTGTTCGTCATCCGCCTCCAGTTCCTTGATCCGGCGGTCCAGTTCGCGCAGATCTGTTTCCGCAGCCAGATACGACGGCACGGGCGGCGGTGATGAAGTGATGGGCCGCGAAGCGGATGGCGTCTGGAATCCGACGGGCAGCGAGGTTCGCGTGCCAGGTTCCGTCAAAGGTCGGCGAGGGGCAGTCGAGGAAGCCGATGCTGCTGATGGTTGAACTGTCTCCGAAAGTCCGCTCCCGGGTGTGCTGGTCACCGGAGCTGTGGATTGTGGCTGATAGTTGGGCGCTCTGGATTCGCGCGGAGCGAAGGCAGAACGAGCAATCATCGGAGGTCGCGACAAACCTGAATTCGTCGGAATCGCAGGATCGGAAGGAATTGCAGGCGGCATCGGTGGCACAGGCGGTACAGTGGTTCGAGGCACCGGATATCCAAGACCAGATGCACGCTGCGTTTCACGAGACTGCGGCAAAGGTCGATCGCGATCGTCTTCCTGTGTCCGGTCACGGCTTTCTGAGTCGCGAAAACGCTCATCGCGGTACGCTGCATCACGTCCGGATTCTCGCACAACAGATTCGCGCAACGTTGCCGACTCCGATCGTGAATCAGAACCACGAGATCGGCTTTCTGAATACGTCGATCGCCGCGCGGAACCAACTTCGCTCATCGCACGGCCTGTCCCATAAAATGGATCAGTCCACGGATCGCGCGCGGTGCTGCCGGGCAGTGTCGGTGATCGTGCGACGTCCGGTGTGGTGAGTGAGTAATAGGAACGTGGCACCAGGCTTTGAAGGTCAAGTTGCCGTTCTTCGACATCGATGACGGAAAGATAACTATCGGTGAGCGGCTGCAGGTACGACTTTCGATCGCGTGGAACTGCAAATACTTCGGCCGGCAGCGGACTTAAGATCGCAAACAGCCCAAACACAAACACACCCAGTGTGAGCCAACCCCGGAGTGGCGACGACGGCGGCATCAGATGATAAGCAATAAAGCAGGGCGGTATGAGTGTCAACATGCCTGAGAAAAAGAGAGCTGGTGATTCCTCAGCTGATTTTCTTTCAGGCGCAAACAACAGCCAGCCAAAAATTGCCAGAAACGCCGAGTATGCAGACAGCAGCAACGCCGCAGGTTCCCACGCCTGAATCCGGATGATATCTTCTTCCTGCCCGTACCAGAGCAGCCCGGCGATAATCACCAGCGACACCCACGCCATAATGGCCAGCGCGCGGCGACTCTGTATCTTGCGCCCGTGTGAAGTTGTCATAAGAAACGGCCTCCTGCCTTTTGTCGTTTATGCCTGCCGCGATGCTTTGCCAGAACGGGCAAACCACCCGAATTGACGAAATCTAACGCAAACCTCCTGAATTCGGCAAGCCTCCGACCGAAGTTGTGCCACTTAGGCGACGTCGCTCCGCCGTGACGAGGAAAATGACGGGCAGGAAAATTAACAACCGCCCTCGCTCCCTGAACGCGCGACACTCCTGCACAACGACGCACGAC
>CAZFDW010000880.1:0-2054 GCA_964517865.1 uncultured Chitinophaga sp.
AAGGGAAGTGACAATGAGCCAGCTCAATCTGAATGAGGTCTTCGATTTCGCTACTGAGAGTTCACCAGAAGGAGATTGCAAACCCATGGCCGTTACACACTGGAGTTCGCAGGCTTTCGACCTGCTTTACACCTTGAGTCGACGCGTGCCGATTCTCTCCGAATCGCATGCAATCGAGCTACTCACATCCGCAGGACTGCCTCACTCCTCGGCTGTTGAGGAGCTGAATATTCTACGTCAGATGCGATGGATTGAGCGATTCCGCTGCGTCACAAGTTGGCGCGAACCACTCTTTCCTCCCGTGTTAACGTGGCGACCTGGTGACGAAGCAGAAGACTTGCGTCGGCTTAGAGTTGCGGCCCGCGTCACCGAACCGGGCACTGCACCACGTGACGTCTGCTACTTCGTCGCAAGTCGAGTAACTGCCAATCTCTTTGGTGGTTCATATCGCGGAACGGCGAATGCGGAGTTAATCGGCCAGTGGATGCCCTGGTCCCGACTCTATCTGCACCTGCGCGAGCATTGCCCGCAAGTCGCTAATCGGTGCGATAGCCGTGGAATTCCCCATCCCGGAGAACGAGCAGAAGCGATGCCGCCTCATCTCGTCTTCACCACGGCTGAAGGTGTGAAGAAGGGCGTCATTGCCCACCTGTCGACTTCTAGCGCGCATGGCTTGCTTACCTTGCATAAGCACTGCGTCGCAAAATCACTTCCGTACTTGCTGTGGTAGGTGTCCCATGAATTCGATTACCCAATCCGCTCGAACCTGGCATCCGATCGAAGAGGCAATTGTACGCCACATCGATCGCTACGGCCTGACCACTGCTCAGGCGGCACATGCGGCAGAGATCAAGGGAATGACGACTGTCGAGATCGCAACACAGCGGCTGATGTCGTTGGCCAAATCAGGGGAACTGGTTTGGCAGCCACTCACACCGCACATTCGATGTTTTGTGCTCTCCTCAACGACACTGGAACGACTCGGCAGACCTGTAGAGCCACATGGAATTCAGCCATTGTCTGCGAAGACTATGGCTGAGCAATTTGCCTTCCTTTCATTTTGCCACCTTCGGGAAGCTCAACGCATGAAACTTACTCATCAAGAACTGCAAAGCCGATTTCCCGATTTGTATCGACCAGGCAATGCACGCCACTTTTACGTCACCACCGGGACCGACCAGCCACGCCTGGGATTCCTGCGAATTGATACCGCAAGTTACGGACGCTGGGACCGAATCATCGCGAAGGCGTCGAGAGATCTGCGGAATCTCCTTCAGTTTCACACTATCCGCCAGTTCCTGGAGCAGCAGGCATTTGAGATGACGATCATAACGTCGCTCCCACAAAAAGCGCATCGCATCGATGAAGAGATGGAAACTCGACGGCGAGTATTCACTGTTCCAGTGAACTGCCTCGCCATGCCAGAAATGATTGACCTCATCAGGCCAGTGCCTGATTGACCGCTCACCTTCCTTCTTGTCACACCCCCCGACAAGAAGCCCCACCCGCTCCCGGCCTGGAGCATGCAAAATCCCCAACCATTTTTCATTCCCCTTTTTCCAATCCCCTTCACCCTTAACCCAAAATTTCATCCCTTTTCATCATTTGACCAACCGTAGGTCCGCGACTGCCAACGGGCAGCGCGCGACCAAATAGCTGAGGATTCAGCTTATGTATCGTGCACGCAAAAGAAAGGACAAGAGAGCGCCATTTTTTGGACGCTGGCTTCGTCGACGTTTTGGACTCGAACAACTGTGCGACAGTTGTTCCCGCCCATACCTGGAGAAGACCGCAGCCAAGCCGATTGACTCAATCGTGCAGGGATCTGTGGTGGCGGAAATATTTGTCGAAAAGCGTTTCGGCAAGTTGAACTACTACTTCCGACTCGGGCGTTTCGGCACCGATGGACGTGGCATGTTTGTGTCCTCGTTGCTCGCCACTGAGCATTTGGAAGAAGCCGCAGAAGTTGCCTCCATGGCACGAGCATTCACTGGCGAACCCAGGCCCTTGCGGCTTGTCACTCGCAAACGAGGTTAAGTCAGGTTTTGAAAGGT
>CAZFDW010000881.1:0-2050 GCA_964517865.1 uncultured Chitinophaga sp.
GTGAATGTCATTGTTCAGCAACAACCGATCCGTGCCTCGCGGGGGAGTGCGTTGTGGTGTGCGGAGTCAGTGCGGCTGTTGTGGAAAAACCGAAATCGCTTCATTGCAGAATCAGAACGGCCTGCGGCCCGGGAAGCGTACGAGCGTTCTCTGCAGCAGTTTCTGACACGTGCTCGCGATGCTGGTGATGTTCAGGATCTCGTGGTTCATGAGCTTTCGTTGGAATAAGGACTGAGACAGAAATAAGTGGGGCACGATTCCATCGTGCCGAGCACGTTAAAAACGTGCTCCACGTCCGGAAGACGACAATTATTTCTGCGCCGGTCCTAAGTGGAAATTCATTGTGACAAACATATCATCGAAATACTCCGTCGCCGTGTTCGTTCGATTCGCGACTCTCACGCTGGCTGCGCTATGGATCTTGCCGACCGTTGCGCCAGCCGCTGAAGTCACCGGCAGCGTCGTCGATGCTGGAACTGGCAGTGCCCTTCCCTGCCGATTGTACGTGCAGAATGCGGACACGCGCGCATGGCACTTTGCAACGTCAGCCGATGCCGCTGGTTCCGCTGTCGAATATCGCAAACAGATCGGGGCGACACCGTCGGTCGAAATGCACACGACTCTGTCTGCTTCAAAGTTCCAGCTGCTGCTCGAGCCCGGCACGTATCGCGTTCGTGCAGAACACGGCAAGGAGTTTGTGCCCGCCGAGACGGAGATCACTGTTGGCACGGAGTCGTCTGAGTTTCAACTTACGCTGAACCGTTTCGCCAACATGCCGCAGCGCGGCTGGTACTCAGGCGACACTCACGTGCATCGAACAATGGCCGACCTGCCAAACCTGATCATGGCCGAAGACCTTAACGTTGCACTTCCACTGAATTACTGGGTGCGCGACAGCCAGGAGATTCCATCGGCGTCAGGCCCGGTCATGGAGGCGAAAACCATCAATGTTGACGCGACGCATGTCATCTATCCGATCAATACGGAATACGAAATCTTTTCGGTGGATGGGAAGCGGCACACTCAGGGAGCGGTCTTTGTGCTGAATCACAGGACTCTGCTGAATCTTCCAGCGCCGCCGGCACTTCCGGTCGCCGAAGAAGCGCGCCGTCAGGGTGCGATCCTGGATCTGGACAAACATTCGTGGGCGTGGTCGATGATGATCGTCCCGGTCATGAATGTGGACCTGTTTGAACTCAGCAATAATCATAACTGGAAGACTCAGTTCGGCTTTCCCCAATGGACCATCGAAAATGCCCCTGACTGGCCGGAAGTGGAACGCAATGAAGCCGGTTTTACTGATCTCGGCTGGACGGAATTCGGAATGCAGACGTATTACGCCTTGCTGAACTGCGGTTTTCGGATGCGAGTCACGGGCGGCACAGGAGCGGGCGTGCATCCGGTTCCATTGGGTCACGGGCGCGTCTATGTCCACACGGGCGAAGCGTTCTCGTACGAGAAATGGATCGAACATCTCAACCTTGGCCACAGCTTTGTGACCACCGGCCCGTTGATCGATGTGCGTTTCAATCACCAGCTTCCCGGCACCACATGGTCGGATGACTCCGCCGAGCACACGATCGAAGTCCGTGGTTCGATTCTCAGCGTGAACCCATTGCGATGCATCGAAATCATTCGCAACGGCGAAATCGCCCAGAGCCTGACAATCGAACCTGAACGCACACCTGAAGGAGCGTGGAAGTATGCGATCGACGCCAGCGAAACCCTGCACGGCTCTGGCTGGCTCGCGGTGCGTTGTTTTGAAAAACTGCCCAACGCCAAAGTCAGCTTCGGTCACACAAATCCGGTGTTCGTCGATGTGTTGAACGATTCGCTGATTCCACGCCGCCGCGATGCCGAATTCTTCGTCCAACGCATGGATGAGGAAATTGCGCGCAACACCGGAATCCTGCCGGATGAATCGCTGGCAGAATACCGAAAAGCCAAAGCGATCTATGAGGCGGTGCTTGAGCGGGCAAAGTAGCCATCACGCTCCGTCGTGATGAGCCCAATGGCAGTTCACGTTGATGAGCCAGTCACTGCACGAATT
>CAZFDW010000882.1:0-2046 GCA_964517865.1 uncultured Chitinophaga sp.
GCGAATTTGGTCCGGCCTACGTGAATAATCCGGGTTTAACGGCAAGCCGAAGGCGACAGTCATGGAAAACACCGACGCCTGCGGCTTGCCGTTAATTGAACAACCTGAGTGTCGGCCTGCACTCAAAGTGCCGAACTCAGTTCTTGTCAGTCAGATCCAGTTCCAGGCTATTGGGCCCGTCGTTGACCTGATACACAAGACCGTGTCCGACCGTCAGAGCGCCGTCAGAGGTTGGACCGGGGGCAACGGCCCCCATGCTGGTTACAATCACGTCGCATATTCCGGGAACCGTTCCGGCGGTCGCGGGGATGTTGAATTTGCCTTTCGAAACCATTGCCCACGCCACTGGAGCATTTTCGTCCCGAGGCTTGAACGCGATGGTGCCCCATTTCATTAGTTCGCCGTTGAGTTTCACTTCGCCCTGAATGGCCTGACGTGTTTCCCCGACCAGCAGCCCGTTCTGTCGCAGCCATGTTCCTGCAGTCGTGATCCATTGAGACAACGCAGGGTGTTCATCAGCGAGGCCGACTCCATGTGGCCCCTGCTGGTAAACATGCAGCTCCGCAGGAACCTTGGATTTGCGACAGGCCAGATACAGACTCACGCTGTTTTCAGCAGGCACGCCGGCGTCTTCAGATGTATGAAACAGAAACAATGGCGGAGTTTCTGCTGTGACATTGAGTTCATTCGAGAGAGATTTCAATTGATCGTCTGTCGGGTCTTTGCCGAAAAGGTTGCTGCCCGAACCCCGATGGGCGTAATCCGCGGTGAGACTGACTACGGGGTAACCAAGAATTCCAAAGTCCGGCCGGCTGCTTTCCCTGTCAATCGCGTCTGCAGCATCCGCATCGCCTCCGTCAAAATGCGTCACAGACGTCGATGTCAAATGGCCTCCGGCAGAAAAACCCATGATGCCGACGCGCTGCTTATCGATCCTGAATTCTTCCGCATGTGCGCGCACAAATCGCAGAGCCCGCTGAGCATCCATGAGCGGTACGGGATGTCGATAGGGTGACAAGCGATACCGCAGGACAAATGCCGTCACGCCGATGCTGTTGAAATACTTTGCGGGTTGAACTCCTTCATGATCCGTGGCATGAATCACATAACCGCCGCCGGGACAGATCACAATGGCTGCACCGTTGGCGTTCGCCCCCGCCGGATAAACCCAGACGCCGGGTCGATCAGCATCGGCATCACCCATCGTCTGTGGTGCTCCGTCTGGCCACAGAAGACGAATTTCAGGTGGCTGAAAACCGTCTTCGGCGAATACGTCTTGACAGATCGCGGCGAACACGGAAAGCACGAGGATGATACCGATGGAACGGGGCATGGTCAGGCTCCATTGAGCGAGGAAGAGTAGCTTGACTCTCTGAGTCGAGTTGTGTCAGCGATGCTTGACGCAGGATATCAACTACTTCTTCAGTCCGACAAGCACATCGAAATCTGATTCGGCGGTCAGTGAATCGATGTTTGCTGTCTTCAGCGGACTTTTGGGATGTGCGACCTGAACCGCACGCCACATTGAATAGATTCCGACGGCGCGAGTTGTTGCTGCAACCAATCCCAGTCCTGCGGTGCGCGGCACTGGATCTGATAGTTGGGAAAGAAAACTTCTTCATACTTCAGGCCCGCTTCATCCGGACGAAGGAAATCTTCCAGCACGGGAGCCATGAAATTGCGGCTGATCGGATCGATCCGGACTTCTCGACTGGTTTGCTTTGATCCATCGTCTGCTGAAGATTGCGATCCAATGAATACCGCAGTCCAGAACATGACGCAAATCGTCGTGAGGGCAGGGCGATTCAGGAAAAACACTCGTCACCTCGCAGGGCAACCGCCACGGCAAAACCGAGTAACAGATCCAGGGAAGAGGGCGTTTCACCGATCCTCAGCACGTCACAGAATGGGACTGCATGCGACCCGGCGTCCCGGGAGTCTGTCCGAATACCGCTGTTCTTGTTAGCGGCGAGGCGCTAGCCCAATGGCGATCACTTTGCTTCTTGACTCACTAACCCGAAGCGTCAGCGAGGGAATTCTCGTTGA
>CAZFDW010000883.1:0-2042 GCA_964517865.1 uncultured Chitinophaga sp.
TCAACTGGCAGAGTCTGAAGCAGTGGAAAAGCTGGAACTCCCAGGGCCTCGACGATCATTCCGGGAATAAAATACATCGTCGCCAGCAAGGCATAAGTCCCCCAGAATGCATCCACTGCCGAATGAAAGATGCTCGAACATAGAATAGCAGCCGCCCCGACCTGGAATGCGGCTGTGAGCAACAGACACAGAATCAGCAGCACGTCGCCCGGTTCCACGCCACCCAACAGAAACGCAACACCCAGCATCGGGACCGTGATCAGGAGTAAAGTAGTCATCGGCAGCAGTCGCGACAGCAATTTCTCGATGACCAGCGCAAACGGTCGGATGCGTGAAATGAGCAACAGGCCGAGGGTCTGCTTTTCCCGCTCGCCGGAGATCGCTGAACAAGCCATCGCTGGCAACAGGAGCACAATCGCAAAAATGTCGATCATGATCTGAATGTAGACCGCATCCACTCCTTCCCCCGAAAACCGCCTGATCGAACCACGTCGCGAGTAGACGCTGAAGTAATACAGCAGGAAACCCACGACATGGATGACCGCGATCACTGTCCGCAATGCGTACGTTCGCTTCTTTTGGGATGCTTCCAGCAGTTCCCGACGCAACAGGGGCAGCTCAATCCATGAGAAAGGTGACCACACCGGAACCGCCCCCAGAATTCAAACATTGGCATGCCAACTGACGCCGACGACTTTGCATGCGGGAGTGAATCATCTGCCATCCGCGTGGATCACGCAAAGCTGGCTCTGCCTGACTTATCTGAAAGTGACGAAATCAGGGGGAACCGCAGCCACCGTGATTGATCAAATTCGATCCCGGATCCAGGGGTTTCACCTTGTCTGAAACGATGCGTCGATCTACGCTGCGTCGGCTGTAAACGTGGCAATTTCGGGATTGATGAACTTCCGAAGGATCGGGAGAGTAACGAGCGTGGCGCAACATTTTGATTTTTGCCGGGCGATGACAGCTCTGTGTGAAGATATCTGTCGGCGGCATCCGGAGTTTCGCCATGTGCGGATGCCGGAAGTTCCCGTGACGTTCTCACAGACCCGATCGCCCGTCAAATGGGGTATTCAGGCACGACTGACGCCGCTGCGTTTTGAGGGTGGCGCGAGTGTCGAACGGCGTCGCGGACGAATGTGGACCGTGCAGCGTGTGACGCATCAGGGCCGCGAGGCGCTGTATATCCTGACTTTCTTTCTTCCGCGATTTCTGAATCTGTCGTTTGAAGAAAAGATGATTACAGTCTTTCATGAACTGTTCCACATCAGTCCCCAGTTCAATGGGGATATCCGGCGATTCGGTGGTGCGTGTTACATGCACACAGGAAGTCAGAAAGGTTATGATCGCCAGATGGCCGTGTTTGCGAAGGAGTATCTGCAGTCGCAGGCTCCGGAAGAACTGGTGCGTTTTCTGCGATTCAACTTTCCGGAATTACAATCGCATTGCGGTCACGTCGTGGGACTCCGAATTGCGATTCCACGTCTGATCCCGATGGACAAAGTGGCCTGAGGGGCTTTGTCGTTGATGACGAACTGATCGTAGGGTGGGACCAGCGTGCGAAAAAGCGAGTTCGTGAGGGCTTCCGAGTTATCCGGGATTTATTCCATCGGGACGTATCGTGCGGCCGGAGTGGTTTGCCGCAACGCGGCTCAATGTGAAAGCCTGGGGCAACGCCCTTGACATTACCCACATTTTCTCTGAAGAATCGGCCGTTTTCGTTTAACCCGAGCCAACGGCGAGGATTCCACCGAGGCAGTGCGTGGCAACGCCGAGAAAGTTTTTTCTGAGGGAAATCGTGTGCTTCAACCCTGAAAGGGTTTCACAACAAAGCCTGGGGTCGCCGCGTTGCGGCGCACCCCAGGTAAAGAGATCGGGATGACCCCGAACCCCAACGGGGTTCCACAACCTCCGATGCTGAAACTGAAACGAAAAAATGGTCCAGGCAATGTAGAACCCCGTTGGGGTTCAGAGGATTTTGTGCGGTTTTTCCTGGGGTGCGCCGTTGTCACGGCGACCCCAGGCTTTGTTGTAAAACC
>CAZFDW010000884.1:0-2038 GCA_964517865.1 uncultured Chitinophaga sp.
GCGTATCCTCAACCGACTACGCAGACTGCCGGAGTCGGATTTCCCCTGGCCCGACGTGTGGCACTTCTGAGCTTCCATTCCGGCGCTGTTCGTGAGATTGCGATTGCTCCTTACGCAGGAAAAGAGAGATGGTCCGCAAGGAAATCAGCATGCATCTGCTGGCGTATAACCTGATCCGCACGGTGATTGCAGAATCAGCAGCTGAGTACCGCGTCGAGCCGCGTTCGCTGAGTTTCAAAGGAGCGTTGCAGTCGATCAATGCCTTTTGCACCGCTCACTCCAGACACGCCAGAATCTTGGCGTCATCCAGCAGAACCTGACTCTTGAAGCGTCCTTCCCAAAAACGGCCTGAACACTGATCTTGTTTGTTTGCTTCTTTGGCAACTCGTTCCGACAGAAACCGCATAAACCATGAAAAACTCGAGAGACGAACTCTCTTCTCTTTGAGCCCCGTCTTGTCATTGCGAATGGAGTTCAATTCAAACTCCGGGGGTTCCGCCGGACTGCAGTCCTTATCCTTCCGAGTCGGACACAACATCCACCATTTCTGAGCCGCTTCGCCATCCGACCGTGTTGCCACGACATCATGGCGACTGCGTAAAACACAGTGAAAATGGTTAGTCATCTCAGGGGACGCCACCTCGCGCCTCGGACACCGCGGCCGACATGAGCAGGCGCGGCGTCGAGCGGAAGGGGGAGAGGAGCCGTCATCATTTCGATTTTGGCGCCACAGTGATCCGGAACGTGGTGTCGATGGCAAAGTCGTCGCCGGGATCGTCAGGCGTGAACGGGTCGATGACCCCACCAATGTGGATTTCGTGCTCCCCTACACTGAGCGGCGCGAGCAGCAGGTAGTACCCGGCATCAACGCCAGTCGAAGTCGTTCCCTCCGGTGCGTCCAACCCGAAGTAGGCAAAGAGGTTACCTTCTGGCAAAGGCCCGAACGTAAACTGCGATGACTCGAATCGATAAGCACTGGCGAGGTTCTCTACGGGCTTACCATCGATTGTCGCCTCCAGGCCATAAGAATTATCCATCCAGCCGTTTGCACACGCGCGTTGCTCCGCTTCACCGTCACCGTGAAATGGATCCGGCTCGAGTTCCGAGCATTCAGAATTGACAATCGGGAAGAACAGCGCGGTCCCGGTCGGAATTGTGACTTCGATTTCGGCTTCCCCAAACGGCGCTGCGAGAAAGACGATTCCGTCTTCTTCGGCGAATGCTCCCCCGGAGAATAATGGGTGATCGTCGTTAACGACTGGGATGGAAAAGATCGTCTGCCACCACCGGGCTTCCAGTTCCTCGTAAGTGAATCCTCGAAAACGGGCCTGAGGTGGAATGACGCCGGGATTGTTGTCTTCACCGTTGGCCAGCGCGTGGTGCGAAACCGCCGCCAGAGTGACCACGAGAAGCATTGCCAGACCAGCGATTGCCCGGCCGTACCGAAATCTCTGCATGATCATGTTGGGGCTCCCTTTCAGTTGTCGAAGTACAGACATTGACACAATACATAGCGCGCCGAAGCACGATAGGTGCGAGAGTGCTTCCTCCAAATGGCCAACGAATGTAGAATTACGAAACAAAAACCTCAATCATAACCCTTCAGGAATTTCTCCAGTTTTGTAAAAATCCCCAATGTCATGCAATAGGGGTGTCGCGAACAGAGAAGGACTTGGTTTGAATCAATGACCCGCTTAGTCACTGGGATTGAGGATCAGATCTCCTGATCTACGGGAAAATGGTTTGGCACTTGATCCGGTTCGGCGGCGGGGGCTGCGGAGCTCAAATTGCGCTTTAGCTTCGTTCCAGGGTAGGTCATGTCCGCTTCATTCAAGTGGGCGATCAGATGTTGAATTGCTCGGTTTGAAGGAGGATTCGCCATCGCATGGACACGGACCTCCAGGACATCGTTTTCCAGGTCTGGCAGGATGTCCGCTTCGGAACGAAGGAGCATAAAGGAAAGGAGCACAAAAGGTGTCAGGTACGAATGGCGTTGTCCATGGGAATTTTGCGTTTTTGCGACCGAAAATTGCCACGA
>CAZFDW010000885.1:0-2008 GCA_964517865.1 uncultured Chitinophaga sp.
AGTGCGGAGCACCCTCCGGGCCATTTGGCTATTGGTTCCTGACCCCTTTTTTAAACGATTATTGTGGGTGGCGGTTCCGTGTCAATCGGGAGGCAGTATTACTTGCAGAATCCTGCACAATCCCAGGGCTTTTCACCATCCTGTCGCCAATTTGAGGAATTACATCGTGGGCATTTTGGTAAACTCCCGTGATGAAATCACGAAATCGACGATCGTCCTCAGGACTTGCCGGGAATCACCAGAGAAGCTGGCTTTGGGGCAGGCACGCCGTCCTGGAAACCTTGAAGGCAGGACGATGGCCGATCGTCGAACTCTTCGTCGATTCCAATCAAGCGGGGCCGGAAGTTGCCGAAGTGAAACGGCTGGCTGAGTCACTGAATATCGCAGTGGAACTCGCAGATTCAGACCGCCTGACGCAACTATGCCAGACTTACGAGCACCAGGGTTTGCTGGCACGTATGGGAGAATTCCCCTGCGAAGATTCCGAATCACTGATGCAGGCTGCCCGCGCTTCAATTGAACATGCGGCATTGAACTCTGCCGTGTCCGGTTCGCCAGAGTTGCCGCCATTGTTTGTCGTCTGCGATCGTATTCAGGACACACACAATTTCGGGGCGATCCTGCGCTCCTGCGACGCCATGAAACTGGATGGCATCGTGATTGGTGAACGATATCAGTCGGCCATCACGCCGCATGTGGCCAGGTCGTCCGCCGGAGCAGTGAATCATCAACGGATCTTCCGCGTCCCTCAGCTGATTGATGCCATTGCGATGCTGAAACAGGCGGAGTTTCAGATCATTGCGGCGTCCGAGAAATCTGCAACGACGCTCTGGGAAGTCGAGCTGATGCGACCGACGGTCGTGCTCATCGGAAGTGAATCATCGGGCGTATCCCAGGAATTGCTGGAACTTTGCGACACCCATGTCGCCATCCCGATGCTGGGCGGCGTGAATTCACTCAACGCAGCGGTCGCTGCCGGTATCGTGCTTTACGAATGCCGCCGACAGCAGATGAAGCGGCCTGCCCTGTAACCGCTCAAAAAGTGTGATGCCAAGGTCGGCATTTTCGTTTCAACGGCGAGCCACAGGCGCAGGCGAAACCTGTGAGCGACGCCTGCGGCTTGCCGTGAAACGATTACAGCGGCAGCACGAAAATCGCCTGCCGACTGGAAGCCGACAGGCGTGTGCCACGTGACAATTAATGTCCGTGATGATCCCAATGGCCCGTGCGATGCACGTCGTAGTGGCCTGGGACATAGTCGAAGTGACCACGGTGAGGAACCAAAGAGGGTGCGTGGTAGTCGAGATGGCTGGTGTCATGCCATGTACGATGCCCTCCATAAACAGGATAGCCACCGTGGCCGTGGCCTGAGTATCCACCGAAACCTGAGTTTCCATAACTCTGCAATGGATAGCCACCGTAGTTTCCGTAGCCCACAGAAACTGAAAGGCGCGGTGACGAATATCCGCCACCATAACCATAGCCACCGCCGTATCCTCTGCTGTAACCGCCACCAAAGCCGGAGTTGCACCCATGGTGCTGAGCTGACGCATCACTTGTACCGACGAAACTCAGTGCAAACAAAGCACTGGCTGCAATCATCAATTCCTTCATCTCTCTACTCCTTCTTTCTGTCCTGGAAAGAAACCGCTGAAACTAACACCTGCGCGATCTGTGCAGCGAGTCTCATGCCAAAACTGCCGAAACTCAAAAAGTGTTGAAAATATTCGATTTACCTCAATCCACGGCGCGCCTTGTCCTTGATCGTGATGCGAATCTGACAATGAGTGTCATCAGAGTGACTATTGCCGCGAGGCATGGCCTGTGACATCGATTGCGTTAACCTGGCGGCGGTAAAGAACATACCCACACTAACCCGAAGCGCCAGCGAGGCAGCCTCGCTGGCGCTTCGGGTTGGTAAATTCTTTACTGCCGCTCGCCTAACCTGGCGGCGGGGGGTAACGCATCCATTTCAAAACCCGAACCACCGCCGCGCTGGTTGAACGCT
>CAZFDW010000886.1:0-2008 GCA_964517865.1 uncultured Chitinophaga sp.
ACGCTTCGGGTTAGTGAGTCCAGAATCAAACTGAGTGCCATTGGGCGTGAGCCCTCGGGTACCTCGTTTTTGTACCGGCAAGCTGACGCATGCCGCTCGCCAATTCTCTCGATCATGACCGCGTCAGCGCTGCCGTTTCATGCCAGGCAAGTGAAATCTGGGTTTCCTCGGGGCCACGATATCGAAATCCGGTTCTTCCTGGAATCCCGCCCCGCGGATTGGACTGCGGGAGTCGGAGCGGTCGTCGTCGGCTGCGGCATCAATGGATTGAGGTGCGGCCTCCGGATCTTCATTGCCGAAAAATCGGTCATCGGGCGACCGGCCTTCTGGAAACAATGTTTCATCAGACGGATCAAGTGGATCAAATTCCGGAACCTGGAATTCATCGCCACGCCTTTGTGGTGTTCCGTCCAGCATTGTGTCGTTTCGTGGGACTTCGACGCGTGGCTGACGATCGGGCTTTTGGCTTGGTGGAATATCACCGTGCATACTTCGGACGTAGTCACCCACATCAATACGCTCGATGCGATCTCCGCCAGGTGGCGTCCAGAGCCCATCTGCGATCTGGTAATTGGGTTCGATGTCCTTGAAATTCAGCGTGAGTTCGGTCTTTTGAGGCGGGAAACTGATTTTGACGGTATGCGGAATGATATGGCCGCCGCACGTGCGATGATTGCTCAACTGCACCCTCAGCAGGTGATCGCCGTTGTGATCGATTAAAGAGTGTTCCCGAGCAACGCCGCGTACCGTATCGACTTTGATGACTCGTCGCAGCGGCTGACCACTGGCGGATTCTTCAATCGACACCAGCCAGAGCTCACGCGATCCGGCCGGAGGTTTCTGGATCTGAAAATTCGTAGCATCCAGTGGCTGAATTCCCAGGATCACCATCAGCCATTCGGGGTCCAGCCGAGGAAAATTTCCGGGGACATATTCCAGCAGATGTGAATCTTCGTGACGCCATGTCATCACAACTGGCTCACCTGGTTTAAAATATGACCAGCAAAGTTCGTCATTCGATCCGACATCTGCCATCGCCACAAAATTGTCAGCCGTGAGTCGGAAACTACTGGGGGCGCTACAGGACAACGCTCCTGAAAGCTTTTGTGGCAGCGGCAACCCCGGCATGCGCACATGCACCTGTGTCTCCATGCACCGCCAGCCGTAAAGTCCCTTATTCTGCGAATTCAGGTAATCGACCAGTTCTTCGCCACTCAATGTGTTCGACAGCACCGGATCGACATGGTGCACGACCGTGGATTTGCCACTCATCTGACAGCCGACAGTCGTCGTGTGCAGGATCAGCAAAAGGATGTTGCGGGATAAAGTCATGCGATCCGGATCGTCAGAGAAACAGACGAAAAGAAGATTGCTCGTCGTGCGGGATGGCTAGGCTGCGGTGGCCCGTCCGGAATCAAAGAGTTGCTGCTGCAGACGATCAATCTGTTCTTCGTTGAGTTCTTCTTCCGGAACATCGAACGGACCTTCGCCAGCACTGCCGACCAGTCGCATTGTCGGACGGTCGTCGAATTCCACGACCTCTTCCAGGACCAACCGCCGCTTCCGTAACAACAACAGCGCAAGGACGTAGCGATACTGCTGCTGCACGATGTTTGGAGAATCCGAAAGCTGAAGGAAGTAATCGAACAGCGAATCGGCGTCCAGCTTCGGACGACCTGCGTCCGTGGACTCGGCAATCTGACAGCGCCAGTGACCAATCGCTTCTAACGGTGGTCCCTGCCAGGCCTCGCTGCTGAAGTCCTGACGCACCAACAGGCCGTCTTTTTCGATCAGGATCGACCAGCAGACATCCCCGGATCGAAATGGGTGGCCGGTTTTCGCGCAGCATTTTGCCGCAGGGCGGATATTGAATTCCATTCGTCAATCGCCTCAAATCGCGAGTTCACTGGACCGCATCACGTCCTTGGTGCGTCGGTGTTCTCCTGGTTCGGTCAGGCCGAGGATGGTAACTCAGAGATTGTAAATTCGCCAAGAGCGAAACCGGGGG
>CAZFDW010000887.1:0-2008 GCA_964517865.1 uncultured Chitinophaga sp.
CTGACGCAGGAACCCAGGCCGCCGCGTGAACTGCTGGACTCAATCCCTGCCGAGCTGGAGCGTATCTGCCTCAAATCGCTGTCCAAACGGGCGTCTGATCGATACGCCACGGCAGCAGAGTTCGCGGAGGATCTGGACCAGTGGCTGAAACCAGTGACTGCTGTGGCTCAGGCCAAAGCTGCTGTGCAGGTCGTTCCCAAAGGGCTGCGATCGTTTGACGCCAGCGATGCCGACTTCTTTCTGGACCTGCTGCCGGGAGCCCGCAGCCGAGACGGCCTGCCTGAGAGCGTTGCGTTCTGGAAACAGCGGATTGAACAGACTGATCCGGAACTGACCTTCAGTGTGGGATTGATCTACGGCCCGAGCGGCTGTGGCAAATCTTCATTGGTGAAAGCTGGTCTTCTGCCACATTTGTCGGACAGTGTGATCGCTGTGTATGTGGAAGCGACTCCCGAGGACACCGAAACCAGAATTCTGCGTGGCTTAAGGAAACGCCTGCCGGAGCTGTCAGAGGATTGGGGACTGGCCGACACCCTGGCCGCGCTGCGACGTGGTCAGGGGCGCAAGGTCGTGATCATCATCGACCAGTTCGAACAGTGGCTACACGCTCACCGAGCGGAGCAAGACGCAGAACTGGTGAGAGCTCTGCGGCAATGTGACGGCGGACGACTGCAGGCGATTGTGATGGTGCGTGATGATTTTGGAATGGCGGCGGCACGTCTGATGAGTGTGCTGGACATTCCGATTGTTCAGGGCCACAACTTCGCTACGGTCGATCTGTTCGACATCGATCATGCCGTAAAAGTCCTCACCAGGTTTGGCCAGGCGTTTGGAAGATTGCCAGCCAACGCCGGAAACATGTCCGCCGATGAACAGCAGTTTGTCAGCGATGTGGCCTCAGGACTGGCTCAGGAAGGGAAAGTCGTTTCGGTCCGTTTGTCTCTGTTTGCAGAAATGATCAAGGGCAAACCTTGGACACCTGCAACGCTGCAACAGGTGGGCGGGACGCAGGGTATCGGCGTCAACTTCCTGGAGGAGACCTTCAGCTCTCCGCAGGCCAATCCGCGTCACCGTCTGCACGCCGTCGCCGCTCGTGGTGTGCTGCGAGCCCTGCTGCCGGAACTCGGCACGGACATCAAGGGCGGCATGAGATCCCAGCACGAGCTACAGGAAGCATCCGGCTACGAAAACCGACCGTCCGACTTTGCGGACCTGCTGCGAATTCTCGACGGTGAGTTACGGCTAATCACGCCCACCGATCCGGAAGGCCATGAATCGCAGGCGAAAAGCGATTCCCGGTTACAGTATTTCCAACTGACGCACGACTACCTTGTGCCGTCGCTCCGCGACTGGCTTACACGAAAGCAGCGCGAAACCCGCAAAGGCCGGGCCGAGTTAAGGCTGGAAGAACGGTCGGCGATCTGGAATGCGAAGCGGGAGAATAAACAACTGCCAACGGTCACAGAATGGCTCAGCATTCGCGTCCTGACGGACAGCAATCGCTGGACAGAAACGCAGCGAGCCATGCTGCGCAAAGCGGCTCGGGTCCATGGAGCCATGTGGGGCGGGCTGTTGCTGACAGTGCTGCTGGTGAGCGTAGGAATCCAGCAGTGGGTGTCGATGGAACGCTGGACGAACCTGCGGCAACAAACGCAAACGGCAGTGGAAGCCATGCAGAACAATCTTGGCCCAAGTGTTCCATTCAACCTGGAAAAACTTCGGACTCTGCCAGAACAATTGGTGCTTCCAGAGCTGCAAACTCGTTTCACCTCCTCCACGAATGCACGTCACAAACTGTCGCTGGCGTTTGCCTTGGCCGGTTACGGAGAACTGGATGCCGAGTATCTGGTCCCACGGTTTGACGACATCGCCGAAGCTGACACTCGCAATTATGTCACGGCGTTGCAAGCCAATCCCACAACCGCCCTTTCCGCCGTGAAAGCCGAGGCTTTGAAGTGTACCGACAAGCCCCTCTGGCGTCGCAAGGCAAAGCTGTCAATTGCGGCAC
>CAZFDW010000888.1:0-2007 GCA_964517865.1 uncultured Chitinophaga sp.
GAGACGTCTGGTGCTGTCGAAATTGAATCCGGTCATCGCATTGTTGTGTACCTTGTCCGGTCAATGCACTGCGGCACGGCGTGGCGATTCGCCGGGGCAGATTGATCAGAAATTCTTTTTACAATCGCACTGCACACTGATACTTCCTCGGACGGGGAATGATTTCCCGCGTTGGCAAGTGGTCCCAACGGCAACCTCCATTGGCTCAATGCCCGACGAAATAGCGTAAACCTGATCCCGACTCGAAAGACTTATCAAGCATGTCATCGCCTCGCGTTGTTCGTAGTTTTCATATCCAAAGCAAGAAGGGTCTGTTTGGGAAAACCGTCCGAAAGGCCGCTTTTGATTGTCCACACTGCAAGGCAAAATTGGTCGCTGGCGAAGATGAAATTGGCAAGTCCGACGTGTGTCCAGGTTGTGGTGGCGAGTTTGTTCTGGCGAAAGAGGCTGCTGAAAAAATCCGCATGTTGAACGAAGAGGACAAAGCCGAGGCAGAACGGCAGGCTTCGGCGGAGGAGCAACAGCAAGAAGTAGCGGCGGCTACGAAACGACGCGAGAAAGCAGCAGCAGCGGCACGGCGAAGTGAAAAAGAAGAAGAAAAGACAGATGCACGCTTGCAGCAAAACGCCGCACAGCAATTGGCGGACGCAAAGGAGTACTTTCGAAACTACGACATCCGCAAATATCCCTCGCTGGAATTGCTCGCGGACATTTTCCGCGTCTTTATGTGGTGCGTCATTGTGTTTGAGTTGTTATTCATTCTGGCGACCCTCTATCCCATTGTGTTTGTTGCCGACGTAGACACAGTCACTCGGATCGTGACTATCATCGCATTGCCACTCTCGGCCCTACCCACTGCTGTCGCAGCATTCCTGATGAAATTGGTCAGCGAACTCATACGACTCTTTATCAACGTGGCTCAAGACAATGAGCGCCTCGTGCGACTGTCGGAAGCCGCAATGGGAAAACCCTGGGCACCGAATTGAATGGCCACCCAACAAGACGCCCACCGCATTGACCCGACTCTGCTGCACCGGTGTCCCTTCACGACAAACACACACGGCCTTCACAAAACGCTAACGGCAATCTGCTAAAATATGCAGTGTGTCCCTGTGAATGTCGTATGAATGATGTCGGAGAAGACCAGCATGATCAACGTGTCTGCAACGCCAAGCAATTCAATGTGGGTGTTTGCTTCCGTTGTCATCGGCTATGTGTCTCGTATCCGACCGCGCAGAACGAGCCTCGCTGTCCTGTGGGAGAATGATACGTCGATCGAGGAAGCTGTCGTTTCAGGGTCGTCTACGTTGCAGTTGTTTGGTTGGGTGTAGGCGCGGAGCCGTTTCGACTGCTGTTACAGGCGAACACCTCTCACACCGCCCACGCTGTCACGCTGTCACGCGAAACGCCTCGCCCGGAGCAGAACGCGACTGAAGACGCTCGACGCAGGCCTGCATTGCGGCAGACGTCACGGCACAACGTCAGGGCGGTGAGTGCCGCAGCTATGCATGAATCGCCGACAGCGAGCGCCAACAATCCCGCCATGCTACCCCACATCGCGCCCACACGATACGCTATCCGCCATTAAGGGCATCGCCCCATCCATGTCCGGCCCCATCGTCGTCCCGTCGTCAAAACCCAGAGCGCCATGAACCAAACCAACTTGTCGTCATTCATCTGGTCCGTGGCTGACCTCCTGCGAGGCGATTACAAACAGTCCGATTACGGCAAGGTCATTCTGCCGTTCACGGTTCTCCGGCGACTGGACTGCGTTCTGGAGGCCACGAAAGCGGCGGTGTTGAAGGAAAAAGAAAAGCGGGAAACGGCAGGCCTGAATCCGGAACCATTTCTGCTCAAGAAGTCCGGGCAATTGTTCTTCAACACTTCGCCGCTCGACATGAAAAAGCTGATGGGTGATCAGGACAACATCGCCGAAAACATGTACTCCTACGTTCAGGCATTCTCACCGGCAGTGCGAGACATCTTTGAATGCTTCGACTTCCATAC
>CAZFDW010000889.1:0-2005 GCA_964517865.1 uncultured Chitinophaga sp.
GTACACCCGTCGCTCCGCCGACGGGATTGCCTGCACTTTCGAACAACCACGGTCCAGACACAGCGCGACTCCGGCCATGGCCTACAGGGTTTCAGCCGCCGGAAATCGGCGGATAAAGCAGCAGCACATCGCCGGACTTCAGCAGATGTTCCGCCGTCATCGCGTGCGGTATCGCCTGATCATTCACAAACAACAGAACACTTCGCAGAGCCATCCCGTCTGCCGTGACAAGCCGTTCTGCGAGTGTCGGCCCGAACTGAGCGGCGATGGCCCGGAGCGCATCCGTGACGCTGCACGCATCGGGCACCGAAACGACCGCATGGCCGACGCCTGCAACGTGCCGCAGCTGCGCTTCAAACTGGACCGTAATCTGCATCAGTGGTCTTTCATTTTGAGTCGCTTGACTCTCTGAGTCGAGTGCATGGACTGCAACGCCGCTGCCTGTCTCGACTCAGAGAGTCAAGTTACTGTGACTCAAGAACTTTGCCTGCCTCCAGTACCAATCGCTGATCGGCCAGTGCTTCAGCATCGTCTTTGCTGTGGGTCACATGCAGCATAGTCACTCCGGTCGTTTCTTTCACGCGCCGCAGCACAGTATGCATCTCCCGCCTGGTGGTCTCATCCAACGCGCTGAGTGGTTCATCGAGCAGCAGGACCGACGGACGGAACGACAACGCGCGCCCCACGGCAACCCGCTGCGCTTCGCCGCCGCTAAGTCCCTGGATGCGGCGTTGCAGCAGCTTCGAAATGCCAAGCACATCGGATAATTCGGCGACGCGATTGGCTGTCTGTCGGGGTGCCGTGTGACGCAGGCGAAGAGCGAACTCCAGATGCTGCTGCACGGTCATGGTCGGAAACAACGCCAGATCCTGCGGAACGTAACCGATCCCCCGTTCGCCCGGTGACCATGCGGAAACTTCCACATTATGAACCAGAATCTTTCCGGAGACGATGGATCTCAATCCGCAGATGGCCTCAAGTATCGTGGTCTTGCCCTGACCAGTACGGCCCATCAGGACAGCGTACCGGCCTGATTCGACCCGGAACGATAAGTGTTCCAGTGCAAAAGTCCCTGCCATGATTGTCACATCCCGCACTTCGATCATGCTGTCAGCCTCATGCCAATCGCGCGAAGGATCAGCAGCACGGTGACCGCCATCAGAACCATCAACAGTGATACGGCCACCGCAGCATCCAGATTGCCGATGCTCAGTTCCAGAAACACGGACGTTGAAAGGACTTCCGTCTTCATCCGCGTCGCACCGGCAAATACCAGGATCGGCCCGAATTCTCCGAGTGCTCTCGCCCATGCAATCGTGCCCGCCGCGATCATGCCACGCCAGGCCTGCGGCAATGCGATCTGCATGAATGCCTGGCCTCGCGTGCAACCCAGCGTCCGCGCGACATCTTCCGCGCGCGGATTGATCTGATCAAAGGTAACCCGCATCGTTCGCACAGCAAACGCACACGCGACGGCAAACTGGGCCAGGATCACCGCTGGCCAGCGATACGTGACGGGAAAACCTCCGTCGTGCAGGGCAAGCGGAAGGCGGCCTTCACGCAACCACGCTTCGAGTTGCCAGCCATCAGGGCCGCCAATTCTCAAATGGAACAGAATGAGCAAACTCAGCCCCAGCACGAGTGGCGGCAGAACGATCGGAATGTCCACCAGCGTATCGACCAGCCATCGACCGGGAAATTTGTATCGCGAGAGCAGATAACCGAGCGGAGTCCCTACCCACAGCGACATCATGGCCGCTATGGTGCAAGACAACAGCGTCAACCGAAACGCCGCTCGAATCTCCGGCTTCAGCAGCGCATCGCGAAAGTCGGCAAACGACGTGAACATCACATCGGCCGCAAGCAGCAACACAATGAGCACCACAAAACTCGCCGACAACCCACCCATCACCAGAAAGAAGGGCACATCCGACTTTCGTGCCCGCTGCCCGCGCACGCTGGCTTCAGCGATTTCCGGCAATGTGCAGGGTTGAGACATGGCGAA
>CAZFDW010000890.1:0-2002 GCA_964517865.1 uncultured Chitinophaga sp.
CTCCCTCCCTCCCGAAAAGAGCGAGCTTTCCCCCGGAAGCTCGCTCTTTTCATTTTTTTAATAAGACCTCGGTCGCACGTTGCCCTGCACACGAACGGGCAAGCCCATGATCCGCAGGAATCCTTCCGCGTCCGTCTGATCATACGAACCTCCGCTTTCCATACTGGCGATGTCGGCTTTGTACAGACTGTTCGGCGACGTGCGACTGCTGACCCGGACGTTGCCTTTGTACAGGGTCAGCTGAATGTTGCCGGTGACAGGTTTCTGCGTCTCGCGAATGAATGCCATCAAAGCGTCCATTTTCGCACAGTACCAAAACCCATAGTAAACCATTTCTGCCACTTGTGGACTCAGAGAATCCCGCAGATGCGTCAGGTCGCGGTCGAGCGTCAACTGCTCCAGCCCCTGATGAGCCGCATACAGCAGCGTCATGCCAGGCGCTTCGTAGACGCCGCGACTTTTCATGCCGACAAAGCGGTTTTCCACGATGTCGATCCGACCGCAGCCGTTGCGTCCACCAATCCTGTTCAGCTCCTCAACCAGCGCCGCGGCGCTCAACTTCGTGCCGTTGACCGCGATGGGCACGCCGGATTCAAACGAGATCGTAACGCTTTCTTCCTTGTCTGGAGCTTCCTGCGGCGACACAGTCATGCCGAAGTCGATGACGCTCTGGCCATCCACGGTCGGATCTTCCAGGTCGCCCGCTTCATAACTGATGTGCAGACAGTTTTCGTCGCTGGAATATGGCTTCCTCGCCGTCGCCTTCACGGGAATGTTTTTTTTCTCACAGTAGGCCAGCATCTCGGTGCGGCCCGGAAACAGGTCGCGGAACTTCTTGATGCGCCACGGAGCGATGATGCTGATTCCCGGTTCCAGCGCTTCAGCAGCCAGTTGGAAGCGACATTGATCGTTCCCTTTACCCGTGGCCCCGTGAACAAACGCCTCCGCGCCGACTTCGCGACCGCGCTGCAGACAGGCCTTTGCAATCAAGGGACGCGCGATACTCGTGCCCAGCAGATAGATGTTCTCATACCGCGCCTGCCACTGCAGCACAGGGAATGCGAAGTCACTGCACAGTTCTTCCCGGACATCGACCAGTTCTGCCGACTTCGCGCCGATGTCACGAGCCTTCTGCATAATGGCCGCGCGGTCTTCACACGGCTGACCAAGGTCCACGTACAAGCAATGGACGTCGTAGCCCTCGTCCTGCAACCATCCCACCAGAACCGACGTATCCAGTCCACCGCTGTAAGCCAGAACGACCGATTTTCCCACGTGAGTCATCTCCAGATTTCAAATTGTCCGCGCAAAACACCCGTTCGACCGAAATGTTAACGCGGTCTCGCCCCGTCGCCACCGTCACCGCAAAGTTTCTGACGAATCGTGGGTTGCAGCACAATGTAGCCGTCTCGCTCCGTCGAGACGAGCCTTGAGGAGCGAACGTGATCATCCAACGCATGTTCCATCTCAATAAACTGTTCGAAATCTGCCCGTGTTTGGTTCGCGGCGCGTCCTCGACCGGGTTCATCACGCGGAGCGTGATGGCGACATTGGAGAACGGCATGGCGTCAGCCAGCCGCAATTCTGGACGTTTCGAAAAGTCCTCCCCTGACAGGAAAATCTGATAAACTTATGCCATGAGCCAAGCTACACTCAACACTCAGACAACAATTCTCTCGCGTGCTTTGTCGGCCGTCGCCGAGCCAATGGGTGAGGAGTTGGCGCATTATCTGTTCTCCATCAGACTCGACCCGGCTGATGAACAACGGGCCAACGAGCTCGCAAAGAAGGCGCGAGAAGGCTTGCTCTCAAATGAAGAACATGTGGAAATCGACGAGTATCGTCGAGTCGGCCGAGTGATGGAAATCCTCCGACTGCGAGCCCGCAAATCGCTGGGTCAAACAGGATGAAGCAGTCGCTTGTGGATCTGATCTGGAACCGTGCTCAGCATCGGTGTGAATACTGCCTGTTTCCAGCAGCACATGCATGGCTCCCATTTCAG
>CAZFDW010000891.1:0-1999 GCA_964517865.1 uncultured Chitinophaga sp.
AGCGAGACATCCGCCAGGAACCGATCCTGCGGTCGCTTCCAGTCATGAACATTGAACGCCGGTTCGAAGCAGGCCATCAGGCGGTAGTAATCGCGCTGCGGCAGCGGATCGTACTTGTGGTTATGGCAGCGGCAACACTCCATCGTCAGGCCGAGCACCGAAGTCGAAAACATGTCGACCACCTGGTTGATGACTTCATAGCGTTTGTCGATGCCATACTGGGGCTCGCTGGTGTGATCCTCGACACAACGCATGAATCCCGTGGCCGACAGGAGTGCCAGCGTCTCCGGAGTGAACGAGTCGGCGCGACGCCAATCGAGCAACTCGTCCCCCGCAAGTTGCTCCGTGAGAAAGCGATCGTATGGTTTGTCAGCGTTGAACGCATTGACCACATAGTCGCGGTAACGCCAGATCCCTTCGTTGGGATAGATCGAGGAGAGATCCCCGTCGAACAACCGATTGTCGACATAGCCCGCCGCGTCGAGCCAGTGCCGACCCCAACGCTCGCCATAGTGTGGCGATTTTAACAACTCATCGACGAGATGCTCCCAGGCATCGGGCCGAGGATCGTCCAGGAACGCCTGCACCGCCGCTGGCTCGGGAGGCAGGCCGATCAGATCGAAATACGCCCGGCGAATCAACGTGGCCCGATCGGCTTCCGGAGAAAACGTCAGCTCCCTCGATTCCAGCTTCGCGAGCAAGAACGCATCGATCGGCGAGCGAACGCGGTCCGCGTGCTGCACCCGCGGAACGACGGACTTCTGCGGTGGCTGAAACGCCCAGAACTGCCGATCTTCCGAGCTGACCTGCGAACGGGGCGGCAACGCCACGATCTGTTCTTCAGCGGGTGTGCGGGCCTTGACCCACCGTCGAATGGTGGCCAGCTCTGCGACGGTCAGTGTTTCGCTCCCTTCCGGTGGCATCTGGCCCTGAGCCACCAGGTCGATCAGCAGGCTGCCGTCGGGATCGCCGCCGACAATCGCCGGGCCGCTCTCGCCTCCTTGCAGCATGGCCGACAGCGTGCGGAGATCCAGCTTCGCTTCTTGTACCGTTGCGCCATGGCATTCGTGACATTTCTGCGCGAGCACTGGCAGGACATCCTGCTCGAACGACGGCGGTGGCGGCCGCTTCGCATCACGAACCGTTAGAGTCACGTCGAACCGCGTGGCGTCACCATAATGCGGTGTGCCGGTCCCGTCCGCGACCGCATCGACGATGAAGTAGATGTAGTCTCCGGGCTGTATCGCTTGATCTTTGATATGGAACGCGCTGACCTGGTTCGGGCTGCCGAAATCGGAGCTTCCAGCAGCCAAAGGAGTCGGCTGGAAACCACTCTTATCATCCGGAGCGGGGCCGCGCTCGATGTACCACTGGATTTGCGAGTTCACGCCGCAGCAGTTCTGTGCGTGCTCGAACACGCCCTGGATTTCCAGCATGCCCGCCACCGGACTGCGCCAGCCGATCACCACGGCATGTTCCGGCCCAGGGGCGATGAGCATGTCACCGGCTTTGAACTTCAGCCCCACGTCGTACTCGGCAGTCACCTTTCCCACCAGCGGCGCCAACCGCTGTCTTGCGCGATACGCCCAGCCATCCAACGGAGATTCAAAAAGCTTGTCGCCTTGTTCCGCCAGCGGAACGTACTTGCCATCCCGCAACCACTGGCGCGATTCGACGGGACCATTCATCCCGGTCGTTCGCAGGAAATGCCAAGTGGGCTCATCATCGCGATCGACATTGGGATTTGCCCGATTCGCCTGGCCGAGACACTTCTCGTTGAGCTTCCAACGCAACTCGCTTGCGACGGGCTCGTCCGCGACTGCGCGACTGGAGAATCCCAGGCAGAGCAAGGCCACCAGCATCGGGAAAGTCTTCATCGGTGGTCTGCTGCCAGGCATGTGCTGTCTCTCAATTCAAAAAGGGTGTGGCTCGCTGACGCATCTCCGGATCCCAAGGGCTGGCGAGCTGGTCCTATTGGCTTGTGAACACCACTCCCAAC
>CAZFDW010000892.1:0-1996 GCA_964517865.1 uncultured Chitinophaga sp.
GCTAGCGCCCAACGGCTGATTTAAGCTTGTAGTCCCGCCTTTAGGCGGTTTTGGGGCCGAACTGCCAGCGAATTCCGGCTGAAGCCGGGACTACGAACAGAATTGGGACTAAATCAACAGACCGCTAGCGCCTTGCGGCTCACGGTTTTGGAGTATCGGGACAGACTCCTGGCAAAGGCTTTGGGACGAGTCTTTGGCGGCTCTTCAAATTCTGCAAAAACTCACTTGACATCAAGTGTATTATGTGTACTATGTGTGATAGTACACATTCGGGGCGCAGGATGATTCGCATGGTGTTCGACGTAATCATATCCACCGGCAGCAACGTGCCGATCTATCGGCAGATCGTTGATCAGGTTCGTCATGCCATTGCGTCCGGGGATCTGGCGGTCGGGGATCAGCTTCCCAGCGTTCGCGTGCTGGCCGAACGATTGTTGGTGAATCACAACACCGTAGCCAAGGCGTTCAATGAACTGGTGCGCGATGGAGTGCTGGAGTCGCGACACGGTCTTGGGGCGTTTGTGGCGAAGCGGCGCAATGTCTTTTCCACTGCCGAGCGGAAGCGACGGCTTGATGTCGCGATCACGGCACTCACCAGTGAAGCGATGTTGCTGGATTTCAGTCACGAAGAATTGCTGGAGGCCGTTGCAAAAAAACTGAATGGTTTTCCCAAAGAGAAAAGAAAGGTTTGATTTATGTCAGACACAGTCATTCAAACGCATGGCCTGACGCGAGTTTACGGGCAGAAGGTGGCCGTGAATCAGATAAACCTCAACGTTCTGCGGGGAAGCGTCACTGCCCTGATCGGTCGAAATGGATCGGGCAAGACAACCGCCATTCGAATGTTGCTGGGACTGGTTCCGCCAACTCGCGGTCACGCCACGGTCCTGGGCTGCGACAGCCGGCAGCTGACACCGGAAATTCGGGCTCGGGTTGGTTATTTAAGCGAGAGTCACTTCGCATACCATTGGATGAAACTTCGCGAAGCGGCCGCATTTCAGGCCGGCACGTTTCCGAAATGGAACCAGAACATCTTCGACGGCATTGTTGATCACCTTGGTCTGAACACAGAAACCAAAGTCGGGAGCCTGTCGCGCGGTGAACGAGCCGGATTGTGTCTGGCGCTGACCTTGGCACCGGAACCGGAACTGCTTGTGCTGGATGATCCGGCTCTGGGACTTGATCCGGTGGCTCGTCGAGCGTTGGTGGAAGCAATGCTGGCGGTGACTCAACATCGCGACCGCACCATTCTGTTCAGTTCACATCTGTTGGATGATGTGGAACGCGTGGCAGATCATGTGGCAATCATTGATCAGGGGGTCCTGCGCGTCCAGGCGTCTGTTGATGAATTTTGCAGTCGCGTTTCGGTATGGCGCCTGACATTCGATCGGTTTCCGGACCGTCTGCCGGAGATTCCCGGTTTGATTCACACGCGATATATCGACAACCAGATTCAATTGACAGTGGCGAATTCGGACGATGCCACTGCGGCAGTGATTGCGACGATCGGTGCGAATCGTGCCGAACAAACGGAAGCAGGTTTTCAGCAGGCGGTGATCGACTACCTGACGGTGCGTGGAGGAACAGGATCGCTGTTGAAAGCCGTTGGTGCTCCTGCGGCGGAACGAGAGACGGTTGCCGTCGGGGGTGGTTATTCTTTACGCGGCCAGGAATGAGGCAGCGGCGAGCGGCTGGGCGTCAGCCCTCCGTGTGTTCATGCGCGGGCCACGGAGGGCTCACGCCCAGCCGCTCGCCATTGTCAATTCACACCACGTGAAGAATAATCGCCAGACCGGCAAACCCAGCAGGTGAGCCTGAGTCACGGACTTGTCCATTGGAATTTTTTGAACGAGGTTTCCGATGAAATTCATGATCTGGAAAGAACTCAGAGAGAACGCATTGTGGGGGCTGTTGCTTCTGATCGCTTCCGTCGCGACCATTTTCGGGCTCATGAACTCAGAGTTCACGAACCGATTGAACCTGCATTTTTTCGCGG
>CAZFDW010000893.1:0-1990 GCA_964517865.1 uncultured Chitinophaga sp.
CACTGAATCCATACTCATTGTGATCACGTTCATCGCCGCCCTGTGCAAATGGAGTGCGGCCAAATTCTCCTGCCCATACCACAAGTGGAGTGTCGAGCAGGCCGCGTTGCTTCAAGTCCTGAAGCAGCCCGGCGATCGGTTGATCAACTGCAAGAGCATTATCGCCGTGATTCCGGACGATCCCGCCATGAGCGTCCCACCGCGAATAGCCGGCAACGAACGTGCTGTTCCCACGGGCTACTCGCCACAGCCACACATCACATGATTCGCCCACCAGCAGAATCGCCGGTGCGCTGGAGAATCGGGTAGTCCCTGTGAAGGCACGGTCGAGGAAGCCGCAAATTGTGACCTCCTCAATTCTGGCCCAAACTGGCTGCTACGCTGGCCTGATGCACTTGCCGGAAAATGGGAAAATTGGGTTTGCGGGGAACAGGGAAATCTGTTGCGTTCCCCCGTATCAATTCATCGAGTTTTCACTCAAAGCGAAGGAGCGCAACAGTGGGGCTATCATCCTTTATTCGTGCCGGTCAATACAAGTCACCATTGCGGGTCGTTGCCGGAATTCTGTTGCGAAGTCGCGAGACTCAAGCGGAACGGGCGCGCTGCAAGTCCGAAGAAATCGAACAGCTCAAGCTGGTCAACCAGCAACAACAACGAGACCTCGACGAAGCCAACGAGAGTCGGGCGGAGATGAGACTCCAGACAGCTCAGCTGAAAATCGAGAACGAACACCTTCGCCGACAGTCTGTCGTGCTTCCACACGATCCGGTGTTGCCCAATCACAAATTCGGTCCGAAGATGATCAGCGTGTGCGTCAACCTGGCAATGAAAGTCGGCCTGCGAGCCAGCATCACGTGTCTGGAAATTGTGATGGACTGGCTGGGAGCCGATGTTCGGCTGCCGGACTGGACGACCGTGCGCACATGGCTCATGCGTTTGGGAGTCGCCGCGCTGGAGGCTCCCGTCGAAGAAGCCGACGACTGGGTCTGGATGGCCGATCATTCGAATCAGATTGGTGAGGAGAAGGCGCTGGCGGTGATTGGAATTCGAGCCTCTCACATGCCGGAACCCGGTGTCGCCATCAATCATCAAGACGTGCGACTGCTGATGCTCGAACCGGGCGTGAATTGGAAAACCGAAGACATGGCCGCCGCTTACGAACGCCTTTCCGAAAAAATCGGCAACCCGTTGGCGGTGCTCACGGACGGAGCGTGCGAACTTCGCGATGGAGCTGAAATCCTGCAAAAACGGCGGAAAGGCACCATTCTTCTGCGCGACTTCAAGCACTTCGCCGCCAACGTTCTGAAGTCGGTGGTCGGCTCCGATGAACGCTTCGCCGAATTCACTTCTCAAACGGGCCGCACTCGATGTGCCATTCAGCAAACAGAACTTGGCCAGCTGACCCCCGTCAGCCCGAGACCCAAATCGCGTTTCATGAATCTGTCGGCGACGCTCAACTGGGCCGGCATGGTGCTGTGGCATTTGAGTCATCCGCATTCGGCGTCCCGTAAAATCATCACGACGTCGCGACTGAACGAAAAGCTGGGCTGGCTCCGGAAATACCGACCTGACATTCTTCGCTGGAGTCGCTGCCAGGACGTGGTTTCGACAGCGTTGACGTTCGTAAATGAACAAGGTCTGTTTCGCGGCGCGACGGATCAATCGGTGCAGTTGCTGGCATCGCTGGAGATGTGCGAGTCCAGTCAGACGGTGGCCGATCGACTGCTGGACTTCCTTCGTGAACAGGAAACCAAACTTGCCGAGGGACAGCGGCTACCGATGAGTACAGAGATTCTGGAATCGTGCTTTGGTCTGTTCAAACAACTGGAGGGACAACACAGCAAAGGCGGCTTCACAAGTTTACTGGCCGCCTTCGGGGCGCTGCTGAGACCCACGACACCGGAGTCGATCCGAGCCGACTTTTCTCGTGTGTCGGCGCTTCGCTGCAGGAGCGTGTGGATTCGCTGCCGGTTTCAACCAGAGCCTTCTA
>CAZFDW010000894.1:0-1986 GCA_964517865.1 uncultured Chitinophaga sp.
GGTGGGACACCATCCACGTGGTTTCTCGGACTGTGATTCAGTCCCGGAGGGACGATAAGATGTAGCCACGGGCGAGAGCCCGTGGTACGCTTAATCGTTTACCGCCGAGCCGGAGGCGACGGCTATTCCGCGAGCCGTCGCCTCCGGCTCGGCGGTAAACAAAGATGCGAAATCGGGGACTAAATCAACAGCCCGCTCTCGCCCGTGGCTAGAACCTGCCGCCACATTCGTGGCTCAAACGCAAGATCGATTCGCCATGTCTCAACCACCTTCGCGATTCTGATATCGCTGCTGCAGTTCCTGCTCCTGTTTTTCAAGGTCTGGTTTCATCAGTTGCAGGAGAAACATCACTGCAGCGATCACCACAATTACAAGAAGGGAGATTCCCAGACTCATGATCGTCTTTCGACTGAGCTTCACCCCAAACACTTTTTCGCCGATGATCAGGTCGTCGGATGATCCTGTCGCGGACGAATTTGAACTGCCCGGTACATCAGTTTCCGAAAGTACCGTCAGCGTCATCAGGTCCGCTCCTATCCGCAGCCGAGCCGTACACTGAATGCAGCGACCACTGCGTCCGGCATGTTCGGGACGCAGGCGCAGTTCGCTGCGACACTGCGGACAGTCGATGATGCCAATCATCTTCGCTTTCGAAACTCGCTTCGTATTGATCAGAGTGCCTGAGGAACTCGGAATTCGCGTGGTCTGTACGGGCCTCTTCCGCTTGACGCTGGTGGAGTCCGCCTGCGACTTCGCGCTGGAATCGGCTGGTCTCGTTGCCGGCGGTGTCGCTGTCTGTGGACGCAGTGCCGTTGCCTGTGGACGAGGTGCCGTTTCCTGAGAACCTGACAAACCGGCGATCGCGGCTTCCGCGAATTCCACGCATGTCGCAAATCGTTCCTGCGGCTTTTTGCTGATGGCTTTTGCCAGCGCCTGTGCCGTGGCGACAGGAACGGCTTTCCGCACATCGCTGATCAGGGGCAGCACGCGCCGAGTCTGATTGACCATCGTGGCAGATGGTGTTTTTCCGAGCATCGGAGGGGCACCGATCAACGTGTTGTAAACCGTGATGCCCAGAGAATACTGATCGGCCCGACCATCGTAATCCGCTCCCAGCACAATTTCCGGCGCTACAAAATTCGCCGTGCCCACGACGAATCCGGCAGCTGTTTCGTCTGCTGCGTTTTCGTCCGGCTCGCCGTACATGATTTTCGTCAGGCCAAAGTCACTCAGAAATGCGTTGCCCGTTTCGTCGAACAGAATGTTGGCAGGTTTTACATCACGGTGTACAACTTTTTGCTGATGGGCGAAATCCAGAGCCTTAGCCACTTCCAGTAGCCAGCTCCTGATCGAATCGACCGGCAACGCGGTGGGTTGTCCATTGCGTGCCTGCATTTTGTCCGACAGGCAACCACCCGATAAATATTGCATTACCACAAACGGGACATTGCTGTGCAGACCGACATCCAGAATTCTGACGATATGCGGATGCTGCAATTGCACTAACAGCCGGCTCTCACGACGAAAGCGTTCACGCAGCCCCACATCCTGCAGTTTGTGCTTCCTCGGCACTTTGACGACAACTTCAGTTTCCAGCCGATGGTCAAAAGCCCGATAGACGAAGGCCATACTGCCCGCGCCGACCCGAGCCACGATCTTGAACCGATCGTCGGCCAGGGAAGCACCGATCAGAAATTCAGGGTCGAGCAGCCCCGCACCCATTTTGGAAACTCTTTCAGAAAATTCGTGTGAAATCAGCGAATCCGGAACCCCGACGTACACGAAACGCCGGCGAATTGCGTCAGGGTACGGTAGCCGACTCATTCGCGACACGCCACGATGTTAATTCTGTGTTAATCACCCGGAAGTCGTCTGTTTGCCGGAACAGTTGCGCGAGTTCGGGAAAAGACGTCGCCGGAAGATTCAACTGTGAGACCTCGTTACGCAGAAAATTCGCCGAATGTTCACGCAAATTTAAGATGGTTC
>CAZFDW010000895.1:0-1981 GCA_964517865.1 uncultured Chitinophaga sp.
CAATCAGGAATGCAAACATGTCCTGTTCACCGCAGTACAGGCCAGTGCTTGTTCCATCCATCGCTTTTTGTGGCGGCGTAAAGTCGGATGCGAACTCCTGCACCAGGTCAAGTAACTCAGCATTCCAAAGCCGGGTATAGCCGACTCCATGAATCGATCGCAACTGATCTCCGGTCGAGAGCAACTGGACCGGTTTGTCAGCGAAGGGCAGTGTCTCTTCAAGCACTTCGCTGGCAGTTTTCCATGAAAGACGATTGATCGTGTCTTTATGGACGCCCGCCATTCTGCATGTTTGAGAGAACGACCAGTCATTGAACCGAAGGTCAGGATTGTCCGCCACTGCAATCGTCAGATCGTGTGTCAGGACAAGCTCCTGTGGCTTCACCCATCGTTCCAGAGAATTGTCGCGGTCCGCCCTGCATTTTTGATGCAGAGAGTCAAACGAATCAAAACTCTCGTCAGGGGTTCTTCGAAAGAGTTCATTGTGTGCCCGCGTGAGCGCTACCATTTCTATAACTCCAGCAAAACTATCAAACGGAAATGCCCTTCCCCATGGTCAGGCTGTGGATTCACTCGAAAGTGAATCCACAGCCCAACCGGAAAAGGCAAAATCAGCTCGATGCTGGAGGTACGGAGACAGGCTCAGCGAATACTGAAAACCAATCAATAGACCATCGGCCCCATGATTCCGGATCGTGTTCCCGAATCAGGAGGCCTGAGTACTTCTGAACAACTGGGATACTGAAAGAACTAAGACCAGATTCCTTACCACGAACTGCGTAATCTGTCACGCATTGGAACGTGGATACGGAAACACGCCTCGCAAGTTGTGGAGATCATTGCAGAAAGCCAGCAGTCTGGAGCAACGTGTTCGGCTGCAAACGTAAGGATCAGTCCGGTTGTCCGTCGCCGAAGAAGTCGAAGTCTGTCACAGAACGAGACACACGAGTTCCGGCCAGCCAGACCATTGCCGGGGAGAGTCCGAATCGACGATGAAGCAGCGTGACGTTTTCGCTGGACGAGTCATCGGCTTTACCTTGATTCCATTCAATCTCGGAATCCAGGAGGTCTTCGAAGTGCATTGAACTCCAGGTTTCACTCGGGAGAAGGCACTGCAGACCATCGGATCGCAACCGAACGATGGCCGTCCACTGAACGGCCAGCATTCCATCGCGCATCAAATGGTTCTTGAGAAACTCCAGAATGTTTTCAACCGAATACTTTCGGGCCAGTTGGTCAGAAGAAAAATCCGCCCGCGATTCCAGCCGAGACTCCAGAATTGCATCCGCTTTGCTTGCTGTTTCTTCATCTTCGTACACAAAGGTCACCATTTGCGGAACAAAGTAGATTTTGGGGTTCATGCCAAAAAACCTAACCCGCAAGCAATCCTTTTGTACCTGCGAAAACCCAGCGTCCGTCCCCATCGCCACACCCGGTTTTCTGCGATTCTTTGCCATGATTCACTCCGCAGGCATTACAGTTCTGAATTCGTGCGCCAGATTCTCCCGACCCGTGTCAAGAATGACAAGTCCGATAACGCATCCTCAGCGACGAGTCCGCCCGCACCGCCAAACTCTACGACTGCACCTCGGACACTATTTCCCCGGACGAAATCGAACGGATCATGAGCTGACAGAGATCACCGCACGGTCACGGTCGTACGTGCCGGCAATGAAGTACGACAATGCTCCAATTTACGTCAAAACTTGAATACGTGACATAGTCACGCTATCGCCTCTTGCTATAGTTGAGCAACGAATCCTTCACATGAAAGACGATCTGCAATGCCAAGAGACAACTACATCATCACTTCCGACGATGAATTTCACGCCACGTTTTACCTGAGCGGCCAGTTACGGAATTACGGCTTTAAGTTTCGTGATTCTGTTTCGTCTACACAGGCCGAAAGCGACTATCGAGCTGCTGCCAGCGAAAAGACAAAAGCGACACGAGCCGCCGCTCTAAACGCTTGGTGCGAGAG
>CAZFDW010000896.1:0-1979 GCA_964517865.1 uncultured Chitinophaga sp.
GAGACTCGTGCCCGACCGTCTGGATACGTTCGACGAACCACTTCTGAGATTGCCGATTCCATCTGCGAGTTCGGCAACTTGAGTTTCAATCCCACGGCTCAAAAAAGTCTGGGTCATTCAGTACCACCGACAATTCACTCTTCACGGATAACGCTTCTGTCGTGTTCCGACTCTGCAGACCCTCGATCATCCTCCGGAGGTAGTCGTCACTTCCCCATTTCCTTTGGAGTCGATGGATCACCTTCCGCAGCACTTGGCATCTCGAAGCGATCAGAGCCAACTCCTCTGAAGGCCAGCACGAGGAGACGTAGGCGTCAATTACGTCTTTGCGCAACTTCTTTGCTTTGTCCCAGTCGAAGTATCCAAACATTTCATCAGTGATCTGAGTTGCTCGCCCTTTGGAGACAGCGTCGTAGACCGGGGGAAATGCAGAGCACACGACTTGACCAACAGGAAGTCGCGGATTGTTCAGACAGAACGCCGTTGACTCCATGAGCAGCCGCAGCGAGTTCTCATATGGAAGCTCCTCATACGCTCGCTGGACAATATGCTTCCATGCTTCAGCGACGCCTTCTGACCACGAGGCTCGATAATTCCGGGTGAATCCAGCAATGAGTTGATGACCTGCGACCTTTTGTAAAAGGGGGCGAGGGAGAATTGACAACGTGTCCCACGCCCGTTGCCACGCATCTCTGCCCGAAGAAGACAAAAGTAGATCGTGAATTCGGTTCGCAGGAACCTGCTCGCACCATTTCTCACAAGGCGGCAGCCTCAAAGCATCGAGCACTCGCTCACTACTAACCTTCCCCTCGATATGCTCAGTAATCGCACTATCGACCGTTTTGGGAATGAATCGGTCGCTCAAAGCAGTTCTGGCGAGCTTCTGGACGAACTCAGGGAGATAGTTGCTTCTCACGAGCGGAATGTAATCGCATTGTTCGCCAATAGCCTCCAGGGCACGTGTAGTTCGTGCTGACCACATGTCACATTGGGTGAACGGTTCAATGAGAGATACATCGTCGGCGGCTCGACTAACGAACCACTGAGGCAGTTGCTTCTTCGCTGCCCTTTCAACGAATGCTGACCACACTTCACAGCGGTCATCGGGAGTCATCCAGTCGACCTGAAGAATCTGGCCTAGCCCTTCCAAGGAAAGAGCGAACGCCTCGGCGACAACTTCCGGAACAAACCTGGATTGCAGCAATCGCGAACGCATTCCCCATTGAATTGATTCCAAAGGGAAACGCTGGCAAACGAAGTCGGACACTACGCGGCGGATTGATGCCCTCGCAAACCCTTGAGTTGACTCGGCCAATGTATCTAGTGTGACGGGGACGTCGTCATTACGAAGGTCGCGGAGCAATTCTTCTAGCAGTGGAACGCTGGCGTCATCGTGAGCCTCTGGGAGCAGTTCTTGCCGCAGCCGATGGCGATGTTCATCACGTTCGACGCGGTGAATCCACTCAACGACCTGTGTGATCGCTTCCTCTCTCCTATCTGGAGCGGAATGCAGGTAAGAGCGGGCTACCCCCGGTGCCTCGCGTATAACAAATGATGCAATTTCCGGGCATCGTCCAAGGCTCGTGATGGACTGTGGGCGCACCTCGGCCGCTGTTCGCATGCCGTCTCTTACACCTTCCCAAAAATACGACTCATCCAATGGAGTGCTTTGACCACACGTTGCGATCAATGCGCCGGGTTCCTTCGCGACAAGCTGTTCCACGGAGTCTTTCAGAGCCGATCTCGTTTCAATCCCGGCCGCGGAGAAGGATGGCCTTCGCAGCCGCGCATCCACGAGCGACAGGCAATGCAACGTAGACGGCGTTTCGGCTTTCAATGCTGCTGACACTGCCATGTCGAGAGCCAGTTTTTTCTCCTCGACAGCCCGCTCCGCTACTGGTTCAAGCGAGTCGATGATGTCCAGGATGCCAATGGCCGCCATCGGCGTCTGTGGCAATCGATCAGCCAGTTCGCGAAGT
>CAZFDW010000897.1:0-1977 GCA_964517865.1 uncultured Chitinophaga sp.
TTTTCGCATTCCAGCACGGGCACTGATGCTTGTCCAGCTGGCCTTGGCGATTCTTACGGCACTTGGTTTCCATGAACTTCGTCGAATCGACGACGATACCGACCGGAAACAGCTCAAAAAACTGAACTGGGATCTGACAATTTTCAGCATTATGGTGTTGGTGCCAATCGCTGTCATTGTGTATGAGGGCTCCGGGGGCCGGCATATTTCCACGTGGCCCTGGGTTGCGGTCGGCCCGTTGCTGATTGTGACAGGAGGGTGCCTGTGCAGGGCGGTGGCTAGGAGTCTGTCCTGATACATGCCACAAAACGGCGATGAATTGAGTTGAGAAAAAGTTTTTTTCGGTCTGCGGATTGCTGTAGAGCCGCTGACATAAAGTCGGCATCGGGAAATGGATTTTTTGGCCCCTCAGACGTCGTTTTTGCGGTGGAAATTGCCCTCAGGGCCTCATTTCAGTTTGTTGCAAGCGTACCACTCCGGAACAACTTCAGTAAGTTGTGAGTTGCAGTGACCAGGTTCCATTCGGCTTTCATCTTCTCCATGCCGCGGAGAAGAAACTGCCGGAAGCCGCGGCAGTGTTTGATCTGGCCGAACGGTGGTTCGGCCATGGCTTTGCGGCGAGCGTATTCGGCTCGCCCCTTTTTCGTTCGAAGTTTGCGGGCCATCTTTTCCTTCACGCTCAGCCCCGCGGGAATGCGTCCTGTCGGAGCGGGGGCAACTCGTTCGTTATGTTTCAACCGACCGGTGGCAATATACGCCTCATCCACACGTTGGTGCGCTTCCAGGACTTCCACATTCGCTTCACTGAAGTAACCCGCATCGGCCGTAAATGCTTTGATGTTCTCGGTGACTCCAGCCTGATTGATGTTGGTAATCGTCTGATCCAGCATCGGCTGTACCTGGCGAACATCGTTGGCCTGATCGGTCACATCGGCGGCGACGATGATCTGATTCTCATTCACAACGGCCTGAGCATTACCGCACTGATCCCAGCCTTTGCTCGACGTCTTCATGATCTTTGATTCAGGATCGGTGAAGTTCCGCTGGGCTTTGGGATCCGGCACTGCGTCCTGCGGATCAATCTTCGAAGGCGGCTTTCCTTCCGCTTCACGAATGGCGGCTTCAGCGGCGGCTTTGTCACGGGCCTGTTGTTCCAGTGCGGCCTTAGCTTCGCGGATTTTCAGCAGTCGGGATTCTCTACGACTCAGTTCATCCGGAAGTTCATCATCTCGATGATCACGGCCAAGTTCTGCATCTTCCGCATCGTCCGCCGCCTGCGCCTGCTTGAGCAGTTCATCAATTTCTGCCTGCAGACGTTTCTCTTCGGCCAGCATGCGGTCGTAGCTCATGGCCTTATGGCGAGATGCGTTGGCCTTGATCTTTGTACCGTCAAGTGCAAGGCGGCCTACCTTTAGAAGCCCGGATTCCCGACACAATCGCAGGACTTCGACAAACAGATGCTGGAACTCTGCCAGATGCCGACGACGATATTCACTGATCGTGCGAAAGTCCGGGATGTTGTCACCCACGATGACTCGGAACGCCACGTCCGTTTCGCATCGCGCCACGATCTTCCGCGATGAAAACACGCCAATGCAGTAGGAATACAACAGCAGCACGAGCATCATTCGCGGATGGTACGGTGGCTTGCCGCCCTTCTCGCTGTCATACTTGTCCATGATCGGTGACAGATCCAGCTGCTCCGACACATCCATGAGGAAGTAAACCAAATGGCCATCGGGCAGCCAGTCCTGCGGCGATGGCGGAAACAGCCACGTCTGATCCGGATTCCATTCACGAAACGTTCGACTCATCCCTGACCTCGACTCAATGTCGCCCGAAAAATCCCTGACGCAAACGGCTGAAAATCAAACGTAGCAGTAGCGGTGGCGGTTTTTAGAGGATCGCCTCAGTAATTTCCAGGTCGGACGAGGTATCGGGACAGACTCCTAGCTGCGTTCTGCCTGATTTCACGTC
>CAZFDW010000898.1:0-1969 GCA_964517865.1 uncultured Chitinophaga sp.
GCGATATGTTCCAAGGAGAGAATCCCAACATGACAGATTGAATCCAAAATTGCTGTTCGCTTCGCTGCGGATCACCGAGTGATGGACGCGGTGCATGTCTGGTGTAACGACAATCCGGCGAAGCACGCGGTCCAGCCACAATGGAATTCGCACGTTGCTGTGATTGAACATCGCGGTGGCGTTGAGCAGTGCTTCGAAGACGACGACCGCGACAGCCGATGGACCAAGAATCACGATCACAGCGAGTTTGATGAACGCGGAAAGCAGGATTTCCAGTATGTGGAACCGCAGACCTGTGGTTACGTCGAAGTCCAGGTCAGCGTGATGGACCATGTGCAATCGCCAGAGCACAGGGATTGCATGAAACAGGACGTGCTGCAGATAAATCGCCAAATCGAAAATGACAATTGCCAGCAGAATTTCCAGCCACGACGGCCAGTCGATAAGCTGCAACAGTCCCCAGCCCCGCGCGTCAGCAGCAATCGCGGCGCCGACAGTCGTGATTGGAATAATGAGCCGTACCAACACCGTGTTCAGGGCTACCAGACCCAGATTGCTTGCCCAGCGAGGTCTTTTGCGAACGATCAACTGACGACGAGGCGTCAGTACTTCCCAGAACGTCATGAGCAGGAAGATACACAGAAAAGATCCCAGTCGTACGGTGATTTCGAATTGGTCCGACATGGATTTTGGAAGCCTTCGTGCTGCGACATTGTCCAAAACAAAAACAGATTGAAATACGTTTCTTTCCTGCGGCAGATTCACGCTTCGCGCAATGCATCAACGATTGGTACAGTCGCGGCCTGGATTGCGGGTGCCAGCCCAGCAATGACGCCCACAGCCAGCGAAACCACCGTTCCCGAGCCAGCCAGCCACCACGACGGACGAAATGCGATCGTCGCACCTTCAGCACCGATTGCCAAACCTCCAACGGCCAATAAGCCCAGGGCAATTCCGGTTCCTGCGATACCACCAACGACGCACAGAATTGTACTCTCTGCCAAAACCAGTCGCATCGCGCGCAACGGGCGCACGCCGATCGTCTGCAACACTGCGTATTCCTTAATGCGATCCTGAACGCTCATAACCGTAGTGGTGGCAACCAGCGACAGAACCAGTCCGACGCAGGCATAGCCGAGCCAGTGAGCAAATCCGATCAGATCCACCAGATCGGCCAATGTGCTCGCCTGGAACGCCCCCTTACGACGCGTTGTCGTCGCGACCGGACCGGCCCGCAGAACGGCATCGATCTCTGAGGCGACCAAATCAGGGTCGGCATCATCGGTGAGCAGAACTTCATGTTGAGTCACCAGCCCGGCAGCGTCCAAACCACGGGTGTATTGCAGGAATTCAAGGCTTGTATAAATCAGGTTCTCTTCAGACGGTATTGTTGACCGAAAGACGCCGGCGACGTTGACGGACAGATCGCCGATCGAAAACTGATCTCCGACGTTCAATCCTCGACGCTGGGCCACGTTGCGCCCGACAATCGCTGCGTCACGGCGCGAACCGAACGCGGTCCATGATCCTTCGACAAGTTTGACCGGCCTCGTTGCCTGAATCTGATCCGGGGCAGCACCGTTGAATATGACAATGTCGAGACTCGCCCGACAGTTGTTTGTCCACACCTGAATCGGCATCACGTCGCGAACGCCTCGAACTTCCCTGATCTTTCGCGAATAATCTTCAGGCAATCGACTGCTGGTCGGGCAAAATCGATTCTCCTGAAACACAATCAGGCTGCGATCCGCGTCGGCCCCAGTCGTCAGCCGTTGCAGACCTTCCTGAACCGATCCGACGAAGCAAAAGACAAACATGGCCACCGCCGCACCAGTTACGGTCAGCAGAGTGCGAGTGCGGTGACGCCATAGCGTTTTCAAAACGTAAGTCAGCATTTGGGGTGGCCAGGAGACGAGAGACGAGGGTCGAGGGTCGAGGGTTGAGGGTTGTGGGTTGCGGACTGAGGGTT
>CAZFDW010000899.1:0-1965 GCA_964517865.1 uncultured Chitinophaga sp.
GGAAATGCATGGCAATGCGTACAAAAGACGCGAATATCTGCAACTTGATCGACGCTGAATTCTGCTGTTCCTTTACCCCCATTGCCCTGGGACGAATCCGGTCCTCGACCGTCGTGACAACCTGATCCGATCAGGCAACCTAGCCCGAGCCGGATCAGGCTCCACAGTTGCAGCCGCTTCAACCGAAACATGGAAAGGACCTGTCGAAAGGACGGCTGCATTGAAGCCCTGTGTTGACCGGAAAAAGATGAATCACATGCACCTGACGCAGACGACGCCGATCGGAGCCACAGGATACAGTATAGTGGTTTGGCAGACCCATGGTTTGAATGGAACATTGTTTTCCAGCGAAAACCCTGAATTCTGCGTGCGGTCGTCCGGCCCGCCAACTGACGCAATCATCGTGGGTGGATCGAGATCGTCAGCGTGGCGGAGTCAACGACTTGCTTATTCCTGCCAGATTCGATCAAATGCATCAGTGAGTATTCTGCGTATTGGATCGTCAGAAGATCATGAATCAAAAGGTCCCAAGACATTCCCGTCGGGTTCGGTCACGCTGGCTTAGGGTGCGCCATTTGCTGACCTTGATTGTCGTAACAGGGGCTCTGGCAGCGACCGGTCTGGCGGCCATGGTCTGGTGGCAGGAACGGCCCCTCAGGCAAGCCACTGCGTATTTGGATCAGGGTGATCCAACAATCGCACTCTCGACCATCGATGCCTTTCTCCGCAATCACCCATTGCATGGCCGAGCAATGTCGTTGCGAGCCCGCACCCTCGTCGCGGTTGGTCGGCCGATACAAGCGATTGACCTGTTCGAGCGATTTGGTGGGTCAAATCCGAAAGAGCTCCACGCCTGGGCTCAGGCTCTGTTGCAGCTCAATCGCTGGCGCGAGGCGCTTCCGCTCCTGGAGCATGTTGTGGAAACCGGCGTGGATCGGGCGGACGTGCTTCACGAACTTGCGGCGTGCCGGGCAGAGGTTGGCGACCTCAACGGTGCCATTGCCGCAGCCACGGACTTTGCGCAGCAGCCAGGGTTTGCCGCGAGAGGCAATCTGTTATTGGGATCCCTTCATAACAAGCAAGGAAATCTTCGGCAGGCAGCAGCCGCTTGGGACGATGTGCTGAAAGACTCCCCGGATGCGGAAGGGCTTCAGGTTCCCGCCGCTGAGTTCTTTCTGGACTTCGGTCGTGTCCTGCACGCCTCGGGTTACTCCGGACTGGCTGCGGAAAAGGTCGAACACAGTTTGAGCCTCAAGCCGAGTGCTGATGGGTTCGTTGTCCTGGGCAACGCTCGTTCGATTCTTGGAGATCAGCAAGCAGCGGAAAACTCCTACCAAGAGGCATTGGTGATTGAGCCCGGCATGCCAGCGGCGCGTGTGGGGATGGCGCGGCTTGCACTCGCCAGCGGAGAATCCGCTGGCGCGAAAGAGTGGTTGTCCACACTGGAATCGCCTGACAAGCTGACCATCGAAGTCGCCGTTCTTCTGCAGCAGGCGACAACAGGACTCGGCGAGGTCGAAGCGTCGAAACAATGGCGCGAAAAGGCGGACAAGCTCCGTCTTGTTGAACAAGCCCGCGAAACTGCGTTCCAGGTGCTACGAGACGTCCCTGAATCCAACCTGGCTCAAGTCGTCCGCGCGTACCATTTCGCTGAGTCTGGTCACTGGCAGGAGGCGGAGTCCATTCTCAAACCTTTCACCGCTTCCGAAAAGAATCAACCGTTCATCGAAGAACTCTATCATGCCGTCCTGCGGCGTTCCGGCCTTCCTTCAATCGATCTGTTGCCGCTGCAGCAATTCTGACGCATGAATGTGCAAGTCCTGCGATCAGGTGCATCTGGAGTCACCACTCAACGAATCCTGCCATAAATAGGTTGCTGTCAATGTTTGTAAGTCAAAACACGACTGCGTTAACCTGGCGGCGGGGGGTAACGCATCCATTTCAAAACCCGAACCACCGCCGCGC
>CAZFDW010000900.1:0-1953 GCA_964517865.1 uncultured Chitinophaga sp.
TTGATCGGGATCAGCGTTGAAGCAGGATGGGAACCATAAGCCACGATTGGAGCTTTCACGCCGTCGATGGCATGGAATCTCAGTCGGCGGAGCGACTGAGCTACGTAGGCGACGTCGCTCCGCGACTGGCATTCCCGATGGAGCCTGTGCGAATACAACGCCATCGTCATGCCAGACTTATCTCCAGGTGACATCATTACGGTTGCGTGAGGTCATACAACTCGACGACCGAGAACAACGAGTCGTCGGGGATCAGTTTCTCAAGGCTTCGCCAGGAGTTTACCATAGCTTGTTCATCGCTGGAGAGTTTGTTCCAGGGCTGTTGCAGCAGAACTTTGCGAGACCGCAGGACGCCGTCATCGACGAGTTGTTCGAAGCGGGCGGGATCGACGTACTCGGTGTAGCCGTAGGTCATGCGATAACGGAGTATGGCTCCCCAGTTGACAAAGATGTGAGTGATGTGGTGTTCGCGCAGCTTCTGAAGAGTCTGCTCAGGCGGCAACATGCGGCGTTCGGTGACTGGCCGCTGGCTGTCTTTGGGAAGCGTCGTCCATGCTTCGAACAGGCACTCATCGAAGACGGTGTTGTAGGCCAGAGCAAACGTGGCATCGAAGACTTCGGCTTCTCCCACCATCAGAACCCTCGCATCTGGCGGCAGCGTTTCGTTCAGATATCGGATATCTGACCGGATCGTCGTTTGCCGAGCGGCATGAAGATCCATGAGTCCGACGTGAAATCCGACCAGCGGAAGTCCGCAAAAGCGCACATTGAAGAGTGTGACGGCAGCGATCATAGTCACCACGAATGACTTCCAGATCTTCGATGAGGAAATGAGCCATGTAGCTCCGGCTGCGAGGCTCAGCAGCGGTATCACCGGAATCCAGAAGCGATCGATCCGATGCGTGAATGCCCACCATGTCGCAAATCCCCAGACAATCAGGCACAGGATGACGGGCAGCGTCTTAACCCGGCGCCACAGGAATACAGACGGGACGGCCAGCGCAAAGAGCAGGCCGCTGGTCCATTTGTTGTAAACGGCGGCACCAACAATGTGTTCCGGAATGCGATTGAGGTCATGTTCCGATGCCGCATGAGCTGGTTTCCACCGTGCGTCCATTTCGGGCGACCATTCGCTGCCGCCAAAGACACTGTACGCGAGAGGATAGACGGGATTGCCGGTTTCGGCGAGGTTCTTCAGCAGCCATGGCGCGATCATCGCGGCCACGCCGAGACTGAACGCCGCTGCTGGAAGAAGCAGTGGCCGCCAGGGGTCTGTTGATTTAATGGGGTCAGACCCCCTACTCACGGTAGTCGAAGCCAAAAACGTATGGGTTTTAGCTTCGATTGCCGTCATGAAGGGGTCTGACCCCATTAAATCAGCATCAATCGCCGATGCGTTCTGCGATTTCCTGAACTGGACGGCGATCACGGCAACGGTCGGCAGGATCACGGAGATGAGTCCGGTATACTTCGACGCCATTGAAGCGCCGGCCAGCAGGCCTGTAATGATCGAGATCCCGACGACTCGCTCCGGAATCTGCCGAACCAGCAGCGCACACATGGTGGCGGTGATCAGATAAAACGTCAGCGCACCTTCAGCGTAGGCGATCAATGAGATTCGCAGCGTCCACGGAGTGGTGAGAAAGATCAGGGCGGCCAGCCATGCGGCGTCTTTGCTGATCCAGCGGCGGGCGATGCTGAAGATGCTCAACGTACTGAGGATCTGAAAGCTGGATAAGACAACCTGTCCGACCAGCGCGCCGTGCCACCAGTCGGCGGCGAAGATCATGCCGGTGAGGCTGAGCATCTCGGTGAGAAACGGGAAGCTGGTGTAAACGTTGTGCGGCAGAAAGATGATCTGTCCCTGCTGAAACCACTCCTTTGGTCCTTGCAGGTGGTATTCGCGGACATCAAAGTCAGTCGGTGGCGAGACGGATCCCAGCAACAGATACA
>CAZFDW010000901.1:0-1953 GCA_964517865.1 uncultured Chitinophaga sp.
AATGATGACATTGACACAGCGAATTGGCTTCCCGACGGCAGACGTCTCGTACTAACGACCCTCGGTCGTAGTGGGAATCAGCAGAAAGAAATTTTGTCGTGGGAACTGGACGCAAAACAACCTCGCAAGCTGTCCGGCGAGTTGATGCCAAACTATGTGGTCACGGCGACAAGTCCTGATGGCAGGCTGGTCGCGGTCAGCAGCCACAGCACGTCCAGCATTCGGCTGATTGAAACGACAACCGTATCGGTTGTGAGAACCCTGCACAACGAAGCATCGAATATCGAGTCGATGGACTTTAGTCTGGATGGGACGCAGCTCACAGCGTTCTGCGCTTCGGGTGACGTTGTCCAATGGACCGTGATTCCGGATGATGACCGATTTGCTCTTCGCAGCCGACCACTGCCGACGTCAACGGCGGGCTACTTTGTGGGATGGAAATTCTCTGAGAATCAGGACCGGCTCGCCTATGGTATCCGTTCGATTTTTCTCTCGGTGCGCGATGCCGATGGCAGAGAATTGTTCCACCGAGAAACGGATGAGCCAAGGACGCCAAGCTCAGCAGCCCCCAAGTTGCATTTCGATCAGGAAGGCAGTGTTCTCGCGGTGGCGGATGCAAAGCAGGGGAGTGGAAACATCGAACTGATCGACCTGAAGGAGTCAAAAGTTCGCTGGAGTGTCCAATTGGGGAATTCATCTGCTTCATACTCGCAGATGGAGTTCACCAACGATCACTCATCGCTGATTGTATCGTACTTAAACAGCATCTATCGCATCGATGTGCAGACAGGCGAGTTCAAGGAAATTTCGGCTTCATCTGATCAGGGATCGTTTAGGGTCAGTCAGTTGCGTCGATCGGAGAATGGCGAAAAGTTGTTTGCGGTGGGCTATGCCACTACGAGCAAAGGTTTTGCACTGGAGATTCGAGATGCCGTCACCGGCGAAACACTTCGCTCGGTTCCACTTGATCCGAGCAGGGACATGAGACAGACAAGAACGGAAGATAAGGCTATTGCATCCCCGAATGGGGAGTCATTTGCCCACATCAAAAATGGGTTCATTGAGCTCTGGGACATGACAACGCAGCAGATGGTGTTCAATTCGAACGGAATCGACTGCGTATTCAGCACGGACGGTCGCTCGCTTGTCGTGACAACCTCTTCTCGCAATTCCGGTTCTGAACAAATCGGCGTTGGGAACACAGGCGGCGTTCGGAACACAGGTGGGGCTGGGCCGGTCGATGGCGCTCGGATTGTCTCGACAACGAACGGACGAATCATTACCGAGTTCTCCTTTGCGGGCGATCCCGCGGACGAAGTGCGGCTAAGTTCTGACGGAAGTCGTTTGCTGTCACTTCATGGCAAACGGCCTTCCGCGGACATTAGTCGACCTGCTCAGGCTCGCTTGTGGGACTGCGCGTCTGGTCGGGAGATTTTGGATTTGCCAATTGCCCCGGAATGTGATTTTTTTTGGGACCTGCAGTTGAGCCCCACCGGGGATTCACTCACCGGAGTTATTCTCTCAAGACGTCGCGGAAACGCGACCGGCGGTCGATCTTTCGTCTTTGATGCCACGCCGCTGTCTCCAGAAGCGGATGCTCAACTGGTGGCTGCGAACTGGTTCAGGAAACTTAAGCAGACAACGCCGGTCCGTCAGCAGATGGTGGATACGATCGATGCCAATCGAACGTCTGTCCCGCTGGTCCGCCAGATAACACTCGAACTGGCCAGTCACGTTCCGATTGATGCGGACAAGATCGCTAGTCAATGCATGGAGGTCATTGAAGGTACCGATCATGAGATGGTGATGGTTGAACGCGCTCTGTCGTGGGCGCGAGCTCTGGAAAAATCTGAGCCCGGTTCACTGCGTGCGATTTCGCTGATCAGTGCTGCGCAATTTCGCCTTGGACAAGCCGACAGTGCTCTTCAGACGTTGCAGCAGGCAGACGAGAAG
>CAZFDW010000902.1:0-1949 GCA_964517865.1 uncultured Chitinophaga sp.
CCCGCGCTTCGTATTTCAAATCTCAAATTTCAAATCTCAAATACGAAATTTCAAAAAGAACAATCGCGGCCCGCTGGGCACGCGGTTAAACGAGCCAATGCCAACCGCGTGCAGTATAGCACCAACCGCACATCAGCATGCCTACTCTTTTGACGGAAGTAATTTCGCATCGGCGAGTTCCGGTTCAAATGTGCGCTGGCTGCCTTTCGGGCACAGGCGGATCGCGCGCACGTCCATCACGGCACCTCCGGGTTTGGACTGCGGTGTCAGTTTGAGCGACATTGTTCCTCCTCCAGTATCACTGGCTTTCAGGGCGACGCTGCCCAGAGTGCGCCAGATAAAGTTCTGAAAATGACCAGTCTCTTCCACCACAAAATCCAATGACTGGCCTGCTACGTTCAGAGTCACCCTGCTGCCACCATGACCTTTGCCGCATCCCTGCAGGATATCAATTTCGTAGTCGCCTGCTGCGGTACACTGAAACGTCCATTCGGCGGTGTCGTGTTCTTCACTCCAGTAGCCGACGGTGTTCTTGTGTGGCTGCGGTTCGAATCGTAACTTACTTCCCTGTGTCGTCGCATACTTTGCAGGAAGCAGAATGATGCCGGAGTCTTTCTCTGGCCGTGCGATCACAGATTTGTTAAACAATTCAATCGGAGCATCCAGTTCCGCCACGATCACAGCTGCGGAATTGTTCGGACGTTGCGACAGTTCAATTGTCCATTCCGTCGGTTCAGATCTGACCTGCATCGTCGCACTATCTTCCCCGATCCAATGAACACTCCTGACCACGTTGGCCAGTCGCGGCAGCGTGATTTTAAGGGGCAGCGGCTTTTCATCGGGCAACACGAAGTACACGCGATTTTTGTCCTGCCGGGTTTCCAGATCCGGCAACGCCAGCCCTTCAACCACCTTTGCTGTCGCAGGCAGGTCCTCTGCCAGAGCAAGTGTGCTGGAAAGACCGGCGCCCATAATTTCGCCGATCGCCAGTACCGAAATACCGATAACCGTGCGTAAGACAAATACGATGTTTGCAATCTTTGTCATATAGAATTCTCTCTGAACGTCTGAGTCGGCGACTGTGATGCGTGCATACGTCGTCACGATACGAATGCTGGCTGCAAAGTGGAAGTCACATCTCGGTCTTGACTACCGGAGCAGTGAATGATCAGGTCGTTCATCTCCGTAATGATGGCCCATTCGCGGGCGTTATTTCCACGGTGGCGATCGACCGTTCATTGATCGACATCACTGCGTGTGAAGTACCTTGACGACAACCGCCGTAATGTCGTCCGCCTGTCGCTGTCCACCAGCAAAGTCACGTACCGCTGAATAAAGCGATTCGATAATCCGGACGGCTGACTTTTCTGCGTTTTCGCGAATCACGTCAAACATGCGATCCCGACCGAAGTAGTACCTATTGTGATCCACCGCCTCTTCGATCCCGTCGGTAGGCAGCAGAATGATGTCACCCGCTTCCAGGGCGACTTCTGGAGACGAGCGCAACGTCCAATGCTCTTCGACGCCCAGTGGAGTACTCGTCGACTTGAAGACGTGAACCTTGCCATTCGCTCTCAAAAGATATCCCTGGTGACCGGAATATCCCTGGTGACCGGCACCGGAAAGATATCCCTTTGGTCGAACGAATTGCGATCTATGAGACTGGCGATTAGCAGGACGCATAGTGCGCACGTTGAACTTTTCCGCCTCGCGGATTGGGTGCAAGTCTGCGGAATCAATCGAGGTCACTCAGCGGGACGACTGAGCCTACAAGATGACGAAGGGCTTGTCATCTCGATTTTCCTGGCGGTTGCGATTTGGGGCGCGGCGAATGTCGCAGGTGCAGCAAATCGCGAGCCGCTGGGCGTCAGCCCTCGTTGTGCTGCGACTCCGATCGCGGCGGTTGGCGATGTTGCAGTCTGCCTCGAAGTTCAGCCAGATACTCCACG
>CAZFDW010000903.1:0-1945 GCA_964517865.1 uncultured Chitinophaga sp.
GGTGAAGTGAAGCTCTGCGATTTCGGTATCGCCAAGGCAAACGATGCCGTCGCCGAAGACGCGGCCGATACCGCCGGCACCTCGGCCGACAAGCCCGACAAGCCCGACAAGCCCGACAAGTCCGACAAGTTCGACAAGTCCGACAAGTTCGACAAGTTCGGCAGGTTCGACAGGCGGAACGACGGACGAAGATACGACGGCGGCGATGCTGACATACACCAGCGGGCTTGTCGGTTCGGCTTCAGATCTTTTGCTTTATGTCAGTTGTCCGGACCGAACACTTTCCTACGTGGATGCTCAAAGTTTAACATCGACCAAAGATCGCACAGGTGACCTGATGATCATTCGGTATCTTGTGGCCGACACCGGTGGAGGTGGTGTGTCATCAACCATTGCCAGGCGTTTTGCGGGGACCGAAAGCGGCCCAATCGGCCTGGTTCGGATCACTGGCGACCTGTACGGGATGAGTACTGCGGTGGAGGCGGGCGAAGACGAGGATTTTATGTCTGTTGATAAGATCGATGCAAAAGAAGTGTCCCAGGTCGCGTTCCGGTATTTCGATGGTGCCGACTGGCAGGAAACATGGGATAGCGGCATCCAGAACGGCTTGCCTGTCGCGATTGAGATCATTCTGACGCTCAGGAACACGGAATCCAGCGACGGATTTTCGAGCGACGAATCTGATCCGTATGCGATGGGAGAAACCAAACATCGCATGGTGGTGGCGCTGCCGCTGGCTGAACCGTTCGTCGCGGAGACGGCATTATGAAGTCTCCCCGTGAATTCCTGTGTCGTCCACAAACTCTTCGTCGGGCTCATGAAAGACAACGTCGCGGATTCGTGCTGCTGGTGGTGACAATCGTGGTCATCCTGTTGTCTTTAGCAGCATGGTCGTACATGAACAAAATGTCGGTGGAACAGGAAGCGACCATGATGTATGGCCGCGACGTGGAAGCGCGCATGGCGGCTGAATCTGCCATTGAATACGCGGCCATTCAGATCGGACTACTGCAGACGGAACAAAGTGAAGACGTTTTTCACAACCCGGGATTGTTTCGAGGTCAGGTGTTATCAGAAGTGGACAACGCGCGCGGACAATGTCGATTTACAATTCTGGTTCCTAACGAATTGTCGTCAGACGAAGGTAGTTCGATACGATTTGGTCTGGCCCGTGAAACGGCAAAATTCAATATCAATCGCCTGACCGAGTTTGAAGGCGACGACGACGATACGACAACTCCATACGATGCGATTTCATTTGTGCCCGGGATGACCGAGGAGATCGCAAATGCCATCCTGGACTGGATCGACAGCGATGAGGAACGCAGAGTTGGCGGAGCGGAATCAGCCGACTATCAGGGGCTGGCGATACCCTATTCAGCACGCAACGCTCCGTTGGAATCCGTCGATGAACTGCTCCAGATTCAGGGCATCACACCGGCATTGTTTTACGGCGAAGATGCAAATCGTAACGGAATGCTGGATCCCAATGAGGATGATGGAAACGAGTCACAGCCAGACGATAATGCGGACGGGATTCTCGACGCCGGCTGGCGGGAATACTTCACAGCCTCCAGCAAGGAGCGGAACACGACGGCCGAAGGCGACAAGAAGATCAATATCAACGGCACAATTCTGACGGAATTGTTCGATGAGATTGAAGAAGCCTTTGACACCGAAACCGCAACATTTATCGTGGCGTATCGGCTGTGGGGCAATGAAAATGCTGACCCGGCGACCGTGAAGAGCCTGACGGTAGATCAGAAGGAACTCGCGCAGGCAATTGCCGGCAGCCTGACCAGCGAGGAAGGGATCTCAATCACTCGTGCTGGCATGAACCTCAATCAGGTGTCGGCATACTCATTCCGTTCGATCTACGACGTCATTGATGCGCAGGTCGAAGCGGAGATCAATGAGGCACCGCAGACTCTGGTCAGTCCGTGGA
>CAZFDW010000904.1:0-1941 GCA_964517865.1 uncultured Chitinophaga sp.
GGGCAAACCATGGGAATAGCTGAGTCAGCTTCAGTGTAGGCCACGCAGTTGTTTCTTCAATTCTGCCGCACCGGCCGCGATGGCTTCGTCGATTTTATCCACGAGCTTCGCACCAGCTTCGGCCATGTCAGGGCGGCCACCGCCTCCTCCTCCGGCAACGGTCGCGGCGGCTTTGACGACGTTACCGGCGTGCAGATTCTTTTCCTTGACGAGTGGCTTACTGACAGCAGCGATCAGTGAAACCTTGCCTTCGATCTCAGCCCCCAGAATCAGGGCAATCGGGCTGTGCTTGTCTCGCAACTGATCAGCGAAGTCACGCAACGCTTCTCGAGTGACGCCTTCGAGTTTCTTTGCGATGACTTTCACGCCGCCAATCGTTTCGGCCTGTGCCACCAGGCCACCAATCGCGTCGGCGACGTTGGCTGATGTCAATTCGGCGATCTGTTTGCTGAGTGTTTTGACTTCGTTCTGCAATGCTTCGATGCGTGTGACCAGCTCTGTCGCTTGAGGTGCCTTCAGCAGTCGCTGCAGCTGGGCGACAAGTTCGTCCGTATCACGGCCTTTCTGCACGGCTTTGGCTCCAGTGATGGCCGTGATCCTCCGAACGCCTTTGGCGATGGGTTCTTCCGAAGTGATCCGGCACAGGCCGACTTGTCCGGTATTTGAAAGATGCGTTCCTCCACACAGTTCGACACTGAAGTCGCCCATACTGACGACGCGCACTTCGTCCGGATACTTCTCACCAAACAGTGCCATTGCACCCTTCTTACGAGCGGCTTCGATCGGCAACAGCTCCGTGGTGACGGTCGCACCCTTTGCGATGCAGTCGTTGATAATATCTTCGACCTGACGCAGTTCGTCGGGCGTGAGTGCCTGATTATGCGCGAAGTCGAATCGGAGGGCGTCATTCTCAACCTTTGAACCACGTTGCGTTGCATTCTTTCCCACTGTGCAGTGCAATGCGTGGTGCAAAATGTGAGTCGCTGAGTGGGCTCGCCGAATTCCTGAACGACGACCGTTGTCCACAGTTGCCGTGAGAGCCTGCCCGACCGTCAGTTTTCCTTTTGTCAGATGGCCCACATGAATCCAGAGGTCGCCGTCCTTCTGAGTGTCAGCCACGACGAATTCTACACCATTCCCTGTGAGACTTCCGATATCACCCGTCTGCCCTCCGGATTCTGCATAGAACGGTGAGCGATCCAGCGCGAGACCTATCGGAGTTTCGTGCCCTGCGGCTGAAAATTCGTTGACGAGTTCCTTGTTCGAGATAATCCCAGCGACATGGCATTCTGCCGTCAGTGAATCGTAGCCGAGAAACTTCGTCCCGCCCTGTCTCTTGAGTGAATCGATCGGCCCTGCACTCATCACAGAATCCGCGAATGCGCCGCTGCCGCTGGTGGCTTCGTGACGCTTGCGGGCCTTGTTGTAGCCTTCGTGATCAACTTTCAGTTTGTTCTCTGCGGCAAGCGTGTCGGTGAGTTCAATCAGAAAGCCATACGTCTGATGCAGATCAAACGCATCTTCGCCGGAAATAATACCTGTCGATTTCGCACGCTGCGCGAGTTTTTCGAAACGTGGCATGCCGCGATCAACGACGTCGAGGAACTGTTCTTCCTCCAGCCTGATCACACTGGACACGGACTGTACCGTTTCCACAATTTCGGGATACGCAGCCTTCATGCCCTGGACGATCGCTGGCACCAGAGTATGCAGGAACGGCGATTTTTTGCCAAGCAGGTAACCTTCCATCGCGGCGCGCCGCAGCAACAGTCGCACAATGTAGTCGGCTTTGTCCGGGCCGGGATTCGCTCCCTCATGAATGGCAAAAGTACAGGCGCGCATGTGATCGGCGATGCGGCGGCAGGCTCGCCCCCAGGCTGCGTCGTACGAATACCTCAATCCCAGCGAATCCCCTGCTGCGATGCACATCGGTTTGAGAAT
>CAZFDW010000905.1:0-1929 GCA_964517865.1 uncultured Chitinophaga sp.
GCACAAACAGCCACAAGCCTTCCGTCAGCACAGCGAACCATCGGCCTCCAGTCGGCACGCAGGTGTTCCTCGTCACGCCAGCCTGACTGGATCTCAATACAAGCCGCTGCGATGTCGGCGGGTGTTGAATCAGCGGGTTTCATGGGTTCTACGCTCCAAACTCAAATTCAAAGTCAGACAGAGGTGGCTCAGGTGGCTCAGGTGGCTCTGAATCGCCAGCTTCCCAGTGCGCTATTTCAGGTGCATTGGTTACTAACTGCTGAACATCTGTTTTTTTACCCGCGCTGAGATGCGATGTATGAGAGCCACCTGAGCCACCTGAGTCACCTGCCAACTGCACAAACCAGTAGCGGTTACCTTGTCTTGTAGTGAAATCAAACGACATCCCACCGCAGACTCGATTGCGAAAGTGCTTTAACCTGTTGCCGAGTCGTCTGCTGTCGATCCTGTCAAAGCTGCCATCGCAGAACTGTTCAATAGCTTCTCGAAGTGTTGCCGCTTCATGCGTCGAATATGAATGAACATGCCCCATGGCAATCTGAATCATTTCACCGGCGCTGAGTCCTCTTTTCGCGGTATCGATACTGCTGATTGACTCCAGCAACTGGTGCAATGCTCCAGCCTCAGAATCACTTGTCTCCCGAAGCTCTTCACGAGTCTTGCCCGGATCGTCGAATCCAGCGAACACAACCGCCTGCCGAACCAAATCAGACCAGCCCTGAAACGAGCCCCACGGATTCAGGTTCATGTCTGGACGTCCAGCCGCAATGAAGCCGCGCAGGATCGTCAACGCTGCCGTAAGCAATGCCGGTCGATGCTGCCGAACATGCTTTAGGATATCCAGATGCTTGAAGCCTTGGCGGTTTTCAGGATTCTCTAAACGGCTTTCAAGCCGGATGTGGCACACTCGCCGCGCGGTATCCGCCGCCAACATGACGTTGTTGCCGGTGCCGAGAAATGTCATGCGAAGTGGCCCGTTAACCCAACCGGTGTGACCGAGCCTGCGGTCCTTCCACCAAGTACCGGTCAAAGCTGCATCAAATGACGCCCAGCCGAAAACGCCGACAATGTTATCGATCAGAATCACCTGATCATCGGATTCAACATGTGCCGTAATTCGCTTTCGGCATTCCTCATCGTTTTGGGGTGATGCGAATCGAATTGCTTCCCGCCCTTCCACAATCAGGGCGACAATGTCCCCCAGGAGGCTCTTACCACTGCCTCTGACATTCGAGTCAATCAGGAAGAGTGGCGACGTGGGACCGCGATATGCTTCCCGTGCAATCGGAGTCAGAACAGCCGCCACCCAGGCCGATAAGTGAGGCGCAGTCTTAAACGGAAAGTCGCAAACAACATCCCGCAGCAGAGCCGCCGCCGCTTGAATCTGATCGGTCGAAGGATTATCGGGGACCTGTGGAAATTCTTCCAGCAGATCCACATACAACGCCGATGCCGGATCGTAACCGGCAGTCTGGACAACCGAGCCATCTGGGCGAAGGACCGGACAATTGACTATTCCCCGCAATGGCCTGATGCCTTGCCAGTATCCCCGGACGAAAACGCCCTCGTATAACCATCGCGGGATTCGTTGCCATACGAGCACTTCTTCGCCCGTTTCTTTGGCAGTGCCCCAAGTGTAGAAGCGGCATCGATCCGAGATTATTTCTCGGCAACCCGGCAGACAAAGAGCATGGATTTTCGCCTGAGTGTTGCCATCGTCGTTGATACGATCCTGAACAATGGCCAGCCGCCCGTTGTGGTCAAACAGATCCTCGGATTGAGTCAGAATCTCAACCACAGCATCGTTGACGGTCTTCTCATCCAGCAAAAGTTCAATCGCGTTCGCTGGCAACTCTTCATCCAGTTGTTTATCGCCGACCCCTGGGGCCACGCTGCGGCACTTTATTGGTCTGGTGCCAGCAGTCCTGC
>CAZFDW010000906.1:0-1921 GCA_964517865.1 uncultured Chitinophaga sp.
ATGGGCGAGGACTTGAAGCAGAAGGCAGGGCTGATTCTCCAGCAGCAACTGCTTGGGATTATCCCGGATGAACCAATGGTGACTCGCGATCAGGAGATTGAGCAGACGTTTTACGAACACCCAACATTGGGGGTATTAAAGCGCGGCCGTGATTCGCAGGGGCGTCATGACTGGGAACCAATCGGCAGCAGCGGCGGCAGCAGCGGCGTGAAACAGGAGGATCCTGAAAAACAAGCAGCTGCGATGCGGAAACTGTCGCTTGAAAGGGAGCACGCTATTCAGAAAGTGCGGAAGGAAGTTACAGAACAGGTAGACCCGGCTGCGGACCCGGAAACTGACGGCAGGGTATTCAAGACTCCGCACGAAATTGACCAGGAGACTCTGAAGAGATTTTCAGCCGACGAGAATTATTATCAGGACTCCGGGCTCCCCCGCCACGGCATGTACGAGATGAACGCACGGCGAGAAGATCGATTGCGGAAACAGCCATCGCAGTATGACGGATATCGACCACCAGAACAGCAACCGCAAATGCGGCCAGACGCACAGCCACTGGTGCTACCTGCAGCTCCTGCCGCACAGCAGCCACCGGCGAAACGGAAGCCCGTCACAGTGTCGGCCAAGAATGTTGACTCTCTCATACAGAACACACTGGATGGTGGAGACGCTGATTCCGCCGCCGCATTGCAGACCATTAAGGCGATCGTCGAGAAGTTTAATGGTCCCCCACCTGAAGGTTCTGATGAGTTCGCGGAATTCCAGCGGGCGCGAATGTTCCTGAGAGAAAAAGGAACCGACCCATCTGGGAAACGGCAGCAGTCGCCAAAGCCCAATATGTTTGATTCCCCACGACGGTTTTAATTTCAAGCGTCTGCCACATGGAACCGTAATTCAATGGCTCAACCACCAACAAGCGTTTACCAACGGCTCCCGGATGACCTGGCTACACTCGAACGAAAGCGGCGTCAGGCTGAACAGGATCGGATCAACGCCATTGCGGATCGCGAAGCAAAAGCCAAGGCGCAGAGTGATAGTGCTCGCAAAGAAGACGAAGCTCAACGGGAGCGGGTTTCTAAACTTCGCGTGAGCCAGCCACCGGATCTACGTCACCTTGAAATGGGCGACAAGACGGTGAAGCTGAAAGAAAGCGAACGGGACGTTGACCGTGAGCGACTTCGTGCGGCGGAAGGAAAGCGGGCTGAGGCTGCGAGGAAGAAGCGTCAGGAGGCACTGGACAAGCACCTGAAGGACTACGACGACGACCCGATGTCACGGGCATTGGGTGTGTCTGATTTCGCGCTAAAGGAATATGACGACGAACAGGCAAAACGAAAGGCAGTACGAGACAAAATCATCGGGGAGCATCCAGACGATCCGATGGCCCAGGCGTTGGCCGTTTCGGATTACCACCTAAAGCAGCGAGACGCTCAATCTCCAGCATCGCAGGCGTTTGCGGAAAACGAAGAGATACTGAGGCTCAAGCGAATCGACGAGGTCAATTCACGTTTCGCTGATGACGGCACGGGCAACGCATTCGTCCGTGAGACATTCGGCGCGCTCCGGAACACTGGTGCTGGTATCACGGCCCTGACCGCGCGGTTGACTGGAAACAGCGATGCAGCCGACGAAGTTCACCGGCAAACGAACGAGTACGACGCGGCCCAGCAACAGGCGCGTGACGCAAACGATATGTCGCCGTGGTTGAGCCGGATGTACGGCGGAAGTGCCCAGAGCTTTGCCCAGATGGCCGCTACGCCGGGGGGAGCGTATTCGAAGATGATCGGCGCTGGCGTTATGTCAGGCGATCAGGCACTGACAACGGCGGAAGATGCTGGACTGAAGGGCGGGGACCGGTGGCGTTACGCCCTGACACAGGGAGGGCTTGAAGCTGGGATTGCGTGGCTGGGGCAGAAGTTGTTCG
>CAZFDW010000907.1:0-1918 GCA_964517865.1 uncultured Chitinophaga sp.
AGCACAGGAGGGCGTGTCCTGAGTCAGATTTTTCGGAACTGACGAAGCACCGCTTTATCGCATCCACTTGTTCAGTAAGACGCGGCAGACGGCTTCGGTGAGACCGACCGACGCGCCGAAAACTTGGTCGTAAACTCGGTTTGCCGGTGGAGATTGCAGAAGTGATCACTGTGTTTTCATCGCACCTGCCTGAATCCTGGTGACAAGCACTCGGTCACCGGACGGCATGCTGGACACGCTTTGAGTCGACTCGCCAGATATCCCCGACGGCAGCCTCATCACTGATGCCTGACCGGCCCATGCAGGTCTGCTCTCATCGCCTACGACGAAATTCGGGGAATTGCAGGCTTACCGGAAGGACACCATTTAGTTGAGACAAGACTCCTTAATCTCTTCCAGGTTGAGGACCCACCCGAGAAATAACTGTGCCATTGAGGCTCGCAAATTCTGCACTCATCGGTGATGATGCGCTTGCAGAGACTTGACGATCCGGCTGGAGACGTCCGGGCTCGCGACTATGCAGATTCCCCCCAAACGCAGACAAAGACAACATGCGAGTGCTCGTGACTGGTTCCTCGATGTTTTTCACAGCGAGGCTGATCCAGGGCTTTAGTGCCAACGGGATCGACGTGACGGCAGCCGATCATCATTGGTGGTCCGTCGGCAAGTCTATTCCCCGAACGAAATGGTTGTGTACGCCCTCTCTCGCTCACAATCCGGCCGGCTATCTGTCGGCTCTCGTCCAGGAACTCAAGTCGCGCCCCTATGACCTGCTGCTGCCCACTTTCGAAGAGTCTTTGTTGCTGGCAGAATTCCGTGAGGAGGTGGAATCTCTGACGTCACTATTGCTGCCTCCGTTTGAGATGATGTGGCGGTTACACGACAAGCCCAGTCTCTACGACTTGTGCTGTGAGCTGGAGATACCGACACCGCCCACTGTGCCTCGGCTGATTCCTGACAACCTTGAGAGCCAGTTGAGTGGGCTGCGGTTTCCCCTGGTGCTGAAACTGCCCACCAGCAACAACAGCATCGGCCGCGAATATTGCAGTTCCATGCCGGAATTCATTGAGCGTTTTCACTTGCTCCATGCGCGAGAATCGCGTCGTCGCGCCGCGCCGCCGTTTGTGCAGCAGAAGATTCCTGGCGAAACGATCTCCACACTCATGTTGTGTTGCGAAGGACGCAAACTGGGCGAAGTCATTTATCGTCCATTGCGTTGCTTCCCGGATAACGGAGGCACGTCATCGCACCGGGAATCAATCGTGCATCCGAAAATCGCTGAATTGACGGAACGACTCGCCGCGGCGACACACTGGAACGGATTTCTGGGTCTGGACTTTGTTGTTGATTGCCACGATGGCACTCCCTTTCTGATTGATGCAAATCCGCGAGCGAATCCGGGAGTTCATCTCGGCTATCTTGGTGGTATCGACTGGACGGGACTGCTGACGAAAGCGATGCGTGGCGAACATCCGATTCCCGTGACAGCCCGCCCCGGTGTCCGCAACTGCACACCGTTGCTGGACGCGATGTGGATATTGGATGGACTCCGACTGAGAAAAAACTGGGCGAAAAATCTCTCCAGTCGCATTCGCAAAGTTTTCAGGCCCGACTGGAAACTTGACTCTGGTCATGACTTCCTGGGGCGGAGCGAATGGCTCTGTCATATGGCTCTTGGCTGGCAAGGCGCTTCTGCCATCGGCATGTCGTTGTTGACTGGCCAATCGTTGAGTCAGTGTTTCCTGCACAGTGCCAACTACGATCCATTGACAGTCTTGTCAATGCGCCAATCTCTGGCGCTGCCAGTGCGTTGATAGAAAAGGCTCGCAGGCCGGATCAGGAATCGCCAGTTCAGATCCCGCTTAACCCGCGTCGGTGGGGCATCGACCGACGCGATGAACGATGTGGCGACAAGTCC
>CAZFDW010000908.1:0-1915 GCA_964517865.1 uncultured Chitinophaga sp.
TCCGGACGCTGCCAGCCGGTCACAAGTCTTTATGACAAACGAATTGGGGACAAACACGTCGGACGATGATTCCACACAGAAATTCTGCCGCAACGGCACGCTGCACTTGCCGTGTTGCACGCACTGTCGTAACCTGACTGCACTGCGTTTCATCCGACAGTGATCGAGCGGCAAAATCGCAGAATCACAAATCGCAAAGAATCGCAAATGCGAACAAAGCGTTCAACCAGAGCGGCGGTGGTTCGGGTTTTAAAATGGATGCGTTACCGCCGCCAGGTTAACGCAGCCGTTCGGCAATAGAGGCGAGAGCAATCCATGCACCAGTACGTCACAATTGAGCAGTCAGAGCGATGAGATCATTCAAAGCCGCCGTTTTTTCTTGTCTTTATTCGCTGGCACTTGCGCCGTCATGCGCGGCTGATACGCCAGAACAGCCGACGCCGACAAAATCGGATGTCTCCTACGGACCTGATGCAAGAAATGTACTCGACTTTTGGGACGCAACCGGCGATGGCCCACGTCCACTGCTAATTTACATTCACGGAGGCGGCTGGCTGACTGGGGATAAGAGCAAAAAGGGGCCGGCATTCCAGCCGTTTCTCGACAGGGGAATTTCCATTGCCGCGATCAACTACCGATTGACTCCCGAAAATCCTCTGCCTGCCCCGGTCCACGATGCGGCGCGAGCAATCCAGTTTCTTCGTTCGAAGGCAAATCACTGGAACATTGATACGAAACACATCGCTTTGACCGGACCGAGTGCGGGGGGATGCACAGCGATGTGGCTGTTACTGCATGATGACATTGCTGACCCAAAAGCGACAGATACAGTTTTGCGAGAATCTACACGTGTCTGTGCCGCCTCGGTGCTGGTCGGTCAGACCTCCATTGACCCTGACGTCATTGAAGGCTGGTTAGGGCCAAATGTTCTGAAGCATCCCATGATCGCCCGTGCGGTAGGCGAAACAGAAATTTTGGATGTGATGAAGAAACACGACCTGTACCATGATCTCTATGTCGAGTTTTCACCCATCAATCATGTCGATGCCAATGATCCCCCCTTGTTCATGACCTGCAGCGCCGAGATGGATCTTCCATCAAGGGACTCCAGCCACGGTATCCATCACCCGGTTTACGGCGCAATGCTCAAGGAGAAATCCGACCAGGTCGGGCACGAATGCCATCTGGTGATCCCCGGCTATTCGGAGTCCAGGAAGTACTCTGATGGCAACGACTTTCTCTTTCAGATGCTGCTGTCAAGGTAGAACAGACGGTTGCGTCCCGATTTCATGATGCTCCAATTGCAATTGCCGAACTTATAGGATTTGACTTCGCGCGTACGGAGGGAAAACGCTAAAAGAGGTTCAGGGTTGAGCGGAGTGGGCGTTCAATGAGAGTGCATTTTGGTCAACTCCGCACCACCGCCCTACGCTTCAACTCAGCGTCCACCGCTTCCACACTCTGTACATTCACCAGCGCCGCCACGCAAGCCTGAAGCGTCAGTCGCATCAGATCAGGCTGTTTGACCGCCAACTTACTAAACGTCTCCAGCATGTCGTCTGGTCGCATCAGAATGCGCACGGCTTCCTGCATGTCGGGCCGACTGGCAAGCTTGGCAACAATCACCGGCCACACAGACCGCAATCGACCCAATGGCCCGCTTTGGAAGTCATCTTTGACTTCCCGTAGTACACAGCGACCGCACGACACGACCGAGGGTTTCGCGTACCAACGCCGCTACGCCAACGCCGCTACGCCATCCCGCTACGCCATCAACCGCTTCGACGCTCTGCACGGGAACGGAAGCGAAAAGAAGCGAAAAGTAACAGTTTAGTCCATCGAGCGAAAAAGCGAGCGAAAAGGGGACGCAGCTCATTGTTTTGCTTTACACGGTGATTTTGCTTTGTTACGCTGG
>CAZFDW010000909.1:0-1914 GCA_964517865.1 uncultured Chitinophaga sp.
TTCGCATTTGGTGCCTTTGGCACAGAAGGCATTCCGCGTCGTTGGCGCACAATGCCTCTAGTGCCTTTTCAGGTCTTAAAATGTAGGTTGGACATTCTTGTCCGACGGCGTTTTGACGGGCAAGAATGCCCCTCGTACCCCAAAATCAAGTTTTGACAGGGCACGTGTTCGACTGTCCCGGATTGATAGTAAAAGATGTCTGGAACTCTCCGGCATCTGTTTTAATGCGGTGTTTTTCGATGCTATGCCGTCTCCTCATACTCTTCGCCACAATGATCGGAGCGGGGTTGCTGTTGGCGCCATCGCCACCGCTGGGAATTGCTGGCGAATGGGTGTGGCCACGGCACGCACTGCCAACGGATTTCCTGGAGGCGCTGGATCGGCTCAGCTGGCCGCTGATCTGCGGCAGTGTTGTCGTTGCCGTCTGTGCCGCAGGCCTGCGGCGGATCGATCGCGTCGGTTCCATTCAGCGCGGATTGATGCTGCTGGGACTGGCGGGGCTGAGTTTTCTCTGGCTGCACGCTGTGCGACAGGCAGCGCCTTCGCCTCATCGTGAACTTCGCCCCATCTGGATTCTGTACGACAAGTACGTATCCGGCTATTTCTTTGAAGCGACGTTCAATGTGGTATCGACGCGACAGATGCTGGTTGACTATGAATCACGGATGGCAAAAGGTGACGTGCTGCACGAAGGCACGCACCCGCCCGGATTGTTGTTTCTGAATCGCGGGTTGCTGAAACTGACCGCCGAGTACCCGTCTGTCGTCCGGTTTTCAGAAGCAGTTCGAAACGGTGAATCGGTCCGTATGTTCCGCGAAGTCGAAGCGGCAGGCCGGATCGCTCGACCATTGTCGGCATCGGAATTCGCGGCGTTACATCTCTCGTCACTGTTTTCGACACTGTTTGCGGCGATGACAGTCATTCCGGTGTTTGGATTGACCGGACGACTCACAGATTCCAGGACCGCATGGCGCGCTGCCGCGTTGATGATCACTGTGCCGACGATCGGGATATTCGTTCCGCGTTCAGATGTGCTCTACACCTGCAGCGGAATGTTTCTGGCATGGGCGACTGTCGCCGCGATCCTGACAGAGCGGCGCGTCAACCGATGGCTCCTCTCCATACTCACTGGATTCATTCTGTTTGGCTGTCTGTTGTTGAGCCTGGCGCATGTGCCGGTGATCTTGATGCTGGCAGTGTTCGCGGTGAGTTTCGTGTTGCTGCACTTGAAAGACCGATTCGGCAGGACGCTGGAAACGACAGCCGTGGCTGCGGCGTCATTCTTAATCTTCTGCGAAGTGTGGCAACATTGGACAAACTGCAACCTTTTCAATGTGTGGCGTATGAACCTGACAAATCACGCAGGCTTCTACTCACAATCCGTTCGCACATGGTATGCGTGGTTCGCCGTCAATCCGATTGAATTCGCGATGGCGGTCGGTCTGCCAATGGCGACGATGGCCATCGTGATGCTTCTGCAAACAATGAAAGGCATTTGCTTCTCGAGGCCGAAGAGCGTGACCAATGGGCGACTCTTTGCCATCGCATGTGCGCTGACATGGACATTGCTTTGGCTGTCCGGGAAAAACATGGGCGAAGCCGCTCGTTTGTGGTGCTTTCTGACTCCGTGGTGCGCCATGATCGCGGCGCAAGCCGTTGATTCAGATGCGATCAATTCACAAAAAACCTGGCTGGCGTTGCTGATTGCCCAGCTGACAATTGCGACAATCACGGTTGGACGTGTCAGCGGCTTTCTGGAGTTCTGAAAGTAGTCGTCACGCTCCGCCGTGAAGAGCCTTGAACCGGGCGACATAAATGGAGCCCCCGCGCTGATTGTCCTTCAGCGCCGTGCAACGGGCTCCTTGTGGAAAACCGGCTCGGTTGATAAATGTTGAAGGGCATATGCTCATCACG
>CAZFDW010000910.1:0-1913 GCA_964517865.1 uncultured Chitinophaga sp.
GGAACAATCAATGTGAACCACATCCGAGAGGTCCGATGCTCCGTCCGCAACTTCGCACAGCGCCGGCCTGATCTGTATTGGTCGCTGACCGTGGGAGCCGACAAAGTCACCCCGACTGCCGCAGGGGTGAGAACTACGAATGGACGCTAACGAACACACATCAATACGAGTGGAATTCACCGTGAATTCATGTCTATTTGTGTCCATGCGAGGTTGAGTTGCAGGACGATTGCTTTCCGTCTGCATTGTCCGCGAGTTCAGCCAGTCGGTTGGAAAACAAACTGTGGGAAGTATACACCCACGGCTCTCAATGCACTGTTTCGTTTCGGCCAATGGTGGATGAGGAGGACTGATTCAGCGGTACTGCCGGTGTCATCGTCGACCCAGAGAGAATCGTGCAGAATTTCCCCCATCATGACTTGCCGCCGCAGACCGGTGTGCGAATCATCGTTTGTGGAACGCGTGAAGTCTTCGGGACTATTCCTGGCCGCTTCATTTACAGTACAGAGTCTGCTGGTCAGGATCTGGGAGTGTTGAGAATCGGCGAACCGGCCGTGTTCGGCAGTGACTATCGATCCGGAGGATAGGTTCGTCAGCAGGGACGATTGGCGGGCTGTAGGATCTCCGTTGGTCGCGGGAAATTAGTCTCCGCGTGTGATAGAATCAACGGTTGCACCAAAGGGTGATGCCCTCACAAACGGAAAAACCTATGACCAATCTGTACGTGCACCGAATCAGCTACTTTGTTTGCGCTGTGCTTGCTGCTGGCCTGTGTGCAGGATGCAACGAACCGACTACATCAACCCCGGCGTCACACGGGTCTTCAAGCAGCGAGCCAGCAGCAGTGCCGAAAAAAACGACGACTGAGCCTGAATCGCAAATCACGTACGCACCGGCTCCGGAAGGCAAAGTCCTTCGCCATGCAGTGTTCTTTTCCTTCAAGGAAGAATCCAGCGAAGAAGACATCAAGAAGATCGTGGATGCGTTTCGCGAACTGCCATCGATGATTGAAGAGATCATCGATTTTCAATGGGGAGTCAACAACAGCCCGGAAGATCACGATGATGGCTTCACGCATTGCTTTCTGTTGACGTTCAAGGACGAAGCTGGCCGCGCGGCCTACCTGCCTCACGATGCTCACAAAGCGTTCGGTAATGTACTGCGTGGACATAACGACAAGGTTTTCGTGATCGACTACTGGGGCACTCCCGCGGCTGAACCGCTAAAGAACGAGTTGAAGCACTGCGTCTTCTTCCGCTTTAAGAAGGATGCGGCTCCTGAGGATATCCGGAAGGTGGAAGAGGGATTTGCCGCGTTGCCATCGAAGATCGACACGATCAAACGCTTCGAATGGGGCACAAACAACAGTCCGGAAAAGCATTCTGCCGGATTTACGCACTGCTTTATGGTGTCGTTCGATTCTGAAGCCGGGCGAGCAACTTACCTGACTCATCCTGACCATCTGGCATTCATCGACATCCTGAAGCCGGTTCTGGACGCCCCGCGCGTGCTGGATTTCCTGGTGAAGAAGTAGATATCGAGTTGGCCGACACAGGTCACGGGTTCGCGTCGTGCCGGAGAACCAGGCTGCAATCCGCTGCTGCACCGCCGTCGGTTTTTCACCGGTTTCGAATGAAAGACAAACGGGAGCTCGACGCTCCGCAGCCACGAGCTTATTGCTGGCTCGGCCGACGTTTGGCCAATCAACCCTCCGCGTCAAGCACCGGCTGGCCAAAAACGCTCGGTCGAATCCGAGCGTCGAGGCGAACATTAGGGGGCCAAACAGCAGGGAAATGGAACATGGCCTTACCCCCAAAACTGACGATTTGAGCGGTGTTGAAATCTCAAAGAAGGAATCCTGGGAACAGCATGTTCGCCGCGCGCACTTTCATCAGGTTTGAGGCATGCACTCG
>CAZFDW010000911.1:0-1902 GCA_964517865.1 uncultured Chitinophaga sp.
CACCTGATCAAGAGAGATCGAATTTTGATATGGACCGTGACCACCTATTGGCGCGCCCGTCAAATACTGATCGGCATTGGAATGGCCGTGAACCTGCCTTGCGGCAGGATGCGACAGCCCGGAATAAATCGTGATGTCAGCCCGCAGTGGCTCGAGCACATCGAGTACTTTAGTCAATTCGAACTCCTTTTCGCCGCCCCGAGGGAACCAACTCCAATCGTTCCATGCAGGGTCTGATTTGAGTGGCAAACCAACACCGTCAGGGTGGTAGATACTGACAAAACGTTTTGGAGTCTCGTCCAGGCTTGGACGGCCTGCAGCAAACGATTCAAACCACGGCAAAGCCAGGGCCACACCGGTGCCGCGAAGAAACGTTCTACGACTCAGCAATACGGATTTGTTATTCATCGTTTGTTCCTGACTCTTACTTAGAGTTGAAGAGGTTACTGTTAATGATCAGATGGATCAGGTCGCCCAAGCGATCATCCCTTAGTCTGAACTGTGCGGTCAATCTGTCAATGTCAGCACGGTCACCAAAAGAAAGTGGTCTGCCAAGTGCGTAAGCAGTCAGCTTATGTACCATCGCTTTGGCAAATTGATCTTGTCGGTCCGTGAGCAGGTATCGCTTGAGCCCATCGATCCCAGTCAGCGTCTGCCGATTGAACAGTTCTGAGGTCGCATCGACAGGCTGGTTCTTGACGTGAGTCCGGTAGGCTCCGAGGGCATCGTAGTTCTCAAACGCGATTCCCCACGGGTCGATCTTGGAGTGACACGATACGCAAGCCGCCTTGTTCCGGTGATTGGCGATCCGTTCTTTCAAAGTCATTTTCAGAATCTCAGGGTCCGTCAGGTCGACTTCCGGGACATTCGGCGGTGGCGGAGGCGGCGGATCGTCAAGAATGCGTTTCAGCATCCAGACGCCACGCTTGAGGGGATGAGAATCCTTGCCGTCGGAGTTCATCGTCAGTATCGCCGCACCCGTCAAAAGGCCGCCGCGATTCATTTGAGAAGTGATTGGCACTTTGCGGAAATGAGGCCCGTAAACCTTTGGAATCTGATAGTGTGCCGCCATTCGCTCGTTGACCATAGCGTAATCGGAATGGATGAAGTCCATGATGCTGTGGTTGTTCTTGAGGATTTCATCAAAGAAGGCGATCGGCTCTTCCAGCATCGCTTCCCTCAAGGAACTGTCCGTGACATGAGTCACACTATTCATCCTATCCAACCCCAGCCATTGCTCGACGAAGTTCTCTAAAAATCGACTTGAACGCGGGTCTGCCAGCATTCGCTTCACTTGAGTAGCTAGGACCTCAGGTTCTCTCAGCTTTTCCTGGTCCGCAAGTTTCAGCAGTTCGTCATCAGGAATACTGGACCACAAAAACACGGCGAGGCGGCTGGCAAACTCAAGATCACTGATTGTAGCCGGCGATTTCGTCTCATCAGTCGTCACTCTTTGAGTCAGGTAGAGGAACTCCGGGGTGGCCAGCGCGGTCGCGAGTACTTCCTGCATTGCATCTTCGAACGTCGATAATTCCGGTCGGTACTTCGCAAACAGGGTCATGAACTGATCGATTTCCTGCGAGGTGACCGGGCGACGCCAGACACGTTTCAGGAATCGATTCAGCACCTCGCGGCCATAGATCTGCTCGTCACTCTTGTTGTCGCTTTCAATGAAGATGTCCGTGTGTGTCTTCGGAGGCCATTGCTCGTAAAACGGAGCACTGATTTCGATGTAGTCGATTAAAACATGGAGTCCGTCTTCACCGCCAGCCGCATTTGAGACATTGTGAATGTGCAGGAACTCATCTCGTCGTGGAAACGTTGAGGTGAGTTTCCGGAACGGGTTGCGCTGGACATCGCTCAGAGGGATATCGAAGTGAATGAACTCGGGATTGTCGCCAG
>CAZFDW010000912.1:0-1898 GCA_964517865.1 uncultured Chitinophaga sp.
TGCGCCGTTGTCACGGCGACCCCAGGCTTTGTTGTGAAACCCCGTTGGGGTTGAGGGTTAAACGATTAAATCAACAGCCCACAAGCGCGAGAGGGCAGATCCTGAATCGTGCGATGCAATCAGGACTTTCAGTGTGGCAAATTCCTCCGGTTCTTCAATCAGTCAGGCTCCTGCTCCTTCGACGGGACACGAGCTGATCAAGACCGTAGTCCTCGTGGATGCTCCTCAGATCACACATCCGGTCGGGCAGTTTCTGCGACAAACGGGCTGGACCGTTTACGAAGCATCCAACTGCGGCCAGGCGCGCGGTCTGATTGCCCGATTCAAGCCGGAATGTGTGATCATGGAATTGCTTCTGCCGCTCGAAACTGGCTTCGAATTCTGCGCCTATCTCAAGAAGTCTGATTGCCGAATCGCAGTGATGATCTTTACCGAAGTTCAGATGGAAGAAGCCAGAAACATGGCGATGTGGGCGGGAGCCGATGCGTTCCTTGGAAAGCCCACCGATCCCAATCGACTGTATCGCCAGATCCTGACGACTGTGCAGCGTGTCAGTTTGCGCTTGCAGCAGGCGGAAGCCGGCATGGGAGGCAGCATCTCGTTTCACTGCAAGTGTGGTAAGCCGCTGCGCGTCGGCTCAAGGCACGCAGGCCGAGCGGTCATCTGTCCGGGCTGTCAACATCTCGCGAAATGTCCTGAGTCACTCCTGGATTCCGGAACGCTGTACCGATCGCTGATGGAGGAGCGTCGCGGTCTGCGTTCCACTCACACGGGCGTCGTCTGTTCACACTGTCAGAAGACAGTGGATCCCCGAAAATGCCGCGTCCGCGATCACTATGAATGTCTGTACTGCAGAATGCCGCTCAATCTGTCGGACGATTTCTTTGAGCAATGGATGCTGTTTTTTGGTGATCAGGTCCATGAGACGCCCGTCGGCGATTTTAGTCCTTTGCGGTACGTCTACGTGCATTGCGAGAAATGTCGCAGTCTGCATGCCTATTTTCGCGATTCCGATTCGCCGCAGCCATGTCCGTCCTGCGGACATCAACAGTCACTGCCATCGATTCGCAGCGTCCCGATTTCCCGCGCAGCGCTGGAAAGTACCGGGCGACTCTTTGAATTCCGACTGAGCGATGGGAAATCAAAGCTGTTCCTGCTTCCGTCGCGGCGAAAGTGGATGGTCGGCAGCGCCCCATCCTGTCCGATCACACTGCAGAATCAGCCTTTAAAACCGCAACACTGCGTATTGAAAAACACGTTTGAAGGACCGTACATCATGCCGGCCGATCCTGGTGCGCCAATCAGCGTGAATGGCAACAGCATCACGACTCCTGTTCTGCTCAAACCCGGTGACGAAATTCAACTGGGCGGCGTGCGACTTTCGCTGCACGGAACACCGGAGCGGCGACTGCGAAAACATCTGGCCGGGCTGTTGAACGACATTGCGGAAAAGCAGAAACTGGTTGGCGAACTGGAATTTGCCGAACCGTCCGCGAAAATCCTGCAATACTACTGGGAACTGCAGCGATTACGCTGGATTCAATATCAGCGCACACAGCAGTCGATGCTCTCCAGTGAGTCCAGCCTGATTCAACAAATTCAACCCGGTGATCTGATGTGAGGGTTTGGAAAAAGCGGTCCGGAACCAATAGCCAAATGGCCCGAAGGGTGCTGCACGCTATTGGTTTTTGAAGCCTTTTCCAGGCCAGCGTTTTCACGAATATCGATAACGACGTGTAGAGCCGGAAATTCGGAACACTGATCTTCGCTGATTAACGCTAATGCAGACTCGAGAAGCAGCGCACAATATCAAGCCGTTCTCTGAACTACTAACGTGGAAAAATTGCGCAGGACGCGAGGAATCTCGTTCAGGATCCTCATAAGTCGATTGATACCAG
>CAZFDW010000913.1:0-1896 GCA_964517865.1 uncultured Chitinophaga sp.
AACTCGATGACGGATAGGGTGTTGCCGTTGGAGTCGACAATGAATCCGTCTGGTAGCTTTTGTCCTTTGCGCGACGGTGCCATGACGTCTTCACCACGCCAGGCATCGGCAAGGTCCGGTGATTGCAAATCAAGTTGAATCCAGATCTGGGACACACCAAGGTCGTGAGTTGCCTGCATTTCCCGCTTCACCTCACCGTGCATTCGCCCGCCGTAGCGTTGCGAAGCACGCTCAGTGGCGAGGTATGCAGTGCATGATTGGACGTGACGTTTCCGCCAACGACTTGAGCAGGCGTACGCAACCTTTCCAAACTCTGGTTCAGCCTGCCCAGGTGTCCATGAGATGAGCGGACCGGTGAAAACCGGCAGCGAACGAGCTCGCAACAACACTCGATCAATTAGGCCGATTGAAGCCAGTTGCTTCATACGACGGCGCGTATTTGCTGCATCGCCCTCGTACCAATGATCGGTCACCTGTCGCTGACTGAAGAACTTCACTCTCAAGCACAGCGCCTGAATGATCTCATCATCTCGTTCGGTAATTCGGATGTATTTTTCCACGCCACGTCTCCTCAGTGATTCATCCACGAGCTGCTATTCCACCTTGTCCGTGACGTTGTCCTCGGACGGAATCATCCGACGGCTGCGGCGCGACCGATCGGTGAGCATGGCCGGAGTGGATTGAAGTTCCTGAGAATTAAGGCCAAGCATCGGATGGCTGGGCTGCTCGGTGACTTTCAGCAGGATGTGCTTCCCAGCTGCAGCCGGATCGTCGTTTCCGATGAGAGATGCTTGCTCGCGCAGTTTGGCGGCGAGTTCGAGTTTGCCATCCAGTTCGTACTTGCGGGCCAGGTCTTCGAGCACGCTTTGCTGCTCGGCCTGCTGAATAGCATGGTAGGTGGTGGCAGCAGTTCCAATCGAGCTGCCAATCAGCGAAAAGATGCGTTCGCTGAGCTTGTCGAGAAAGAGTTTGATAAGCGAGTTCAAGTGTAAGGCTCCTGTTTCGAAGGTCATTGCGAAATGCAATTCACTCTCTACAGGAGCATTCAACCAGACCGGGGTTTTTATCGCTGCGCTTTGGTGTTCTAAGTTGCGCCCCACGAAAAATGTGCTTTTGAGCGGCAGATCATCGTGGCAAAAGACCAAGCCGCTTGGCGTCCTGGTGTGGCGGAACCCACCGAAAGCGATCCCCGCAGACGCAGTGATATCGCTTACCATCAGCACCCTGAGTGATGTACGAGGCAACTTGAACGCCACGAAATACAGTGGGGCCTTCTGGACGGTCGGGCTTGCCATGAGGGCAGCGAATGCAAGGCGATGCGCCGCGTGCCGGATCAGGAGTCAAGGTAGGGTCTGCCAGATACTGTTCAAGTTGTTGTCGAGCAGTCTGAAGGCCGGTGGCAAAAAGCGACATCATTGATTCGTCAATCGGAACAGCTATTCCCTGAAAGCCATTGCCGAACATCACGATGACCCAGTCAGACTGTCCTCGTTCAACGCGATTTGTCAGATAGGCGTAAGCAGCCAAACGGGCGCGCGCCTGCGGGCTCATCTGCCCATGGCGGCGAGGATCGACCGGGTCGATGACTGTGGGGAATTTTACAACGGGGATGTGCCTTGCTCCTCGTTGCAGCACTCGCCAGGGCTTTCCCGCCAAGTGCAGGTCTCGGTCGAGAATCGCTGTCTGCTTTTGGACAATATCGAAACCAGCACGAACCAAACTCCACCAGTAGATTTCTTGCGGGATTCGAAGGCTCCAATCTGGCTCCTTGATTGCAGCCACTTCGGCCTCCTTCAAGCGACGGCGCAGAATGTCGTAGTCGCGAAGCAACCCCTTCAATGAGATTGCGGCGTAGTAAGTGCCAATCAAGAGCAGCAGCGATGGAAAACCCCAGGC
>CAZFDW010000914.1:0-1890 GCA_964517865.1 uncultured Chitinophaga sp.
ACGAGCACGCAATACAGCGTGCTCGCTGTGTTTTGCGAGACGTTTGTGGAGAATGCAAAATGCAACCGATACGCACTCTGTTGGCGACAATTCTTCTGACGGCTGGCTGCGCCTCAGATCATGACGCAGTCGAAGTATCACACAGTCCACCAGCAACATTGCCGGAATCGACTGCGGAAGAGACTGCAGCTTCATCGCCGGCATCACAAGGAAACGAGCGAATGACTGACACTGATTCAGCAGAGAATGTACCGACGCAATACAACGCGCTCAGTGAGTTCGAATCGTACGTGATTCAGCAGAAAGGGACGGAACGTGCGTATGTCGGGGAATACACCGACATGAAGGATCCCGGTACGTACATCTGCCGTCAGTGCAACGCACCGTTGTACCTCGCGAAACACAAATTCAGCAGCCATTGCGGCTGGCCCAGTTTCGATGACGAGATTGAAGGTGCAGTGGAACGACACCTCGACGAAGACGGCGATCGTACAGAAATCACCTGCAGGAACTGCGGCGGCCATCTGGGACATGTGTTTTTCGGCGAGGGATACACGACGAAAGACACACGGCACTGCGTGAACTCCGTGTCGATGAAATTCATCGCCGAAGGCAAACCACTGCCACCAGTGATCAAGCTGCCTGCCGCAGACGATACTCAAAGCGGTTCATGAGTGCGGGAATCGGCGAGCGGCATGCGTCAGCCTGCCGGTACAGGATCGAGGTATCGGAGAGCTCACGCCGCTCCGCTCGCCGCACTCATTTCTGGCCGCGGGCCCTGGACAGGCGTCGAATTTCCGCGCCGCTAGGTTCGCCAGATGAACGCGGTTCCGGTGGTCCATGCGTTTCAGCAACTGCGTCGTCCGCACAAGAAATCTGCAGTTTCCGTCATACAGGATGTCGATTGTGTTCGAAGGCTGCATTGAATTACTTTCGGGGCAACAGGAAGTATGAACAGCCTGGTGTCTCACTACGCTGGAACGGCACAGGGAGCAGTGTCACACTGGTAGTCGAAGTACTTGCGTTCTTTGATGACATTGGCCACAGACTTCGGCACCATCTGTTCCCAGGACGGATCGCAATCGCCGATTTTTCGCAAAACGTCTCGTGAAAAAATGCTCAGACATTCGGGGCTGAAGTTGTCGAGGTGGTTGATCCCGCCGCGATCCAGCAGATAGCCATAAAGCCGCTGAAGTTCGGGCTTGATCGCCAGGTTGTCGCAGGTGGTGAGTTCGCCTGACTCCTGGTCCATGAGCGGGTAGCAGTAGATTTTCAGGTCGTTTTTGAAGAGGCGTCCGAATGATTCCAGAATGCCGCCCTCCAAAGCGGTGTAGTATTTTTCATCAAACAATTCACGGAGACTTCCGGCTCCCATCGTGATGGCGACTGGTGCTTCGCCAGGCTTCAACGCCAAGGAAATCGCATCCGTCGATCTGCCATAGCAGATGCAATCCATCGTGGGTCACCCGCATGTCGGCCATTGCAGCCTGTGTGCCAAAGATACGGCTGACCGACCAAACCCTGCGAACTCCTTGTTAATAGTGGACCTGGGTGCAGCCAATCGCTCAGTTCCAGGTAACGCAGCAGGAAAACTGCACAAATACAGGGAACAACTGCCTACGAATCCGGCAACTCCACGATGACGCTCACAACTCGTCATTCTGATCATTCCATGCGACGCAGGGAGACAACCGAATGGGGACAACCGAAGGAAACGCACGAAAAGCAACGCAACGGAAAGCAAATGACAACGCTCCTCGAACATGTCGCTTTTCAGGTTTTCAAAAACGTATCACTCATGGCCGCGTGAGGTATAAGCACCAGTGCAGAAGTTGCTTCGTTTAACCGCGTGCCCATCGGGCCGCGCTTCGCTGCCAATCGCGGGGCGTT
>CAZFDW010000915.1:0-1887 GCA_964517865.1 uncultured Chitinophaga sp.
AGAGAAGCGTGCCGAATATCAACTCGCCGCACGCAAGCTGATTGATGAAGGGCAGGTGATTTATCAGACAGCAAACGATCAGTACAAAGCTGCCTTCGATGCCTTTCCGAACTTTATCGACAAGACAAAGGATGAAGATCAGTTCAACGCGCGACAGGACGTCGAGGCAAAGTATCTGCGCGCCTGGTTCAATCTGATTCGCTGCACCTATGAGCGTGGTCAGACATTTGATAAAGGCACCGAAGATCGCAAGAACACACTCAACCAGGCAGCCGGATTGTACGAAGCACTACACACGCGTTACCGCACCAATCAGATCGGACTGCACGCGCGCCTCATGATGGGCAAATGCTATCAGGAAGCGGGCTCAACGCTGGACGACCTCAGCCGCGCGCTGGGGATTTACAATGAGATGCTGGGGCACACGTCGGAAAGCGATTCCGTCGAATTGCTCAAGGGAATTGCGTTGCATTATCGCCTGATTTGCCTGAATGATCCACAGCGAAATGACAACCATCTCGTGGTGCAGGAGGCTACGATCTGGCTGCAGTCGAACAAGGCAAAGATGGCAACTCCCTTTGGACTCGGAATCATGTGGGAACGCGCGATTGCGGCAGAAAAACTGGGGGCCGCACGTGATATTTCTGAAAATGATCGTGAAGCGACATTGCGCGTCGCGCTGAATGATGCGACGACAGTTGGACGATATCAGGGACCGTTCCGTGAACCAGCGAGCGCGATGAGTCGGCGCATTAAAGCTTCCCTCGGCGACAAGGATAAAGAACCAAAAGATTTCGCCACCGCTTTTGAGCGTGCCCGTAACATGATCTCTCAGATTCAGGCGTTGAGCGACGACGTAACTGCTGCGACCGATGAGAATGCGCGGGCTCAGAAAAAAGCGGCCCTCGAAGCACATCTTCGCGAGGTCGGTCGATTGTTGCAGATGGCGCTGGATCTGCGGGACTCTGACAGTGACGCAAAAGCTGTGGCTCAGGCGCGATATCTGCAAAGTTTTGTGATGCTGAAACTGGGACGTCCGCTGGACTCCATGATTCTGGCACAGCATTGCATGATCCATGATCGTGCCGCGGATCCGGACACTGCGTTGAATGCGACAGAGATTGCGATGGCGGCCGCAGTTTCGGCATGGAACATGGCGCCTGGACGTGATCGTGATTTTGAAACCCGAGCGTTAAAAAATGTGTGTCAGAAGATACTGGAACTCTATCCGCAGTCAAGTCGCGGTGGTGAAGCCCGGATGCGACTTGCGACCGTCTTTCGCACGATGAATGAACCGCTGGAAGCGGCAAAATGGTATCTGGAAGTACCGGACACCGATCCGCAGTATGCCTCCGCTCGGATTAGCGCCGGTCAGTCGTACTGGGCAGCCTGGACGCAGAAGGCTTCCGCCGCGGCAGAAGATCCAGAAGGTGTCAATACGCCGCCGGCAGAAATGCAGATATGGAAAGCCGAAGCACGCAACCTGCTGACACAGGGAATTCAGATCGCGCGGGACAAAGTCGGACCGGATGTTAAGCCGTCCGACGAAGTCGTCGCAGCAGAAGTTTCACTTGCCAGCATCATGAATCTGGATGGAGATTTTCAGGGAACCATCGGACGTCTGACGAATGGCGAAGCAAACTCAGTCGTGGCTGCAATTCAAGTGGCAGATGGCGAAGCACGGCCCGAGGAAGGGATTCAGAGCAAGTCGTTTGCGGGACTGACGTTTCGATTGCTGCTGCGTGCTTACGTGGGGACGCAGCAGATCGAGCAGGCTCTGGGTGTGATGACGCAGCTGGAAAGCGTGGGAGGGCAGAATATTCTGGCCGTGTACACTCAATTGGGTCTGGAATTGCAGGAAGAACTCAAACGCCTGAAACTGTCGGG
>CAZFDW010000916.1:0-1887 GCA_964517865.1 uncultured Chitinophaga sp.
TCACTCATGATCGTGTGGGTTACGCCCCACGCTTGGAAATCCAGCCAACGGAACGTTATCCAGATCGCGCTGCAGTTGCTCGGCTTCTGCGACTCGGCCGGATTGTTTGAGGGCGGTGATGGCTTCTTTGGTGCAGCCGGCGGTGGTGGGTGGGTCGAGCGGGGCGACGAGGGGCATCCAGAGCAGGCTGGTGCTGGCGTTGTCGTAGTCATGGACCGCGAGAAGGGCGCGACCGATGACGAATTCCGGGCCGGAACGCTGCCGTTTGTCGAAGTCACGGACTCGCTGCATCCAGAGGGCTGTTTCGGATGCGCGGATGGTTTCCGGATGCAGCAGTCGAATTCGCCAAAGTTGGGCTTCTGCCAGCTGCTGGAGTCCGGCGCGCGGGCCGGTTTTTAATGCCTGCAGGACCACGGCTGCGGCGCTTTCGTGCGCTGGATCCTGTAACAGTGCCGAAGCGGCGACGAGTTGTCTGACCAATGAAGGCGATTTCAGATCTTCCGACTTTACGCTGACACGATGTTCCGGCGGCAGGCGTTCATCCCAGACGAGCGGCAGCGTGTTGAGATGTCGTGTGTTGGGATCTTGTTCGTAAATCTTTTCCACGACTTCCGTACACTCATCAAACTTGCTGGCGGCCCGCAACGCCTCTGCGAGTGATGCCTGGATTTCTCGCACGACCCATGCGCGCGATTCCGTCGTTTCTGCGATTTTTAACGAAGCAATCGCGCGCAACCAGTCGTGATCCTGGATTTGCCGCAGCCCTTCATCAAAGGATGCCGACTTGCCGAATTGAATCGACTCAATGTCACGCAGCTTGAAAACTTCGACCGCGTTGCCCCCGCGGCGTAAAACCACCGAATGGCCGGCCAGATCTTCAATGACGCCGGGGATGACATTTTTCCGCTGTGAATCTCCGTCACGCATCACGATCTGATCGGTCGTCGTGAATGGCAAAACCAACGGTGGTTCCTGTGCAGATGAGACTGACGACAGGATGAGGAACGCGGCCAACAGCCATATGGAGTGCGGCGACTTGTCGCCGCTTTCCTTGTCGGGAGTAGCCGTTTCAGGCGTCTGCATGGAAAATAAAAACAGGGTGGATTTCATTTTCAAGTAAAGTCGATCCGAATGACGAGATCTCAGGATTGAGCCGAGATACCTGAAAGAGAAAGCGATGACCAGTCATCGCACTCCAAAAGTCGCTCACTTGATATCCGTTTTCCGAACGGCATCCCGAAACCTGAAGGGAACGTATTCGCGCGTCTGAAAGTCACGCATGTACTGCTGATACTCCGGCGACGAAGGCTGACTCTCGTCCGGAGCAATCGGATACCGCGACATCGCCTTGAACGGATACGGTTCGGACGACTGACCGTACACGGTATTCAGATCCGCATCCTTATCCCACCCGACATTGTACAGCACAAAGTCGCGTTTCCAGCCTGCAGGAGTTTGCTCAGCGGGGACCGCAAACGACACCGTCAGTTCATCGCCTGGACCCATCACGACCATGCGATCGTCCTGTGCTTCCAGCAACGTGGTTGCCGTGCCAAAACGTGTGAAGCGCCCCATCATTTCATTCCAGCGTGGTTCAGTTGTGACGGATTCGTAGTCATATCCTTCCGGAGCATGTCCATTGCGGAACAACGCATTGTCGGCATAGATGCGACTTGAGAAGCCGCGAAAGTGCAGATCTGCGGATTGAAGATCACACGCCTGCGACACTGTTTCGGCATCGGATTCGTCGACAGTGAAAAATGCCTGATCCCAGTAGAGTTCCATCCCCGAACGAATGCGGATGCGATAATCGTCGGTTAAGAATGCGTCCGATACATCAATCACCATGGCCTTGGTCTTGCCGCTGGGGAATCCGATAAACGGTCG
>CAZFDW010000917.1:0-1880 GCA_964517865.1 uncultured Chitinophaga sp.
GCGAGGCACTTCTGCAGCAGTGTCGCCACATGGTCGGCTGTCTGAATTCGATCATCCAGCGATTTCGCAAGCAGCCGCTGAATGAATCGTTCGAGCCATTCCGGGATATTGGGATTCACTTCCCGGATCGGACGTGGTTCCGTATCTGTGATGCGGCGCAGAACGCCGTAGCTCGTTTCGGCTCGAAACGGCGGCCTGCCGGTACACATCGCGTACATCACGCTGCCGAGACTGAACAGATCGCTGCGAGCATCGACGTTATCGCCGCGAGCCTGTTCGGGAGACATGTACTGCGGCGTTCCCGCGATGACTCCGCTGCGAGTCATGCTGGCGTCATCCACTGCTCGAGCGAGTCCAAAGTCCGTTAGTGTGACTCGTTCGACACCGTCTTCGAGCAGGATATTGGCTGGCTTGATGTCACGATGAACCAGTCCCTGTCCATGTGCCGCCGCAAGACCCGATGCGACCTGTTGTGCAATTCGAACGATCTCTTCTGCGGGCAATGGCCCCTGGCGATCGAGCCGTCTTTGCAGCGATTCGCCTCGCAGATAGGGCATTACAAGGAATGGCAGCGGGCCATCGTTCGAAACGCCATGAATGACAATCACGTTCGGATGAAGCACAGTTGCGGCCGCTTTGGCTTCACGAGCAAATCGTCGACGTGCCGCTCCGCTGCATGCCAGACGAGGGGCCAGCACCTTGATCGCGACGGTGCGATCCAGTGGCCCGTCGAAGGCCTTCAACACAACCCCCATGCCGCCGGAGCCAACGACCCCCGAGACTTCATAGCCACCAATTCGTCCCAGCATCTGTGGATCATCGGTGGGATTCAGCATGCCCAGCACCTGAGCCACCTCTGCCGATGCCGCAGCTTTGCGGTCGCGCGCATCGTCATGTTCATCGCGAAGCCCAAACGAAGATGTACTGAGTGATACCGCATCGTACGGCTGATCGTGAAGAAACTCTTCGGCGTCGCTCCATGAGGATGGCTCCGCAGCCGCAAGCTGAATCTGCTGACGACAAATCCCGCAGGTCTCCAGATGAATATGGAAAACCGCTTCCTGCTCGGTGTTCAGCAAATCTGCCAGATAGCGTTCAATCAGCGATGGATCGCAGGTTTCAGGTTGCGTGTTCATCGGCCTCGTCCTCCAGTTGTTTCACGGCATCTCTCAGCCTTCGAATGATGCGGCTGCGTGCGGCGTATATGACGGCTTCCGATCGATTCAGCTGGGCGGCCGCATCCGGAATGGAAAGTCCGTCGATCATGGTGATGGCAAACGCCTGCCATGTAATCGCATCGGCTCGTGACCGGACACGTTCGGCTGCCTTGCGAAAGAGTTGCCGTCGATATTCGCGTTCCAGTTGTGAATCGAGCCCGCCATCGAATTTGTTTTCTGCCTGACCGTCAGCCCGAATATCATCGCCTCCGACGGCGCGGTCCCGGGGTCGTCGTGTCAGCATATTGACGGCGGCGTTGCGGGCGATGCGACACAACCAGTGCCGAAACCGTGTGGACTCATCACGTCGCTCCCACGTCGGCAACGCCCGAGCCACCGTAATCAGGACTTGCTGAGCAACATCCTGAGCATCCGCGTCCTGCAGACCGCGCATCCGAGCGACATTGTAGATGACCGGACGATAAATCCGTGCAAACTGCTCCCATGCACTTTGATCGCGCGGATCAGCAATTCGAATCAGCAAACTGTCTCGCGTGTCGGGAACGTCATCCACCATCAGTCCTCCGGACCTGAAACACAGGTCGGCGACTATTCTGACAGGTCAACTGGGGATTTTCCGGTTCCCGGAGTCAATTTGGCAACTTCAGCAGCCAAAAGACCTGCTATTCAGTTCTTCTCAATCGGGTCCAGTTCCTGCATTGC
>CAZFDW010000918.1:0-1879 GCA_964517865.1 uncultured Chitinophaga sp.
CACGCATCTTCCTTAATCGCTTTGAGACATTCATGGATTGTTTGAGCAGCGTACAGCTTGACCCATTGGTCAGTGTGGCGATGAAATGAAAGTGAAAATCTTCCAGCACCGAGATATTCAATCCTCGCAAACTCCGATTCAAACGACGGCGATATCGCATTCGGGCCGGGGCAGGTGTATGTCGAAAAGAAATAAAGACATGTTCACAGATCGACATACTGTTTTCCCTGTGATTCACGTGGCTTCCCTGCAACAGGCACAGCGGAACGTCGAGATCGCTCGGGAGTGCGGGGCGAATGGTGTGTTTTTAATCAATCATGTCATCTCCACTGAAGATCTGCTGGAAATCCATGAAGCCGTTTCTGAAACGCATCCGGACTGGTGGATCGGGGTGAACTGTCTGGGGCCACGTCCGGAGGATGTGTTTGGAATGATCTCGGACAAAGTGGCCGGACTTTGGGCGGACAACGCCGGAATCGACGAATCATCAAGTTCGCAGGCCTATGCCGACCGGGTTGCGGAAGCTCGACAGAAGCGGACTTCAAACTACTTGTACTTTGGCGGAGTGGCTTTTAAGGGCCAGCGACATGTTGAGGACCTTGAGACGGCTTGCCGAATCGCCGCACCTTTCATGGATGTTGTGACGACCAGTGGACCAGGCACGGGCCAGGCCGCAGCGGTGGAAAAAATCCAGCGAATGAAAATGGCTCTGGGCAGTGCTCCTCTGGCAATCGCCAGCGGAATCACGCCCGAGAATGTAAGGCTTCCGGGGCCATGTACCCGGGCGTACCGACCGTCTGGCTGGCGAGTGCATCCGGATCCACCAGCCATGCGAGGCCAACGTGGAAGCGATTCGCCACTGGACCACGTTGTGCAAACGGCTCTGCGTGTAATGAATCTGAAATGGACTGAGGAGCCACGGCTGGCAGAAACTCCGTGGGGTGGTCATTAAACGCAGGGGCGGGAGCCTTTTCGACACCCTGTGCGGCCCTCAGTTTTGCCACAAGTGCGTCGTCAGCAATGGCAATTGTGTTCAGCTGCTGTGCACAAACCGGACATTGTTCCAGGTGCTGAGAGATCGCTGCTGCGGCTGAGGATGTCAAAAGCCCCACAGCAAAATCGTACAGAGTCTGAGTCGCGAGGTGACCATCACTCGTCCATTCCGCCATAACCCGGCGATGTCTGTCATGCTGACCGGAGACGAAGTCAGTCGTCATTCTGAGGTCTCTCCGGATGGTGATTCGCGATCGGACGCAGCTCGAAAACAGCTTTGGGCATGATCATGCAGAAAGCTGTCCCAGCAGATTGCTGCAGGCACTCTAACGCTGCTCCCGGCCGGTCGTCAACAATTTGAAAAATTTCAGGACTCTCGTCCATTATCTGAAATGCTAGAGCGGTACGTGGCCCTTTTCCTGTCACCAGCAGGCGGCTTATAACTGGCAGTTCACGTTTCTCGCAGCAAATCAGGATGCGTTCGCGGAAGCCGCTTCACTGGGAATTAATGTCGCTGGAACAGCAAACTGGGCAACAGACAAATTTGAAAATGCACACCTCGCGACTGCAGCCAAAGTCTCCCGGATGCGTCGCTGCGCAGGTGCGGGAGATACGATTGATAACAACTTCACCGCGGAGGAACGAAAATCCATGCAGTAGATTGGCCAACGAGAAATCCATCCTTCAGTTTTCAAGGCTCGTTCGCAGAATCTGTAGGTGAAATTGATCAGGAAAGGTGGGGTTGTGTAGTGGAAGGGCGCAGACCAGTGGGCGTTGAAGTTTATCGCATTCGGCTCAATCCCGAAGTCAGAGAAGTGCGACTTCCAGCGAAGCCCACCGTCGCCGCTTCGGTCTTGAGCCCTGAGACGGCGCTTGGGTCGCACTT
>CAZFDW010000919.1:0-1879 GCA_964517865.1 uncultured Chitinophaga sp.
GCTGGATGGCGCCCGGCAGTGTCTGGCAGACCACCCTGATCGGTCGCACTGAGATTTGGCCGGTGCACCAGAAGACTGCTGAGCTGGGCGGCATGCTGCGTTGCGTTTACATGCCCGTGGCGTATCTGCCGTCGCTTTGTATTTGTGACGTCTCGTCCAGCACCACTGGCCTGCTTTGTTGCGGCAATTCTTGTCGCCAGTTTGTTCTATTTGGCAGCGCAGCAGATTGGCCGTTCGGGGGTGTTGAACCTTTTCCGGATATCGAATGATGCTCCCGTGTTTGCGATGCTTGCTTTGGTATCTGGCTCGGCTGCAGTTGAGTGTGAAATAGTGCTGACTCGTCTGTTTTCACGCGCGACGAGCAATGGCGTCGATTACGCGAACAAAGACTCGAAGATCGCGCCGAATTAGCTGGCAGCCTCCGCCTGTTGCACTGCAATTTATCCGTGCAATCCGTGATATCCGTGGTTGCGTTCTGCGATTTTTTGCAGCGCGAAGCTGCGGACGGTACATTCGTTTAACCGCAATACCGTTCAAAAAATGTAAATCGTGACTCCTGCTATAGTTGTGTTGCAAACACACCAACTTCAGCAAGGAGTCACGACATGGACGAGCAGGGACGCTCAACATTTTCCGAGGATCAGAACGGACGGATCTTAGACCGACTGGCTGGCCTGGAAAAGGTCATCTCGCAGGAACAAATCACAAACGCACTGAAAGTCACCAACAAACAATCCGTTCGTCGGTGCAAGCTCACAAATGAGATTATGATTTTGGTTGTACTCGCCATGGGACTGTTCACCGAACTTCCGATTCGACAGGTCTTCAAAGCCAGCCGAAAGATTCGCAAAGGCGAAGCTTCGCCCTGCCGATCCGCATTGTGTATCGCTCGACAGCGACTGGGCAGCGAACCCCTTGTCGCGCTGTATGAATCGGTCGTCAAACCGATGGCCACAGAACAAACGCCCGGCGCGTTCTACAAAGGCATGAGAAAAGTAGCGATTGACGGAACAGTGCTGGATGTGGCCGACTGTGAAGCACATCAGCATCTCGGGCGATCGTCCGGCAGCCGAGGTGAAGGGCCGTTTCCGCAACTGCGGAAGGTCAGCCTCGTGGAACTGGGCACACATATTGAATTTGCCTTCGTGTATGGTGGCTGGAAGGATTCCGAAAGGAAGCTGGTCAAAGGCCTGTGGGATTCGATTCCGGTCGATGCTCTGTTGATGGAAGATCGCGGTTTCTACAGCTACGAAACGTGGAAATCACTGCATTTAAGGCATAAATTGTTGTTTCGTGTTACAAAATCGATGGTACTCCAACCGATCAAAATTCTTTCAGATGGTTCGTACCTGACAAAGATTTATCCGAGCCATTGGTATCGAGTCAATGATCGTCGCGGCATCCTGGTTCGGATCGTGGAGTACACGCTGGACGACCCTCAGCGAACCGGGCACAAAGAGATTCACCGGCTGATGACAAACCTGCTGGAGGCTGACGAATTTCCGGCGATGGAACTGATCATGGAGTACCACGAACGCTGGGAGGAAGAGATCGTTTATGACGAACAGAAGACTCATCAGGATCCGTGTCGTGCAGAAAAAACAACTCATCTTCGCAGCGAGACGAGCGACGGTTTGAAGCAGGAACTGTATGCTCTTTCGCTGGGACATTTCATCACGCGCATGATGATGCTTGAAGCCGCGAAGAGTGCGATGTTGGACACGGATGGACTCTCATTCAAAGGATGCTTTCAAATCCTGAAAACCCGTCTGCCTGAATGTGATGCTCGTACCGCAACAAGTTTTAGTGACTGGTGGGATGCGGTTGTCTGGGAGATGAGCTGCGAGAAAATTCCGGCCCGACGCAACCGAATAAACCC
>CAZFDW010000920.1:0-1868 GCA_964517865.1 uncultured Chitinophaga sp.
TCATCAGCCGGAGCTTCAGTCTTTGGCTCTTCTGTTTTCGGAGCGTCGCCTTCATGCGCATGCACATCTTCACCTGCATGTGAATGAGGCACTACCGCACCGCCGGCTACGCCGGAACCACCACCGCCACCGCCTGGTCCCGCCGTATTTTCATCTGCCGTGCACCCCAGCATCCATGACACGCTTCCCAACAAAACCAGCGTACTCAGTGATCGAATCAATTTCATTTCCCAGCCTTTCAAAAAACAATTGTCAAGACCCAGTGTCGCGACCCCAAAAACCGTCTGTCCGAACGGTTAAGCGACCACTAAACCCTACGAAAAAGCATCTGAAAATCAATACCTTGCCACTTGGAAAGCGACCAAGTTCCACAATTGAGGCTGGAACATCAGGAAACAAGGGATACATTGCGCAATCTGAGACGATTCAGCGAGTACTTCGGCACATTTTCTACGAAACTTTTCTCATGGACGGCGAAGAAACAGAAGCGCGGCAGCCGGACAGTGAATCGTCGGCTTCGGATTCCGCCGCTTCAGTTGCACCGCTCGACAAGGTTCGCACGTTTCCCGCAACGCCGGGCGTGTATTTGATGAAGGACGCTGAAGGGCGTGTGATCTATGTCGGCAAAGCGGTGAACCTTCGCAGCCGTGCCGGAAGTTACTTCACGAAAGCTGCTGAAATCGATCTTCGGACAGCGAAGCTCATCCCCGAAATTGCTGACATCGACTATATCGATGCTGACAGCGAGGTCGATGCCCTGCTGATCGAAGCGAGGCTCATCAAAGATATTCAACCGCGCTTCAACGCGCAACTCAAAGATGATAAGACGTTTCCTTACCTGCAGATTACAACTCGCGACGATTTCCCGCGTGTTGAGTTTACGAGGCAACCAGAAACCTCCGGCGTCAAACTGTACGGCCCGTTCACGAATGCCGGACAACTGCGCGGCACGATTGCTGTGCTGCAGCGGATTTTCCGGTTTCGCACCTGTAGCCTGGACATCGCCGAAAACGACGAACGCTGGCGCTGGTTTCGACCGTGCCTGCTGGCCAGCATCAATCAATGCACGGCTCCCTGCAACATGCAAATCAGCAAAGAAGATTATCGCGAAGACATTCGACGCCTGCGCGTTTTTCTGGATGGTGGTAAAGCCAGCCTGCTGAAGGAACTGGAAACTGCCATGCTGCTTGCATCAAAGGAGTTGAAATTTGAGAAGGCCGCACGCATCCGTGATGAGATTGAGTCCCTCAGGAATCTCAGCCAGCGCGGCGACCTGGAAAGTCATGCACAGCCGGAAGTCTTTTATGTCGATCCGCAAAAAGGATTGGCAGGCCTGAAGAAAGTCCTGAAGCTGGCGGAACTGCCACGCCGGATTGAAGGTGTAGACATTGCTCATCTGCAAGGCAGCGAAACGGTCGCCAGCCTCGTACAGTTTATCGATGGGCTTCCGTTTAAACCGGGCTACAAACGGTACAGAATTCAATCCGTGGAAGGTGTCGATGACTTCGCCTCCATGCGCGAAGTGATCACGCGCCGATTTCGCAGGTTGTCGCAGGACGGCGAATCGTTTCCGGATCTGCTGCTGATCGACGGAGGCAAAGGGCAACTGAGCGCGGTGATGGAAACCTTCGCGGTTCTCAGGATCACGCCGCCCACGACGATCTCACTCGCTAAACGGGATGAAGAAATCTACCTGCCTGGCGAATCTGAACCACTGCGACTCAGCCGCCATGCCTACAGCCTGCGTCTGTTGCAGTACGTCCGCGACGAAGCTCACCGCTTCGCGCAGCACTATCACCACATGCTCCGCCACAAAACCACGTTTGACAACAAATCGGGGAAAGGGCGAAAACGCAGATCGGAGTGAT
>CAZFDW010000921.1:0-1868 GCA_964517865.1 uncultured Chitinophaga sp.
TCTGACGCCCAGCATCGAACATCTGCCACTGCGTCTGATTCGTAAACTCCCGGATCTGCACTTCGGCGCATCGCGAAATCAGCTTCCAAATCCACTCGAAAACAGCCACTAAATTCCGAGAAGAACTGAATTCCCTACAAATAATCCTTCACGGCGTGGCCTGAAATGGCGAAATCAGGATGCGCAATCGTTTCGCCCCGTTGGGGCTTTGGACATTCGTTTCGCAATTTCCCAGGGCGTTGCCCTGGGCTGTCACATTTCGTGCCTTTGGCACTGAAACTCATGGGCTGTGGTGGAACGCCAAACCTGGGCGTTACGCCAAAATTTCGTCGATAGCAGTGCCGTAGTCCATATCCAGCCGCTTGCGACCCGGAATTTCCAGGCGACGTGGATCAATTCCGAGCAGCTTGTAGACAGTCGCGTGCAGGTCGGTGACGTAGTGCGGATGCTCGACGGCATGGAAACCCAACTCATCCGTCGCACCGTGAATGCCCGGTTTGATGCCGGCTCCGGCCAGCCAGATCGAGAAGCCGTGCGGATGATGATCCCGCCCGGTCGCTGATTTGTTGAACATGCCGTTTTCGACGCCCGGAGTGCGACCAAACTCCGTGGTAAACACAACCACCGTGTCGTCAAACATGCCGCGTCGTTTGAGATCACTGAGCAACCCGGCAATCGGCTTGTCGATGCGTTCGCAGGAACGCGAATGATTCTTCTGCAGATCGCTGTGTGAGTCCCATTCCCCATAGTCGCTCAGATAAACCAACGTGTACCGCACGCCGCGTTCGGCAAGCCGGCGGGCAGCCAGACAGCGCTGTCCATGGACGGCGGTCGTCGGATTGTCGATGCCATAAAGCTGCTGGGTTTCCTGAGTCTCTTCCGCGAGGTTCAGCGTTTCGGGCACAGACTGCTGCATGCGAAACGCCAGCTCATAAGCATTGATGCGGGCCTGCAATTGAGCGTCCTGAGGAAACTCTTCAGCCGTCAGTTGGTTCAGCTGCTGCAGAAAATCAAATTCACCTCGTTGCTCAATCGCACTGATGTCGTCGGCGCGCTTCCCGAACGCCAGTGGATTGGCAGGATCGAGATGCAGCTGCACACCACCGTGAGTTGGCCCCAGGTAATGTGCATCAAAGTTCTCTTTGACTCGGGGATCCTTGAATTCGCCCAGGAAAACAAACTGCGGCAGGTTCTCGTTGAGCGTGCCAAGGCCATAGTGGATCCACGAACCAATGACGGGCTCAGGCGTATCCAGTTTATGTCGGCCGGTGTGCATCTGAAATTCGGCCGCGTGATCATTGTCGGTGGTCCACATCGACCGCACGACCGCCAGATCATCCGAACAACCGGCCAGATGCGGCAACCAGTCACTCACCTCAAGCCCGATGTCGCCGTGCTTCCTGTATCCGACCTGCAGTGGAAAGATTTTGGAATGCACTTCGCGATCGAATCCGACAACAGACCGGGATCGCTCCAGAAACATCGGCAGCTTTTGAGGATTCGGCAGGTTCGTTTCGTCATACGTCTTACCGCTGAGCGTATTCAGCAGCGGCTTCGGATCAAACGTTTCCATCTGACTGACGCCACCCGACAGAAAGATCCAGATGACTTTCTTCGCCTTTGGAACAAAGTGCGGACTGCCATCAGGACGCAGGTCCCGGTTCGCTTCTGATGCTCGGACGAAACCATCCTGCTGCAACAGCGAATTCAACGCCAGACCACCGAAGCCCATTCCCAGATTATTGAGAAACGTGCGTCGCGACCGGCCGCAGAAAGATGATCGAGGGCGTTTCAATGGATTGCCTTTGGATGCACTAACTACCTGACTGTTACAAAATCATTGTGATTCATCAACGCATGAATCAGAT
>CAZFDW010000922.1:0-1867 GCA_964517865.1 uncultured Chitinophaga sp.
GCATCGACGTAGTCGCTGTGGCAGTTGCCTTTGCCGTCATCGGCACCGACCGACTTCTTTGTCTTGCTGGCCAGCCGATGGATCTCATCCGGCGACAACACGCCGCGTTTTTCCAGAATCTCCTGTTGCTCGGCTGTCAGAGCGGCGGTGACTTTGGCCTTTTCCCATTCGAATTCTTTGGCTTTGCCGCTGGCGAATTCTTGAATCTCCTTGCTGATCCGGACGCTGCACCAGTCATGACCACACATGGCGCAGAAGTCGGTATCGACATCGAGATCTTCGTCGTGGTACGCACGAGCCGTATCGGGATCGAAGCTCAGGTCAAAATGTTTCTGCCAGTTGAGTGCCGCCCGGGCTTTGGTGAGTTCATCATCGCGATCGCGGGTTCCAGGAATTCCCAGTGCCACGTCGGCTGCGTGTGCCGCGATTTTGTAGGCCACGCACCCCTGCTTGACGTCGTCTTTTTTCGGCAGGCCCAGATGTTCCTTCGGCGTTACGTAGCACAACATGCTGGCTCCATGCCATGCAGCATTCGTCGCACCAATGCAACTGGTAATATGGTCGTAGCCTGGAAACATGTCCGTCACCAGCGGCCCAAGCACATAGAACGGGGCCCCGTGACACAACGTTCGCTGCAGCTTCATGTTGAATTCGATCTGATCGAGCGGCACATGCCCCGGTCCTTCGACCATGACCTGCACACCTTTTCGCCAGGCGCGTTCGGTGAGTTCTCCCAGCGTGGACAACTCTGCCAGTTGCGCGATATCCGTCGCATCGGCAAGTCCACCCGGACGCAGTCCGTCGCCGATGCTGAACGTCACATCATGCCGACGCATGACATCACAGATGTCTTCCCAATGCGAATACATCAGGTTCTGTTTGTCGTGATGAATCATCCACTTGGCCAGCAGCGAACCACCACGGCTGACGATGCCGATCAGGCGATCGCGCACGTATTGTAGATGTTCGTGCAGCACGCCCGCATGAATTGTAAAATAGTCAACGCCCTGACACGCCTGATGCTCCAGTGCCTCAAGCACCATCTCCATGGTCAGGCTTTCAATCCGCCGACCGATGATCATGGAATAAATGGGGACCGTGCCGATCGGAACGGTACTGTTGCGCACGATGGCGTCGCGACACGCATCCAGATCTCCGCCGGTGGAAAGATCCATCACCGTATCAGCGCCCCAGCGTTCGGCCCACTGAAGTTTTTCGACCTCTTCGTCAGTCCCGGATGAGACCGGTGATGCGCCCATATTGGCGTTGATCTTGGTTCGCGACGCGCGGCCTATGCACATCGGTTCAAGTTGATATTTCAAATGCTGCTTGTTGGCCGGGATCACCATGCGCCCGGCGGCGACTTCGTCCCGGATCTGTTCCGCAGTCAAGTGCTGTTCTCGTTCAGCCACACGGTGCATTTCTGGTGTTATGATTCCCAGCCGAGCGAACTCGAACTGCGTGCATGCTTCAAAATCCGCCGGTGTCTGCCATGCGTCAGCATGTTCATAGTTCTCTTCGAAGCCAGCCCGCAAAGTCCAGTCGGCTGGCATAAAATCCCATGCCGTTTTATCCGACGGCAGCGGCATTCCGGGCGTGTCGGGTGACGAATACGTCAATGCACCTCGCCGTCCTGCTGCGATTCGTGGCGCGCGGGCGAAACTGCCGGGGGTGGTGCCCGCGTGGCTGCTGCTGGGGTCTGACGCCTCAATTTTTGGCAGAAACTCAGCAATTCGTTCGACGTGATTCAGGCTCATCAATTCTTCCCTGGGCGTAACTCTTGGGCTCAATGCCATGCACGAAGTGTGCGGTTTGCACACACCGTCGAATCGTACTCGTCAGCCAGCATTTTGCAACGAGTTGTTGC
>CAZFDW010000923.1:0-1855 GCA_964517865.1 uncultured Chitinophaga sp.
GTACGACTCGGTGGCTTTTTGCCGCTGGCTGTCACAGCAGTCTGGGTTATCGGAGGCCGATCAGTCGTATGCGGATCCGGAATTGCTGGACAAGGAACAATACCCTCGCGAACCGAACCCGGAGTGCAACTGGGCTCCGCGCGACTGGGCGTTGGAGTTTGGTCGTCCTGGTTTTCGTCTCCCGACGGAATCGGAGTGGGAGGTCGCCAGCCGTGTTGGAGCGCGTACAGCGTATGGTTACGGGAGCGACGTGGCACTGCTGGAAAGATTTGGCTGGTTTGCCGAGAATAGTGGCAAGCACGTTCATCCACCGCGAGAACAGAGACCGGGCTCTCGCGGTGTGTTCGACATGCATGGGAATCTGTTCGAGTGGACGCACGATTGGCATGGTGATTACGGAGAGGCAGCGTTGGTGGATCCAGTGAGGCAGACAATGGGCTCGTACCGCGTGCCCCGTGGCGGCAGTGGGAACAACGACGCGGCGTCTTGCCGGTCGGCGGACCGCAACCCGCGCGCCCCGGCGTACCGCCCGGGCCTCATCGGCTTCCGCCTGGCCCTGAGTTCCCCGTCCGGAGTCTCCAGTCCTGCGGAGCAGGTTCAGGGCAAGTGAGCGGAGCCAGTAGGCGCAGGCACGCAGGGAGGGAGCGGAGCGACGACCGGAGATGCCGTAGCCGGATGGCGTAGCGATTCTGTTGCGGCAAACAACGCCCGGTCCAAAATGTGACAGGAAAGACAACCAATGATCGGTGCTATCACAGGCGACATTATCGGATCAGTTCATGAAGGATCAGGAACGAAGACGAAAGACTTCCCGCTGTTTGACGAGCACAGCCGGTTTACCGACGACACGGTTCTGACGGTCGCGGTTGCCGATCAGCTCCTGAATGGTGGAGACCACATTGATCTGTTCCATGACTATTTCCACGCCTGGCCGATGGCCGGATACGGGATGAGTTTCATTCGCTGGGCTGGGCACCGACAACGTGAACCGTACAATAGTTGGGGAAACGGCTCAGCAATGCGTGTGAGCCCCGTAGGTTTCGCCTGCGACTCGTTGGATGAAGTGATGGCGATCGCCCGCAGGAGTGCAGAAGTCCCTCACAATCATCCGGAAGGTGTTCGTGGTGCGCAAGCCACGGCTGTTGCAGTTTATCTGGCCCGAACTGGTCGGGATAAACCGGACATCAAGTCCCACATTGAAAGCGAGTTTGGATATCAGCTCAGTGACAAACTGGACGACATCAGGCACGCCTACGGCTTCGATGTCTCCTGCCAGGGCTCCGTGCCACAGTCAATCATTGCATTCCTGGAATCGAACGATTACGAAGACGCCATCCGAAATGCGATTTCTCTGGGCGGTGATGCCGACACCATGGCCTGCATCGCTGGCGGAATTGCCGAAGCCTTCTACGGAGGTGTGCCCGAAGACATCAGGGCACAGGCGTTCGATCGACTTGACGAGCCATTACGGGTTGTTGCGGCAGAGTTCATGGAAAAGTATGGTCAGTCGCCCCGTCGGATTTAGAGTGTTGCTCTTTGTGCGTAAAAGCAAAGATTGTTGCGCGACCTTCGGAACAGGTGATTGCCGGGTGTCACATGAACGGGATGGAGGAGACACGCACTGCAGAATGGCCAGGTTCGGGGCGGTGATGCCCGGCCCTGCCAGTGGTGGGGGCGATGCTGGCATCTCCTCCAGAACTGATCAGGTGGTCCCATGGCTGCTGTGGCCAGTACGATGATACGTCGGGACAACTGCCGAATCAGGCCATTTCAACGGGTGTGGCCACACCCGCAACCATGTGTTTTCATGCTTTCTCTGAACTATTTCAGAACGTAGAAACCATATAAAACACTG
>CAZFDW010000924.1:0-1853 GCA_964517865.1 uncultured Chitinophaga sp.
CTCTCCGGCGTCAGATATTCGCCGTGTTTTCTGATGCCTCCAAAGTTCCAGACACCTTTTTCAACGCGATTTCCCGCTCCTGGTCGTGAATCCGGGACAGTCGAATTCGTTCTCGGGAATTCGATTGAGCGTGTAATACGCATGTGGATGCAGCATTGATTCGCCATCGCGGCTGCGGACACCGAGGGCCGTGAGTTCATGCACGAAAAGTTCTCGCAGATTGTTGATTGTCAGCCGCACACTCAGGCCGTCTTCGGAAACTGTGGCACGGGTGATGACAAGATCCTGTTTCTGGATTTCGTCACTGCCGTAGGATGATTGATACAGATAAGTGTAGCTGTTCATCTCATACGACGCGGGATTGGCGGCTGAAGTCTCTTCAACCGGCCTGGTAAAGACCAGTTCAAAGCCGTCCGGCCTGGCTCGCATTTCTTTGATTTCAAAGGGCACCTTGCCCGTCCACACCAATCGCTGCAGGCCATACGATGCCGTGCCAAGGCTGCTCCAGCCGCGATTGGTCAGACCCACAAACACGCTGCCGTCGGTTCCCTGAGCCATCCGCAGGACAGCGGAGGCGAAACCGCTGCGAAACGGGAAGCAGGCTCCCTGATATTCGCCATTAATCTTTTCCAGAAACACGCGGTTCATGCCCGCCTGAGTGAACTCACCGACAAACAGTTGCCCGCCGAACGGTCCAAACTTTCCGTCACTGGCATCCAGCACGATGTCCGTGGTGGACTGGCCCATCTTCTTGTACGGAAACCAGACAGCGGGCGGCTTTAGTTGAGGAAACACTTTGACCGCGTCCGGAAATGGGACTCCATCCGGAACGCTGGTGACGCCGTGAATCGTTGAGCCTGGCTGATTCATCGACGCCAGGGCTTCGGCGTGGTGAAAGAAGGCACCTTCACGCATGTGGTGCAGCGTGTTGGTACCAACCCAGTTGCCCTGCTGATCGGTGTAGAACATGTCGCCCGCTGCGTTCGAACCGATCCCGCTGGGGGATCGCATTCCGGCACAGACGGGAATCAAATCGAGGGTCGGTGTGACCTTCATCCCCCAGCCACGCCACAGTCCCTGCCGGTAGTTAAGAGCGGGTTCGTGAATGGCGCGTTTCAATTCGTCACCTTTCAGGCCGAGACCGATATTGAGCGTGAGCCACAGATTTCCCGCGCGGTCCAGTTTCGGGCCGTACGCATATTCGTGATAGTGGCCGGTGACTCCCCAGCCTTTGGCGACGGTGAGATATTCGTCGGCGACGTCATCTCCGTCGGTGTCGCGAAGCTGCGTCAGCTCAGTTCGCTGCACGGTGTAAAGTGAATCGTTGTGGTAAAGCAGCCCCAGCGGTTCATGCAGAGCTGAAGCAAAACGATGATATGTGACGTTTGAAGGCGGATCGTTGTAGACGCCATCCAGAATCCAGACTTCTCCCTTGCGAATGGCCACGGCCACGCGATGCTCATCCAGCACGGCGATCCCACTGACTTCCAGTGCCAGTCCATCCGGAGCCGGTTTCCACGTCTTCGCCCGCGAATCCGTCTGAGCCTGCGATGTGCTGACGGAGATCAGCCTGTAGTAATCGTCTTCTGATTGTGACGCAACAGTTTGGGCACGAATGCCGTCAGCTGGTGCGGCCAGGACGAACGCGATCAGAAGGCAGAGCAATCTATTCATGGGACGGTGTCGCGACAGAAGTGAGCGGGCAAACTTTGCATGAACGCATGGAATTGTCTGCCAAAATCATTAGTCTACTCTCACAACTCACAAACTGTAGTCACCTCGCGTGACCGAGACTATTCCCTGGACTGCGGCAGCCTGCTGCCGCTTTCCTCAGCCAGCCTGCTGGCCCCGTT
>CAZFDW010000925.1:0-1847 GCA_964517865.1 uncultured Chitinophaga sp.
CGAAATCAGTGCGATTCAGGCGTGGCCATCGAAGCGACGAAGGCTGTGCAGAAGCAGTTCGAGAACAAGGTTAAGCGACTGTCGTTTGATCGCGGTTTCCATTCCCCTGAGAACCAGCAAGAGCTTTCAAAAATTATTCCGCATCTGTGTCTTCCAAAGCCCGGAGCGAAACAGTCTGTGGTGCAGCTTGCCAACGGCGTTTTGGTCGCCGACGGAATCACATGGCGATTCTCACAGGACTGCACATTCGGTTCGCTGTCAACGGCAGCGACCTTTGTACTTGGTCGCTCATCAAACGGCCGCACAAGCTGGAAGGATTCAAACGGGCGAACTTTAAAGGAGATTCAGGAAGCGGAAACAAACACTTCAGATACTATCGTTGGCAGATCGCTTCTGAATTGCTTAGCAACCCATTCCGAAACGACTCCGAACAAGCGAATTTCAACATGACGCCTCGGTCGATGTAACCGAAATGTAAATCCCGATACAATGACGTCACAGCAGAAGTAGGGGTTTCGCTGATTCATGCCTGCTGGAAATGTATTTTGCAATAAGTCATGCCGGTTACTCCAACCGTCACCTCGACCAGACAGGCTGTTTTCATCATGATGCCACTCGACAGTTCCAGACGATCGTTTTTGAAAACCTCTGTCGCACTTGCGGGGTCTGCACACCTCATGGATGGTTTTGTCCATGCCCAGCCGGAAGGATTCAGCGGACCACTCGTCGCTTATGTCGGAACCTTCAGCTCTCCGCTCCGCGATGTATTGCCGACTCAGGTAGATCTGCCGCCCGGTAATGGTCGTGGCATTCATATTTTTCTGGTGAATCGCGACACCGGGGCAATGACGCCCGCTGGCATTTACGAATTGGGCACGAGCCCGAGCTGCCTGGCTTTAGACACTGCCGGGACTCGTCTGTATTCTGCCAATGAAACGGATCGAGTAGGCGAAGACAAGCAAGGCACGGTCAGTGCCTTCACAATCAATCGGCCCGACGGAAAACTGGAGCTGCTCAACACTGTTCGTTCCGGCGGCGCCGGTCCCACCTATGTGAGTGTGCATCCATCCGGGAAGTTTCTGTTGGTCGCCAATTATTTCGGAGGTTCCGTCGCGGTACTGCCGATTCTGCCTGACGGTCGTTTGGGCGAGGCCACGCATTTCAGGAACGATGCAGGCAGACTCGGTCCCGCTACGGCAACAAACGCTCCACCGGGCAGCTTTGCCTTCAGCGGACACGATCGGACTCATGCGCATATGATTCAGGCCGATCCCTCCGGTCGCTTCGTGCTGCATGTGGACCTGGGCCTCGATCAGATCTTCGTCTGGAAGTTTGACGCGGAAAAGGGCGTGCTGACTCCCAGTGAACAGTCTGCGGTCTCGCTGCCACCTGGAGACGGGCCTCGGCATTTCCACTTTCATCCCAATGGGCGTTGGTTCTACTCGATTCAGGAGGAAGGTTCGACTCTCGTCCTGTTTGACTACGATGATGCAACAGGTCGGCTGGCGTCACGACAGACGATCTCCACTTTGCCGCCCGGCTTCGCTGGCAGTAACTTCTGCTCCGAGATCCTGATTTCAGCGGATGGACAGTTTGTCTATGCAGGCAACCGACTGCACGACAGCATCGGGATCTTTTCTGTTGGACCAGACGGCATCCTCACATTTGTCGGGGAAGAATGGACACGCGGAAACTACCCGCGCAGCTTCAACTTTGACCCCACCGGGCAGTTCCTCTATTGTTGCAATCAGCGCGCTGACAACATTGCTGTCTTCCGTGTGGAGCGCACAACCGGTGGCCTCAACTTCACTGGCCATTACACTCCCGTCGGCAATCCGTCGATCATT
>CAZFDW010000926.1:0-1837 GCA_964517865.1 uncultured Chitinophaga sp.
GAACATGACGTGTATTCTGGCGTTGGCTGGTGAAACAGAGTCTGGCTCTGCGGGGACGCAACCAGACGAGGGATAGCCAGTCGTTTCGGTGCGTCGATGACGTCACTGCGGCGTTCTGGTTGTTCGTCAATCAGGACGCCGTTTCTTTAGAACGGAGCGTTGGGTCACTCCAGAGTTGATCTGTTCGAACCAGTGTATTGAGGATCGTCAGCAGTTTTCTCATCGCCGCTGTCAGTGCCACTTTCTTTGGCTTGCCTTTCGCCACCAGTCGCTGATAAAAAGTTTTAATTTGTGCGTTGAATCGGGTCGCCACGAGCGTTGCCATGTAGAGCGTTCGGCGGACTGCCGAACGACCACCGGCGGCTTTTCGTTTTCCGATGGATTGTCCGGAGTCGTTATTGATCGGAGCAACTCCCACGAGCTTCGCGACCTGCTGACGATTGAGTTGTCCGAGTTCCGGTAGTTCGGCCACGAACGTGCTGACAGTCACCGGGCCGAGACCTTTCACCGACTGCAGAATCTCCACTCTTCGCGCGTTCTGTTCGTCCGCTTTGATGACTGTCGCGATTTGTTCGTCCATGGATTTTAGTTGATTTTTCAGCTCTTTTAGTACCGTTTCGATGGACTTGCGAATGTCGGAATCGCGTGTCTGCTGCAATCGGTTTTGTTCCTGATTGACGAGATCAACCAGTTGACGTCGTCGTTGCACGAGTGCTCCGAGTTTCACCTGATCCTCGGACTGCGCAGCCTGTGGCGCAGGTTGCACAACTTGTCCGAAGCGGGCGAGAACTTTGGCATCAATGGTATCCGTTTTTGCATCGCAGCCGACGCCTTTAGCAAAATCTCGCACCTGACGCGGGTTGACAACCGCCAGTGCAATACTGTGCTGATGGAGTAGCTCCACCAGCAGCGATTCGTAGCCGCCCGTGGCTTCCATGATGACGATCGTTTGCACTGTTTCGGTCAGTGTTTTGATCCAGTTGTTGATCTCCTGTTTGTTGTTGCCGACAGTTTTTACGGTCTGGCTCTTCTGTTCAAAAATGTCGATCTTGTTTTTGGCAACATCGATTCCAATGAACGCTGAAAATGAGTACTCTGAATTGTTCATTTTGTCCCAGCCTAATATTCGAGCTCGCAGAATCTGCGGCTCATGCGACGGTTCGGGTTTGAAATGAAACGGCTTGCGATCATGCTGACCCCCGGCCTCTAAGGACCAAGGTCTCGTCGATCTACAAACCGCCGCTGCTTCGGGACGGCCATCCCGAAGCAGCTCTCTTCCGTTAAGAAAATGCGATCATCATTGCCCTGTCAAGCGTCGCTTCTGACGAGATATTAGGCGTCTTTGATTGTGCGTTTGGCACGCTGGGGCAATGATTCTGCTTTTCAAAGAACCACAACAGAAGAACCACAACAGGGACACAGCACTATCGTTGACGGTTTGACTTGAGTCGGAAACATGAGATGGATGCGTAGTGTCGGTGTTCGTTGATTTATTGCGGAAAGGTGACTGGTCATGGCACGATTGGTGCGTGTGGAAGTGTTTGACGCGGATGAATTCGCGATTGTGCATGTCATGCATAGCACGGTACGGCGATGTTTTCTGCTGGGTGATGTCGTATGCCATCGCCACAAAACGTGACGCCCGACAGGGAACGAGTCTGTGGCGATGATCACTCGTGTCCATGAAAGTGTCAGCACCTCGGTTTTCAGACAGAATGGATCTCCATATTCGGACGATAGTGTGAGTTGACGCATCTCAGCAGGAGACAGGTTCCCATGCCGACGCAACCGTATTTCAAATGCCGCTGCTGCACTCACGGGATTGCTCGGTACTACA
>CAZFDW010000927.1:0-1834 GCA_964517865.1 uncultured Chitinophaga sp.
CCGCTCACGGTTTGACCGGCGGACCGTTTTCCACCACGGATGGTGATGCATATGACGACCGAATGTTCAAGTACTGCCGATTCAATTACCGGCGTCCTGATGGCTGGCGATGCTGTCCTGAACCTCTCGCAGCAACCGCTGAATACTGTCGCGGGTACGCTCTTTGTTGCGGCCCATGAGGATCGACTTTCTATCAGCCACATGCCGTCTGCGGTGCAATGGCGATTTGGCATGTCGCGTTCACTCCAACAGCTTAAGACTGCAACCGTCGATCGGATCGTTGTGATTTCCGAAGAGAATTGCAGCGACGCTGCTGTCGTGACGCGCGCACTTAATTCGCACGGAATTCCACACCTGCACTGCACGTTGATGAACGCCTGCGACTCCGATGCCTTTATGGATGAAGAAGATACAGAGGCCGTAACCGAGCGACTCAGGCAATTGGGATACATCTGAACTTCGAATTCCCGATTTAGAGTTTCAAATCTGAGATCTGAAATCTCGAATTCATACAAGTGAGATCCCGGAACGGAGGCCGTGATCATGAACATGTTTTTACTTGGAATTGACGGACTACCGCGTTGGATGTGGCAGCAATTCGCCGATTCCGGTGTGATGCCCAACAGTCAGCAGTTGTTGAAAACAGGCACGTTGGTTCCAATGAAGTCCGCGCTGCCCGAAGTCTCATCCGCCGCCTGGGCATCGATCGTGACTGGTGAGAACTCGGGCGGTCACAATGTCTTTGGCTTCACCGACCTGATGGACGGCAGCTACACACTGGGCTTCACGTCGTCGCGGACGTTCCGTTCGAAGCCGTTCTGGGCACGCGAAGGTGCCGGTCCCAGTCTCATCCTGAACGTGCCGCAGACGTATCCCGCTCAGCCCATGCCGGGAATGCTGGTTTCCGGCTTTGTGGCGCTGGATCTCAAGCGAGCCGTGCATCCGCCGGAAGAACTCGCCTGGCTGGAAAGTATTGGTTACGCTGTCGATGCCGACATGTCGCTGGTTGAAAAGGGAAAGCCGAGATTTGTGGCGGAACTGCAACGAGTGATGACAGCTCGCTGCCAGGCTTTGCATCATCATTGGGATCGGGAACCGTGGCAAAACATCATGTTCGTGTTCACCGGCACCGATCGTCTGAACCATTATCTCTGGGAAGACTACGAAGACACATCATCGCCGTTCCATCAGACGTTCCTGGACTACTACCACGAAGTCGATCGCCAGATCGGCTGCATTCTGGAACGGCTGGACGACAAAGTCACCCTCGCCGCAGTTTCCGACCACGGGTTTGCCCGGCAACGTCTCAGTCTGAACCTGAACTGTCTGCTGGCGCAAAACGACTTCCTGAAACTTAAAGAGTCTCAGCGACCGTCCTACATTGACATGCTGCCGGAAACCAAAGCGTTTGCGATGGATCCAGGTCGAATCTACCTCCATCGTCAGGGACGTTATCCCGGTGGCACCGTGACGGCCGAAGAAGCTGAACCACTGATGCGGCAACTGACGACATTTTTTCAGAACGCCACGGTCAACGGTCAGCCGATCGCCAGCGATGTCATTCGAGGCCAGGACGCATACAGCGGCCCGTTCGCTCACCGAGCCCCCGATTTGATCGTCATGGCTGCCGGGGATATCGCGCTGTCAGGCCGGATGAATCTGACTGAACTTGTGGAATCGACACGTATTAACGGCAAACACACCTATGAAGAATCGTCGTTCTTCGTCCGAGGCGAACGTCTCGGAAAGATCCCGAAAGAGATGAAAGTAGAAAATGTGCTCGACGTTGTGATGCCACGCCGATCGCAGTTGGCGCGCCGGGCGGCGTAAGCCC
>CAZFDW010000928.1:0-1832 GCA_964517865.1 uncultured Chitinophaga sp.
TCTCATGGGCTCAACCGACCTCCCGTAGCTTTTCAATTGTGTTCCCGTCGGGGCAAGCTCGACGGAAAACGAACATATATGCTCCACGAGGTCATGAGTTAGAGAATTGACGAGCGGCGAGCGGCTGGGCGTGAGCCCTCCGTGCGTTCATGCAGGGGCCACGGAGGGCTGACGCCCAGCCGCTCGCCATTGTCAATTCGCACCGCGGGAAGAACATTCCGCAGGTAGCTTTGGAAAAATCAAAATCATCATTGACCTTCAGCTCTCCCATGGTTACTGTAATAGTTAGATATTACAGTAATCGGAGACACGCATGATTTGTCAGATTGAAACGAACAACGGCATCCCGATTTACGAGCAGATCTGCCGGCAGGTGAAGTTTGCCGTGGCAAATGGTTCACTGCTTGTCGGTGAGCACGTGCCTTCGGTTCGAGAAATGGCGACTCGGACGGCTGTCAACGTCAACACAGTGGCTCGAGCCTACCGCGACCTGCAGGGCGAAGGTGTGCTTGTTTCTATCCGTGGCACCGGGCTGGCGATTGCTGCGGACGCGCCGGAGAAATGTCGTCGCGGTCGGCTGGAAATGGTGCGTGAACGACTCCGGTACGTTCTGCGCGAAGCGATGCAGAATGGCGTGTCGTCCGACGAGATTCATTCGCTCGTGCATAGCGAATGGGATGCGTTGCAGAAGGAATCGCCGCCGTAGCGAAACTCTTTGAAGTTGAAATTTGATGTTTCAGTTTCCCTCTTCGACATTCTGCGTCTGAATCACCAGGCCCAATGAGCATCAAAAACAATTCGAAAGGCTGTCCATGAATCCCGTCATTCGCTTAACCGGCGTTTCAAAACGCTTCGGCAGTGTCAAAGCTCTGGATGATGTTTCGTTGCAGATTCAGCCGGGAACAGTGTGCGCCGTGCTGGGAGCGAACGGTGCGGGCAAGAGTACTGCGATTCGGCTGTTGCTGGGATTTGAACAACCTGACAAGGGCGACATCGAAGTGCTGGATATGAATCCGAAAACCCATGCACTGGAGATTCGATCGCGGGTCGGCTACGTATCAGACACTCCGCCGCTGTATGAATGGATGACGGTCGAAGAAATCGGCTGGTTTGCGGCGGGCTTTTATCTGACGGGCTACCAGTCTGAATACGACAAACTCGCGAAGCGTTTTGATCTCGATCGAAAGCAGAAGATCAAGGGATTATCCAAAGGGACTCGTGCCAAGGTCGCACTGTCACTTGCCATGGCGCATCGTCCGCAGTTGCTGATCATGGACGAACCGACTTCTGGTCTTGATCCGCTGGTGCGGCGGGAGTTTCTGGAAAGCATGATCGATGTCGCCGCAGAAGGCCGATCTGTGCTGCTTTCCAGTCATCAGGTCGGTGAAGTGGAACGGGTGGCAGACGACGTGATTGTGCTGATGAACGGCAAAGTTGTCGCCCACGAACGACTGGACGAATTGAAGCAGTCGGTGACGGAGGTTGCATTGAGCTTGCCTTCGGCCAGTGTCACGCCCCCGGCGATGCCAGGAACTGTCGTAGCCCATGTTGCCTGGGGACATGAACACATTTGGCTCGTGCGTCATCTGGACGCAGGCCGACTGGCTGATCTCTGCCGATCACAGGAACTGCCACAGGCGATTGTCCGCAAGCCGTCACTGGAAGAGATTCTGCTGACGCTCCTGCGGCAAAATCGGAATCAGCAATCCGCCGCTGCCATTCCCACAACAAACGAAGCAATCGTTCTTACCTGAACCCTGAACCCTGAATCCTGAACCCTGAATCCTGAATCCTGAATCCTGAATCCTGAATCCTGAATCCTGAATCCTGAA
>CAZFDW010000929.1:0-1829 GCA_964517865.1 uncultured Chitinophaga sp.
AACGGGGGCCAGCAGGCTGGCTGAGGAAAGCGGCAGCAGGCTGCCGCAGTCCAGGGGAGGATGACGACAAATATACCTTAACGAAGCCGCGAATGAGATCGCGACAGCTGCGTGCAACGGCTCCAACTCAAACAACTCATGAGGGCGTGTCCTGAGTTGCCTGGATCTGACACGCTCAGGACGGTTAGCGGCGTGTAAAGTGAAGCGGGAAGGCGATGCCTGACCGGTCAACCACGGTATGCTGGCGGCGGTTCTGGATTGTGGCATGACAAGAACAAGGTACTTTTTGCCCGTTCGGCAGCCAGTCCAATTGTGATCACAGATCATCGATCTTGTCAGGCTGAGCATTTGCTTCACTCCACAGTCCCTACGGAGAATATGCCAACTGGCCTGCCGTCGGTCGCATGGGTTCGAGGAACATGGCACCGACACCGTTACCCTTTTAAGTGCTCTCACATCTGTTTTTTCATCGCCTGCTTCATTGCGTCGCCCATGCCGCCGGGGCTGGCAGAGACGATGACTCCGACGGCGCGCAAGGCTTCCATTTTCTCCGCAGCGCCGCCACCGCCGCCGGAGATAATCGCACCGGCGTGGCCCATGCGTTTTCCAGGTGGAGCCGTCTGACCGGCAATGAATCCGGCGACGGGTTTCTTGACATGCGACTTGATGTACTCCGCTGCCAGTTGTTCCGCATTGCCGCCGATTTCACCGATTATCAGAATGCCTTCAGTGCCAGGATCCTTCTGGAACATCTCCAGCAGATCGATGTAATCTGTGCCGTTGATCGGATCACCGCCGATGCCGATCGCGGTGCTTTGTCCCAGGCCAGCTCGCCCCAGTTGCCATGCGGCTTCGTATGTCAGCGTGCCACTTTTACTGATAATGCCGATCGTCCCCGGTGTGTGGATGTAACCCGGCATGATCCCGATCTTTGCAACACCTGGAGTGATCACACCTGGACAGTTCGGTCCGATGAGGCGTGACCTCGATTTTTCCAGTCCACGTCGGACGCGCAGCATATCCATCACAGGAATGCCTTCGGTGATCGCCACGATGAGATCCATCCCAGCGTCTGCCGCCTCCAGAATCGCATCTGCGCAGAACGGCGGCGGTACGAAGACCATCGAGGTGTTCGCTCCGGTTTTCTCGCGGGCTTCAATCACGGAGTTGAACACCGTGAAGCCATCAACCGTTGTGCCGCCTTTGCCCGGCGTGACGCCGCCCACAAAGACGTCCACACCCGGCTGACACTCCGCCGCGTACGCCCGGCACTGCTGGCTGTGGAAAAGACCTGAGGTCCCGGTGATACCCTGAGTGATCACGCGCGTTGATCTGGAAACGAGAATACTCATCAGTTTTGGTTCACAAATTTGAGATCTGAAATTTGGCTTTAAAAACAATGGCCCGCTTAGTTGTTGGGAATCTGCACTGCAATTATGAGCGAGAATGCCACTTGGGTTCCATGATTAAACTTCTTTTGTACGTACATGCCACCTCACCATTCTGGAAGCTGACAGCCCGACAGGAGATGTTATTTTCCAGCCACGAAAAGGCACAAAAGACACAAAGAATCACTCATTTCATGGATCGTGTTTTGCTTTCTTTGGGCTTTTTGTGTTGTTTCGTGGCTAGAAAAAAAGTCTCGATTCCGCGCGTAGTCAAATGACTTCCAGATGCTTCAATCCCAGTGAATAAGCGGGCCATTGTTTAAAAAATGGGTCAGGAATTTTGTTTAACCCTGAGCCGCAGGCGACGGATTCCGGTGACGCCGTCGCCTGCGGCCCAGGGTTAAACGATTCAATCAACAGCACGCTAGCGCCTTGCGGCTC
>CAZFDW010000930.1:0-1819 GCA_964517865.1 uncultured Chitinophaga sp.
GCCTGCCGGAACTGCGCTGCGCTTGGTCCGGCCTACACCACAGTGTCCCTTCGCGACATTCGCGGGCAAAACTCACACGGAGGGCTGACGCCCAGCCGCTCGCCTGAACGCCACTTCAGCTGCCGGCCCGCGTAATCACCGGGAAATTATGACGTTCGCCGCGTCCCTTGAGCGGATAATCCTTCCGCAGTGGAAACGCTGCGAACTCTTCCGGCATCAGGATGCGCCGCAGATCCGGATGACCTTCGAAGACAATTCCAAACATGTCGAACACTTCACGTTCCATCCAGTCCGCCCCGCGCCAAAGCGAATAGACTGATGGCAATTTCGGATCCGGGAGGTTCACGGTCGTTCGCACAATCAGGCGCTCGCCGCCAAACACATCCAGCAGCATGTAGACGACGCCAAATCGGTCCGTGGCACCTTCGTACTCCAGATAATCCACGGCTGTCATATCGATCAGCGTGTTGAAACCGTGATCAGATTTCAGACAGCTCAGGAGATCAAATAACTTCGCCGCAGGGACATCAATCCTGCGATTGTCGCAAAAAGTGCTCTCTACCAATTCCGGCCCGAACACTTGCTGTAAGTCGGACAGTTCAACCATGATTCCCGGTTCCTCGCTTCATCCCAGCCGACGTCATTGCTGCTGAAAAATTCCCGAGTTGCACGAGATTGGCGTCCTGAATGCGATAACGTTCTTCGGATTCGAATGGTTCGGGCCCCATCGGCGTATCGCGAGCCATGAATTCCTTACCCATCACTGTGCCGGTTCGGCGAACCTTGGCCTGCATGTCAATCACCGCTGCCAACAACTGCTCAGGACGGGGCGGACAGCCCGGAACGTACATATCGACAGGAATAAATCGGTCCACTCCCTGGACGACAGCATAGGTGTCGAACACGCCGCCCGAGCACGCACAGGCTCCCATGGAAATGCACCACTTGGGTTCGGGCATCTGCAACCAGATGCGCTGCAGCACGGGCAGCATCTTCATGACAACGCGACCGGCCACGATCAACAGATCGCATTGGCGCGGACTGAATCGCATGACTTCCGCACCGAATCGAGCGAGGTCATGTCGTGACGCCGCAGTCGCCATCAGTTCGATGCCGCAGCAGGCTGTTGCAAAGGGCATGGGCCACAAACTGTTGGAACGAGCCCAGCTGGCCGCCGCATCCAGTTTGGTCATAAAGATATTTTCGGGGAGACCTACCGCCATCGAAACACTCCCTTCCGCCATGCATAAATCCACGCCAATGCCAGAGTCGCCATGAAAACAAGCATGACTGCGAACACTGTATCGCGAAGCTCCGGCGGAATTCCAAGCTCACTATAGGCGCTCACGGCCCATGGGTACAAAAACAGCAGTTCCACGTCGAAAACGAGAAACAGAATTGCCACCAAATAGAATCGCACGTCAAACGGCTGTCGCGCGTCGCCGACCGGGTCCATGCCGGATTCGTACGGCATATCCTTGACGGGCGTGTGTTTGCGAGGACCCAGCGTATGGGCCAGGACCAGGTTGGTAACCACAAACCCAACCAGAATCGCCCCATAGACAAAAAGCGGCGGAAGATTCGGTAGATCCACAAAACACCCCTTTTTGCAGGTCCTTCCTGGCGGGAAGGACTTCGACACTTTCTCAACGATCAAAAGCAGTCACAGATGCCTGGCGGTCTGTTGATTTATAGTGTGAGCGTTCATGAGCGAGCGGCATGCGTCAGCTTGCCGGTACAAAAAACAAGGTTCCGGAGGGCTCACGCCCAATGGCGATCACTTTAGAAAAGTAGCAGGCATTTTCCAAATGCCGTAGCC
>CAZFDW010000931.1:0-1806 GCA_964517865.1 uncultured Chitinophaga sp.
GAATGCAATCGCACACCAGACAAGGGACAATTCGATCAAGTATTCAGTGAGATCCAAACGACAACTAGTAAAGTCGTCTTCGCGACACCTTTGGGTATTTTCGCTGGCACTCGAATCGTCCTGCTATCGCAGCCTCCGACACAAAAATAGCAGCTAAAACGTCAGAAAGCGACGTAATTCGGATGGATGGCAAATTGAAGCTCTCTCGGAGATGAATGATGGCATTCCGATTGCATTTCCAGCAACGCGGCAGCCTTATAGGTTGAAGCGGCCTGCGAATGCTGCTGCTCATCAATCCCATTCAACGTCGATAACACATCTGCATATCGGTCGGCGGCCAGCAGGATTCGACCCTGCATCACGCGAAACGTCGGATTCCCCGGCTGCATCTGAATTGCATGCGCGATCAGATCAGCGGCTTTCTCCGGTGAGCCTTCTTCGACCGCCAGAATCCAGGCCTGACGCGCTGAGACTTCGGGACGGATTTCGTGCCCATGCGAATGCTGCATTCGGAATCATTGTCACAGACCCATGCCGCAAAGAATTGACGCCATTTGAAGTGCTGGCTCAATGATTGCCGATGTTGATCTCGCGATATTCGCCGTTGGATTGATGGGCAAGGCGTTCGAGCCAGTTGGGACCACGTGCAGACAATGTTCCGTCGCCAAATTGAACGACGTGAATTGTCAAACTTCCTGCCAGTCTGCGAATCTCAGCCAGTTCTGCGGGTGAGAGTTCCGGTTCATCACCGTCGGTGAGGAAGTAAATCACGTCTGGTTTCAGGCTGATAGCTTCCAGCAGTGCGGGCATGTGTTCCGTGCCGCGATCCGAAGTGACACGATCCACTTCATGTCCCGCCAGTTCCTTGTTGACGTCGGTTGCAAAGTACATCGACTGATCGTCCTGCCGACGTAGTTTCAGTCGTTCGCGAGACTCATTGTAAAAGATGACCGCGAACTTCTGATTGGGCTGCAAAAGCCGCAGACTGGCCTTCAGTTGGCTTTGAGCGACCTTCAATCGACTGCCGCTCATGCTGCTGCTGGTGTCGATGATGTACACGAAGGTCTTGCCGACGGCCGAGATATTCATGAAAGTTGTATCACCGGGGCCACCCGTTCCGCCAATCCGGGCCGCACCACCTGCTTCTGATGGCTTGATGAGCGAATTTGCTCCGGAACTCGACTGAGAACGACTTCCGCCGATGGCATCGCCGGGCCTAATCAGGGGCGGCAGTTTCGATTTTGAAGAACTGCCCAAAGCCGATGCGGAGTCAAGCGGATTTTCGTTCAGCAACGAAGCGATGTCCGGGGCTTCCGTGGGAACACGGTTCGGCTGTCGATCGGGTACAGAGTTATCGGTCGTGGATTCATCGGGCGACTGTTCCTGGATCGGCTGCGTCACATTCGAATCACCCACTCCGGGGGCCATTCCTGCTTCAGCAGCGCCGTCGTCAAGACCTTCGACTACGACCAGTCCGACGTCCCGAAACACTTCCCCGCCGACTTGTCCCGTGCTCCCCTGCTGACAACCACGCACCGTCATTCCAACGAAAAAGAAAGAGGCGGCATGGAGAGCCAACGATACGACCCATCCCGCAAAGAATGACTGTCGAGATATGTCCTTTTCCGCCAGCAGAGTGGTCATTGTGAATCTCCTTCAGCGGCTCGACCGCATCGTGCGCAGCCGTCCGGCAACACTCCTGGAAGTTTGTCCCGATACTCCAAAACTGTGAGCCGCAAGGCGCTAGCGCCCTGTTGATTTAGTATGCACAGCCAGCAAATTTGTTTAACCCTGAGCCGCAGGCGA
>CAZFDW010000932.1:0-1791 GCA_964517865.1 uncultured Chitinophaga sp.
TGGTCAAACGACCACGAGCCTCCCCATTTTCACGTCAAGAAGCGTGGGGAGTGGGAAATCAAAGTTGCGTTCCTCGAAGATTCGTCGCAGATGATCGAGGTCGTCTTCGGGAAGCCGGCTGCAAAGGCCCTGAAAGAGATAAGAGAATTAACCGAACAGCATCGGTTGGAGATATTGAAGCAATGGCAAAAACTACGGGAAAGCGAGTAGCACGAGTACTCGGGCGAATGCCGTCGCAGCAAAAATCTGTCAAGCGCGTCGATTTCACATTCGTTGCAACCAATGCGTCTTACGAAAGCTTGTGCGTTCAATCAGTGAAAAGGCTTACTCACGCATCCAGAGCAAGAACTTGCGTGGCTTCCGTGCTTCAATCGGGATCGATTGCCACGCAAAGTGCCGGGACTTCAGTTGTGGTGATCTCCAGACTTGCGGACCTGACCGAGGAAGTTTTGAAGAAATTGAGCGGATCAAGTGAGAGTCGACAGATTGTATTCATCAGCAAATTCCCCATTGAGGCTGTGACGTCGCGACTGATGAAGCTGAAGATTCGTCGATCCAATCGGCTGCACGTGTCCGACAAGCACGACGAAGCGTCCGAGTCGGAACTGATTCAGCGATTAGTTAGCGGAATGGCCGAAAACGATGGGTGCAAAACCATCGTCGATGCCTGGATCGAAGGAAACGAACTTGTACTTCTCTCGCCTGCGTTCGAGCGAATGCGAGTCCCAAATTCTAAGCTTGTTCGTTTCTTAGGCGATAGCGACAGGCAGTTTTCAGTGTTCGAGATTGATGAAGATGGCAGCTTTCTCTATTGGCCTCATTCAGACACCCACCTGGGATGGAAGCAGTTCGAGCAGTTGATCAATCCAACTGTGGCAATCAAGGATGGGGAAAAGAGCGATCAATTCAAGCAAAGGTATGGCCGTGCAATTAAGAGCCTGCGCGAAGAGAAAGGATTGAAGCAGACGGAGATTCACGGTCTAACGGATCGCCAGTTACGTCGAATCGAGCAAGGGCGGCAGATGGTTACCACCAAGGCTCTGGAATCTTTGGCAAAAGCCCACGAGCTGGACATCGCTGACTATATGAAGGAAATAGGGCGGCGTGCTGCCGCGAATTAGCTGCGATTCTGTCTGATCTGGAATGTTTGAATCACTTCGCCGGCTGGACCGATTGAATGCGAAAGGAGCCGCTCGATTTTCCGCCGCCCGGTGCCATCATCTGAAAATCGATTCCCTTAAACATCTGACTCTGCGAATGCAGAAACTGTGCAACAGCGAACCGAACAAGATCCATTCCGGCACGCGCATCGACAACGAATTCGCGATCTGCTGAACGAACACGCAGCTCAAACTCGGAGCTCTCCGGATGCAGCGCTTTGGCCGCGTAGCTTGTGAAATCCTGCCTGATTCCAGCGGCGGTGATTGTGCAATACAGCGCGACGCGAACCCACCTGTTGAATCTGTGCATTTTCTATTGCTCCGTCGAAGAGACGCATGTCTGGAAGGTCATTGTTGTGAGACTCTTCCCGGCGAAATCAGCGAGAGTCTGCCAATTCGGGTTTGCGAGATGAGTTGCCGCACCCTTGTTAATCCTAAGCAGTTTAGCGGAAGGGAGTCAGGATTTGCTGCAATTCCGAAGGCTTCCAGCGCCAACGGGTGCAGTCCTGGATTTCGGTGTGAGTGCCGTCGAGGTTGATTCTCGGGAGGGCGAGGGGTGGAAAGTGCTGGTCGTGTTAAGAACCTGTCGAAGAACAACTCCATTTGGTGATGATTGGGGCCCATGGTCATA
>CAZFDW010000933.1:0-1791 GCA_964517865.1 uncultured Chitinophaga sp.
GAATCAGACTTATTCGACTTTCGTATTTCAACCGGAGCACTTCTCCTGCATTCCCCTTTATCTGAAAATCAGTGTTGCACCGAAACCGACGGATCCGCGATGCCGGAGTTGGATGCGGCATTGCCAAAGCAGACGCGGATTCGAGCATGGGAATCGACGCCGGATCCGGCAACGCGGCCGAATCGTGAGGATCTGCCACCGTATCCTGATCGGATTCATCGTCGCTGGGACCGCTTTGTGCGGCTGATGGGACACGAAGGCGTCCTGCGCCTCCTGAGTTCGCATGTGACGATCTTTGGATTGGGCGGTGTTGGCAGCTTCGTCGCTGAGGCACTGGCACGATCGGCCGTGGGACGCATGACGCTGGTCGATTTTGACGATGTCTGCCTGACCAACGTCAACCGTCAGTTGCAGGCATTTCCCGGAACCGTGGGACAGTCGAAAGCGGCGCTGCTGGCGGAGCGTGTCCGCGCGATTCATCCGGAAGCCTGGGTTGATCCCGTGCAGTCATTTTATGACGCATCCACTTCCGCCGCATTACTGACACCGCGTCCGGATTTTGTCGTCGATGCCATCGACAACGTCACTTCGAAGGTACTGCTGCTGGAAACGTGCCTGACGCAGGGCATCCCTGTGATCAGCATCACGGGTGCTGGTGCTCGACTTGATCCGACTCAAATTCGCGTTGATGATCTGAGTCGCACAAAAGTCGATCCGCTGGCCCGCGTGCTGCGTAAAGAACTGGTTCGGCGAGGCTACGGGAATGATGGAGAAATGGGTCTGCCAGTCGTGTATTCCGAAGAAGAAGTCCGCGCACCGGAAGTTCCGGAATGGGATCTCGACAAAGGATTTCAGTGCATCTGCCCGCATCGTGAAGATTCGCCGCATGCCTGCGAAAAACGGCGAGTCATCTATGGCACGGCCACCTTCATGACAGCCGCCTTTGCGATGGCTGCCTCGTCGGTGGTTGTGCGAAGGTTGAGTCAGCTGCCGGCGGCGACAGGTTGATAGCCAAAAGAAACGGAAAAGCACGAATCAAAACGTTCCTGCCTCAACTTACTTGCGATAATTCTCCATGAACCATGCTGCTCGGATCAGGTTTTTACTGCTGTGGGTCGCTCTTGGCGCACCGTCATTTGCTGCCGATGGTGTTGTCGTACCTGCATATCAGCGATTTCGAGCTGATCATCTGAATTCAGTGGATGCCGGGCGACTTCTGATTTCAGAACTGAATTGTCAGTCGTGTCACGGCACGTTCGCTGGTGAAGTGCTGCCGCCTCGGCAGGCGCCGATTTTGACGAAGGTCGGGGAACGCACGAGCGCGGAGTATCTGCAGAAGTTTATCCACGATCCACAGGCACTCAAACCGGGAACTGCGATGCCAGGCATCCCGAAGGTGAAGTCTGATGCCGCGACCGCAGAAGCCATCGCCGCTTTTCTGACGCAGGGAACTTCATGGCGTCCGGCGGGTGTCAGTATCGGAGCCGTACGACGTGGCGAGGCGCTGTTTCATACGGTCGGCTGTGCCGCGTGCCATGGTGACCAGCGAGACGTTGCCGCGATCGCAGCGATTCGCAAAGGTATTGCCCCGCCCCCGGCACCTCAGGACGGGGAGGAAGAGTCGCCTGCGAAAAAAGAGGCGTCCGATGCCATCTATGCGACACCGGACTTCGCGGTGCCGCTGGGGAAACTGGACGACAAGTACACCCTGTCCAGTCTGATCACTTTCCTGCAGGATCCACACGCCGTGCGTCCGTCCGGAAGAATGCCCGCGCTGAATCTGAAGCCAGA
>CAZFDW010000934.1:0-1791 GCA_964517865.1 uncultured Chitinophaga sp.
CCCGCGATTGGCACCTCAGCGCGGCCCGATGGGCACGCGGTTAAACGAAGGAACTGCTGCACTGGTGCTTAGGTCATAGTTTGTATCCCGCAGATAATTTTCAAGTTTGAGCCAGTCACGCCGTTACGGCGTGGCTGGTTTTTTTCCTTCTGTCAGTCTTGAGATGATGAAAGATCGTAAGATGTCTCCGACATTGCATAAAACAATTTTACTTGTTTTGTTGACAAACATTGGATGCGGCGGTGGGGGAAGTACAGTTCCGTTCCAAGACAATTCGCAGGATGCTGATAAGTATGCGCAGAGCGTCAAGCAGACTGTCTCAGATCAAGTCGCAGCTGCCATGAGTTCTCCCGAACCGGCCGATGAAACTTCCACACTGGTAAGCCTGCTCGAGGATCCAGACACTCGCCCATCTGGTCCGCACGAGGCAATTTACCTTGAAATTCTGGCCGCTGCTCAAAAGCTGACATCGGAGTGCAATGCCGCACAGGGACGGCCGGAAGGACTCGAGCAGAGTCTGACGGAATTGAAAGCTCTTGCAGACAAACTGCCAGGAACTGTCGTAGAAAGCGTGTCGGAAGAGGCACAGGGTGGCAGTGCGGCTGAACAGGACTGAAACCGTGCGATGGCGAAAAGATCGCATGTAGGATGGACATTCGTGTCCGTCGCTTTGGCCATGAAACAGTGTCGAAGCGAAGGTGATTTTGCCGTGACAGCCGTTCGACGATGCCACGGCGAATGGTGAATATCTCGGACATGAATGTCCAAGCTACAGGTTACTGACAATAGCCGCTCGCGATTTCGTAGAATCGCTGGATCTGATCGATCTTCCAGTCGGCACTTTGCTGCAATTCTCTCTGCAGGAGTTCTCCGACAAACGCCGCCGATTCCATCGCCGCGCGTGCGTCGAGAAACAAGGCTCGAGTTCGGCGAGCCAGGACATCTTCGATGGTTTGAGCCATCTCGTGTCTCGCCGCCCAGATCACTTCCGCTGCGCGGTACGGCAGTCGTGGATGCAATGCCGTTGCCAGTTCGGGATGTTCGCGAATCAGCGATTCGATTTTCTCCACATCGCTGCCGTAGATGTTCCAGGATTGGGCACCGGAAGAGTCGAAGATCGAGGGACACCCATGGAGCTTCAGCGAAGCCGTGCGTGACTGTTTGCGGGGAAGTCCGGCGACGACTTCTGCCTTGTCGATGAGTTCCTCACCCATGTGACGATATGTGGTCCACTTTCCGCCAATCACGGTGATCAATCCGCTGGAGGATGTGAAGATCTCATGTTCTCGCGACAGCTTCGCCGTGGCATTTGAACCTGATCTCGCACCGACCAATGGACGCAGTCCGGCGAAACGGGAACGAATATCTGATTCGGTCGGAGATCGCTGCAAATAACGTCCTGCATGTTCCAGCAGATACTCGATTTCTGAAGGCAGCGGGCGAGGTTCGCGAGTCACGTTTTTGACAGAGAGATCCGTCGTACCGAGTAACACTTTTCCATGCCACGGAATCGCAAACAGGACTCGGCCGTCATCGGTCTCCGGGATCATCAGCGCGTCGGAACCCGGCAGGAACGCGGCATCCAGCACGATGTGCGATCCCTGGCTCAGAACGACTTTGGGATGCTCGTCCGCTCCGGATGATGGCTGCGAATCCATGTCCATGCTCAGGATATCTTCCGCGAAGACACCGGTCGCATTCAGCACAGCTCGCCCGCGCAGCTCAAGTTCGTTTCTCGATTCAGCATCGCGAACGATCACACCGGTGATGCGCTGATGATTTCTGACAAGT
>CAZFDW010000935.1:0-1786 GCA_964517865.1 uncultured Chitinophaga sp.
TAGAATCCCGATACAAAGACTCGTCCTAGCCCGCCAGCGGGCCGTTGAAAAAAAAGCATGCGGTTTGTCCCGCCACGCTGATGCCTAAAAAAAGAAACCACGCTCAACTCGTGAATCCGCAGATTGCAGATTCAGGTGAATTGAGCGTGGCCGGTGAAGCAACGCGACGAATCTTATGCCCCGATATGTTCAAGCTGCTTCAAAGACCGCAGCGTCGTTTCCACAAGTCGATTCTGTTTCTGATTCCGCTTGATGGCGATGATCAGATCACGAGTGTCGCTGAGGGCCTGGCTGAGGGAATCCCGAAGAATCTCAGCTTGCGCCAATAGTCCGGGGGTTGGTTCTGGTTCGGTGGCAGCAGTTGCTGCAGGACGAACGGTAGGCTGAGCAGTTGCTGTTCGGGTGGTTGTTGGTTGAGCGGTCGTCATGGAAGTTTTGGTCCTTGTTTGAGTAGTTTTAGAAATGGAAGTCACAGGGGAACTGATGCGAGTTGTGTTGCCGTTGCTATGGAGAATTCCGCTTTCATCCAGCAACGCCCAGACGTAGGCGCGACGGTCGTCCCGACAATAGGCAGGTGCTTCATTGCTGCGGAGCTGAATGTCGCGGAAGCCAAGTTCTGCTGCTCGCGTGAGAAACTTGCGATCGGTGTTGAACCGGAGTTCTTCACCGATGCGCCGTGAGTTGCTGAGGACCAATTCGGTGGGATTGGATTGATCTTCAGCGACGGCACGAATGGCGACAACTCCATTGAGTTCGACGGTGACAGGTGAGTTCGGCTCCGACGCACCTGGCAACCTCTTCGCAGACGTCAGCAGGAAATCGATGTCATCCTCGGACAACGACAGCGTGGTGGCAGCCGATCCATTTGTCGGGATCTGCAGATCGATGTTGGGGAATCGGCGTTCCTTTTCAATCCGCAGATGCAGCGTCCGTGAGTTCGCCTGAAGTGTGACCCAGTCGGTCGATCGACCAATCCGAAGTTCATCGGCTGCGGCAAAGTCGCTGGAAGCAAACGCCCCTGAACCTGTGACCAGAATCTCATCATCCCACGGAAACGTGAATCCCGTTTGAATCAATGCCTGAGCACTGTCGGTCGCGGCAATCTGTCCGTCTCGTCCTCGCAGACGAATGCAGTTCAGTGCAAACCGTGTCGATTCCTGATCGGTCGTGGCCACAGCTTCAGCCATTGCCGACAGAAACTGCCGATCAATGCTGATAAGATTGTCGGGGATCGGTGGCATCTCCAACGCATCGCTGGCCGGAAACTGAAGAGACTGCGGAATTCCGGCATCGGCCCATTGCAGAACGACGATGTCGTCACGCTTGGTGAACGACACAAGATCATCCTGTTTTCCTTCGACGGCACTGAGTGCTTCGTATGGAATGGCAAAGCATTCAGGTTGATAATTGCCAGGCAAGCGACATTCGATGGCAACCTTGTCGGTAGCCGCCTGAATCAGCAGTTCGTTGGGTTGTGCTCGAAGAGTGATTGTTGGTGCTCGACGTGCGTTGCTGATTCCCAACGACTGACGGATTGTTGTTCGAATCGTGCGGATGTGTTTACGGGTAAGTTGAATCATGGATTGTCTTTCTGAATTTGGATTTTTGATTTTGAATTGAAACTGAGGTTCAGGAAAATTGAGATACGTCAGGGTTACTTGCTAAGGTTTTTGCGGACGCAATCGACGGTGCAGTACACACGGTCGGCATAGCGCCATGCGACGTCATCGTGGAACAACGGGTAACGGCAGAAATGGCATTCCGCTCCCTCATACTCATTTTCGAT
>CAZFDW010000936.1:0-1775 GCA_964517865.1 uncultured Chitinophaga sp.
CTCTGCGAATCGGTAGGCGTGATCAGCCTCAATTCCTGGTCCAGAATGCGGATCACGTCCCGGAACCGTTGTGGCTCGTTCGCATAACCGGATGCCTGCAGCAGTTCCTCGTGCGATCGCATGTGGCCCTTAATATCCGTACCTGCTTCCGGTAACAGCGTCTGGAGAACGGCACGCGCAGCCTTCTGGTGAAGCCGGTGCTCCGGTGGTGCGATGTCGGCGCTGAAAGTCTCCTCAAGGAACGTCAGGCCAACACCGGCAGTACCGCCAACTCCCTGGAGTGCCGCCACAGTCCACGGTCGGCTCTTCATCATGTCGGCGAAAAGTGCCAGCCGCACGCAAATGACCTTGCCGTCAAGAGCAAGACCATCGACCGCGTGGGTGAGAAACGTTTCCTGCAGCTGCGATAGTTCGCCCAGGTTCTGAGGCAAGCGTCCATACGCTTTACCGAACTCGGCAAGCACCTTGCGGGCATGCAATGCATCGCATAAATCTACGGCACCGGAGTTCTGACCTTCCAGCAATGGCGTCTCCAGTTCCTTGAACAGGCGTGTTGCCGGGATCCAAAAATCGTCCCGCACCAAAAGCAATGCCTGAACGCGATGCCCGTCACACTGACGGAGCGCAGCAACCAATTCCGTGTTTTGTCGAGCCCCATGGGCGTGGAGCCACTGCTCAAACTGATCGAGTACCAGCACAACTTTGCGGCCAGCGGGGATTCCCTTGCCGCGTCGGATCGTCGAGAGCGTTTCTATAAGCGACGCGCCACGCGGCAGATCCGCGCACGCGCGCCGAAGACCATGCAGCAACTGCGACTCCGTCTCGTCCGGCGTTGCTTCGAGAGACACGCGGATCACATGGTCGCCAAGACGCGGGAGCAAACCGGCCTTGATGAGTGACGACTTTCCGCAACCACTCGGTCCATACATCAGTCCAACGCGGAAAGTCCTGTCGGAATCAGTTTCTTCGAGACGTGTCTTCCAGAATCGTAGTGTTTCAGGGAGCCCGTCCCGATCCCGCGGTCCGGGGAGCAGTTCCAGAAAGAACTCGCTGTCATTCGCATCGAATGAACGCAGCCCTTTCGGCACAATCTTCAAAACAGGGGCAGCGATCGGACCGGCAGTCGGAGTATCAGACCAATGTCGCAGGTCGTCGGCAAAATCGACGGCACAGGAGTAGCGATCCGCCGCTCGTTTGGACAGAGCCTTCAAGCAGATCCGTTCCAATTCTACGGGAATCGCTTCGTTGCACTGCCGCAGTGGCTTCGCCTCGATCGTCGCGATCTGCTGCAACAACTCACGCCAGTTTCCGGCCGCAAACGGCCTTACGCCCGTGATCAGCTCGTACAAGACAACGCCGAGGCTGAAGATGTCCGAACGGCCATCGACAAGGTGTCCTTCCCCACGGGCCTGCTCGGGGCTCATGTAAACGGGAGTTCCAGCGATTCCCTGCGTTTTTCCGAAATCTTCGTCCCGCAGCGCCAGGCCAAAGTCTGTGACGTAAGGGCAGCCTCGGCGATCCATCAGAATATTTGCCGGTTTGATGTCCCGGTGGACCAGTCCACGATTATGCGTGTGCTGTAGTGCTTCGGCCACCTGCGCCACGACGTGTGCCGCCTGATCAAACGTCATGGGTTGCTGCTTCGCATAGGTTCCCAGATCGGTCCCATCGATCAGCTTCGACACTGCATAGCAGGAGCCGTCGTCGGTCCGGCCCACATCGTAGGCCGGCACAATATGCGGGTGATCGAGGCTGGCCACGATGCGAGCTTCAGC
>CAZFDW010000937.1:0-1767 GCA_964517865.1 uncultured Chitinophaga sp.
ACTTGGTCCGATCCTCACACCACCTCCGAATTTCCGGGGACCTGCAGGTGAAGATCAGATCAGTCCGCTGCGGCATCTCACATGGCAGCTTTCCGCGACAAAGGGCGTGATTCTGGGTTATTCGCAGGAACGCTTCGAAAGAACCGGGAATCGTGTCATCCGATCGCCACAGGAACTGAAGTACGTGATCGGGCCGGACGGGATCTTCGAATATCCGAAATGGCCGACTCAGCGATTCGGCAAGTGCCTTGCGTCCGCCACCGATTTCGATGGACACAGACACAGTTCGGAGGATGACTTCGATCTCCATTCAGCACCTGAATTTCGCCCTGCCTACCTGTTCGAAAACGGGTTGTTCGAAATCGACCTGGGAGCAAAAACGGTCAGCGCGTTGTTTACTCCACCTGCAGGAAAAGCGATTCGCAATCTGGACATGTTCGGTGACCGAAAGGATCAACTAGCCGTGTTTGTCGACGGAGAGGTTCTTGTTTGCAAAGCTGTGCCGCATTCCATCGGACGACGCTGGTCCGGAGGATCAGTCGCTGTTGCTTCTGAATCGAAAGATGCCGGGGACGCACCAACAGGTGACGATGTCGCTACTGCTCAGCCGATGCCATTCGGAACTCCACCTGCCGACGATAATCCGACTTACGAGTGGAAACTGGAAGACATTGAATTGCTGATTCCCGGCGAAGTCATCGCGACGATTCCTATTCCCGATGAAATAGATTCATTTGCGCATGGGAGTGTCGGGTACGACGCAGACAGAAATACAGCGTGGTTCGATCGTGGTGCCGGTCCGTGGACCGGCACGAGACGCATTGTTGAGCTTGATCTGAGTTCACAGAAAACGCGTACATTTCAAGAGGGCCTCAACACAGAACTCGGATCCTGGGAAGTCGGCAAGGTCGCCAGTTTCGCGGCCATCGCACCACTCGCCCCGGTCGCGGCATTCCTCGGCTTCGAAGAGACTCGATACTTTGCGACAGGGGTCACCTTTTTCGCTGTCCTTACACATGCTCGTCCGACATGGCTCTTGATTGCTGCATCAGTCCTGGTTCTGTCGGCCGTGTTGTGGAGCTATGTTGGAAAAAGATACGCCATTCGATTTGGAATTGATGGGGACAAGCATCGCCGCTGGCAATTGATCGGCCTGCTGCTTGGTCCCGCCGGAATTCTGGCGATGGTGACTGCGCATTACTGTCCGAGCCGCATTCACTGCTCCCATTGCCATCGGCGGCGAGTCGTCACCCGGGAATTGTGTGAGCATTGCGACGCGAAGTTCGCGGAGCCGAAAATAAACGGCACAGAGATCCTTGTGGGTGCATCCATGTAAGTTCTGCCATGCGACTCAAGGCGTGGGACGCAAACGCATGGTCGCCTGACATCGCCACTCACTGGAGAATCTGGCGAGATCTTGAGCAACAGGGACGACTGCGTGAAGTCTTTCAGACGTTTTTGCTGACGGAGTCTGAGATCCGCCACAGACTGGCAGACGGTACGCTGCATTTCAAGGGGTGCTGACACCGTTTGCAGGTTTGACGATCAACCGCCATCAGCGGATGGCGGTAAAAGAGTATCGATGTCAAAACGCTAACTACCGCCATTCCGCTGCATGGCTTTGTTCTGGCATTTCTTCGTGCTCGTGCTCAGCATCGCGGTGCTCGTGCTCGTAATCGACACCCAGAGGATACTGGACCAGGGAATCCGAAACACCATCGAATTTCATCGCCATCCGAGTTAACATCGCGACAATCCGCACGAGCC
>CAZFDW010000938.1:0-1766 GCA_964517865.1 uncultured Chitinophaga sp.
TCTGGCAATGTCAAACCCTGATGCTGGCGACCTGATGGTTGCACTCTGGTTGTTCTTCCTCGCCTGGAAGAATGGCTGGCTGTGACGGTGAGGGTGATGCCAGACGCATTCCGACTGTAGCGGGCTTCTCGACGAGGGAAGGGATCCTTGGCGGATCCCTTCTTGTTGGTTGCGTGAAGCAACATGAATCTGCAAGGCTGAATTCCTACCACGATGGTTCCGAAAATGATACGTCGATCTCGTGCTTCAGGGATACGAAATCCTCCTCGGTCACTGTCACCAGGTCCAGAATCGGAATTTCGAGGATGCTTCCCGATTTTCGCCATTGTCTCACTAATTTTCTGTCTTCCTGAGAGGGCGTGGCTGTTCCCTGGGGATGATGGTGAGCCAGCATGATTGCGGCAGCTCCTGTCTCAATGGCTCTCTGAAACAGTTCTCGCTGTGATATCGATGCAATCCGAAGCGGCCCGACGGTCATGATCGTGTAAGAAAGAACCCGGTGTTCTTCATCCAGGTAAAAGATTACGAGGTGCTTCGCTGTTCTGTCGCTGATGATCGCCCGTACCAATTCGTCGACGGCGTCAGCAGTCGTGAGATGCGACCGAAAGATATCGACATAATGAGCCTGCCTTTCCGCATCCTGGTCTTGTGTCGCGGTGTTCGGTGTTTTCTGGGGCTTTCTCGATGCGGTTGATTTTGTGCGGACTCGAAGTATTGCCATGATGTTTTCTCCTTTTTGCAGGTTGTTTGTTTTCCATTCACTCAAGGGCGCAGCCGATGGAAAACAAACAACTTTCAAAGAAGGAGAGCGAGCCTCGGGGTTCCGGAGGAAGCGAAGACGCGCAGCGGGTGCAAGGGCATGACAGACTGCACAGCAGGCTGGCGGGACGTTGCTCGAAGCGCCACGCAGGAACCACGAAAGGCGAGCGGTAAAACGGCAAACTGACGGTCCACACAGCAGGCACGAGGTGTCACAACAACATAGGTGGCCGTGCCGATGGAAACGATGGAATAGGCTGCGACCTGCTTGCAATGTCAAACCCAGATGCTGGCGATCTGATGATCGCACTTCTGAAGTTCCGCAGATCTGCCTTTTCGCCACCGGGAGATCTTCGTATTCTGCGCAGGAGTGCCCAAATGCCTTGTCAGCGAATGCCCCGGAGTTTGCCCGATGTCCGACACACAACTGGAACAGCGAATTCAAACGCTTGAACAACAAATGCGCGACGTTCTGCATAGAATTCAATCGTCATCGTCGTCGCCAGGCGCTTTCACAAAAGACTGGCGGAAAAGCCTCGGCATGTTTGATGATCACCCGTTGATGAAACAAATCGACGATGCCGGACGCCTTATCCGTCAGCAAGACCGTGAGCAGGGTGCCGCATGATCATTCTGGATACCGATCACTTGACGGTGCTGAAGTATGCCAAAGACGGAAGATTCATAAAGCTGGCACAGCGGATGGCCGATTCCGTTGATCAGGATTTCGCCACTACTGCAATCACGCTTGAAGAGCAGTTAAGGGGATGGCTGGCAGAGATCAATCGTTTTCCGGAACCCGAAAAGCAGATCCCTGCCTATGCAGAACTGACGGGGCTGATCGAATTCTTCAGCTACTGGACTATTCTGCCGTTCGACACTGCGGCGGCCTCCAGATTCCGTCAATTCCGTACTCAGAAGAGCCGCGCTGGCTCGATGGATTTGAAGATTGCTTCCATCGCTGTTTCGCTCGATTGCATTCTACTGACTGCCAACACTCGCGACTT
>CAZFDW010000939.1:0-1765 GCA_964517865.1 uncultured Chitinophaga sp.
TGCCTACGATACGGCCACTGTAGAATTTCTCTTAGCCCGGAAGCGGGGCGTTGTTTTTTATTGGGTCCATGTTTCACAGCGGCTGGTTCAATGTATGATGCTGCGGTTTTGTCAACTATGCCACTGGAACACGGGAGGCGTCGATGAGCAGAATTGGAACGATCATGGGACTGACCTTCGTGTTGGTCCAAACGGGATCGCGCATCGCAGCAGAGCAGCCTGCCGAGATGATCGACGTTGTCAAGAGCTTTGTCGAGCATTCCAAGCAGCATCCTGATGGAACGCTGGCATTCACTATTGATGCGACTTCGTGGTCGGAAGACTATCGGAAACTTCCAATCGGCGTGTTCGATTCGGGCATCGGCGGACTGACTGTTCAGGAAGCGATCCTGTCACTGGACGAATTCCACAACGACAACTATTCGCCGGGGCCTGATGGTCGGAAGGATTTTGAACAGGAACAATTTCTCTACTTCGGCGACCAGGCCAACATGCCATACGGAAATTATCCGTCCGCCGGACGTCAGGATTTTCTAAAAGAACTGATTCTGAAAGACGCCGCATTTCTGCTTGGACGTCGTTATTGGCCCAAAGCCAATGCAGTCGGTCCACGATTCGATAAGCCTCCGGTGAAAGCGATTGTGATTGCCTGCAACACTGCCACGGCGTGGGGACTGGAAGAGATTCGCCAGGCGATCGATGCCTGGAAGATCCCAGTAATCGTCATTGGTGTCGTCGAAGCAGGAGCCCGAGGTGTGATGGAGAACATTGATTCCGCAGATCAGCCGCGAACCGTGGCTGTCCTGGCCACAGTTGGCACATGCGGAAGCAATACCTATCCAAAGGCGATCGGTCGGACAACAGGGCTTGCCGGAAAACGAGTGCCGGCAGTCGTGCAACAGGGGTCTGTCGGCCTTGCCGGAGCAATTGAAGGCGATCCCGCGTTTATCATTTCCGATCGATCCGAGAATGCGGCGTCTCCAGCCTATCTCGGGCCATCTGCAGCCAACAAAGCGGCTGCGCTGGATCAACGGGCGCTGGAGACTTATGGATTTGATCCGGCCGGGATGCTCGGCGATCCGAAAGTTATCGAGTCACTGCGATTGAACTCGGTGGCCAACTACGTTCGCTATGATGTGGCGACGCTTGTCAGAAATCACAAGGCCTCAGGCAGTACGACAGCAATTGATACGGTGCTGCTGGGATGTACGCACTTCCCGCTTGTGAAGCAGGAGATTCTGAACGCCTTTGCCGTGTTGCGTGCCTATGAACATCAAGGCGAACGACCTTTTGAATCTCAGATTGCAGAATCGATCACCGTGGTAGATCCTGCGGAGATGACTGCCAGAGAATTGTTTCGTGAATTGGCTCGACGAAAACTGTTTCGCGTTCCCGCTGCTGGTGAAGCCGCAGGGAAAGATCAGTTCTTCATGTCGATTGCCAACCCAGGATGCGCTGAGGCAAAGAGAAATGTGGATGGATCTCTCGACCGTGACTACAAATACGCACGGCAGCCAGGTCAGTTAACGATTGAAGACACGATCTGCATTCCGATGGAAATCTCCCTGTTGCCTGCATCCAGTGCTGATCTCATCCGTTCGCGGCTCCCGGAAGTCTGGATGCGAATGAACGCGGCAGACGCTCCGGTGCAGTGACGACGTGCTCAACGTTGTTGAAGCGATTCAAAAAGGTCGCGACACTGTTGTACAGAACTTGCGAATCGCGGCTGCCATGTGCCGTCTATTGCTTGTTTCAGCAATACTTT
>CAZFDW010000940.1:0-1763 GCA_964517865.1 uncultured Chitinophaga sp.
AGTTGTTGCTGCTGACGGATCGGGTGCCACCGGCAATTCAAATGCGGGTGCTGGAGCGGCCTGATTTGTTCCGTCAGTTGGCGGAAATGTCAGATGCGGATCTGGAACATTTGCTGGGGGATCGTTCTGTTCCTTCTGGAAGGGGACGCAAGGCAGGAATCAACAGGAGTGAAAAGCGACGGTGAGATCAGAATGATGTGATGATCCTTCAATTGAGACCAGTGATGATGATCCTATTCCTCCACGGCTGGCATTCTGTTCCGGGCGGCGTGAAGCCAGCGTATCTGAAAGATCACGGCCACGAAGTCATCAATCCCAAGCTGGATGACGACGATTTCGACGCTGCTCTTCGTACAGCACAAGCCGAATACGATCAGCACCAGCCTGATGTCATTGTCGGCTCTTCTCGGGGCGGTGCAGTTGCACTCAACATCAATTCCAATGACACACCACTCGTTCTGCTTTGCCCAGCATGGAAGAACTGGGGAACAGTCAAGAAGCTCAAGCCAAACTCTCTGATCCTGCATAGTCGCCAAGATGATGTGATCCCTTTTGCGGACTCCGAAGAACTAGTCGGCAGCAGTGGCCTGCCACCAGAGACACTGATCGAAGTCGGAGGTGATCACCGGCTGGCGGATGACGAATCCCTGTCAGTCATGCTGTGGGCCTGCAACTTGCTGGCGTCAGGCGAAAAACTGCCGTGGCTGGACGATGAGTCACAATCACCAGCGGGTTTCTCCAGCAACGGCACATCCACGTCTCAGGAAGAAGCCAGCTACGTCTGCGATGCGTGTGGAGAAGAAATCGTCATTCCGTTGGACCTCACCGAAGGTACAAGTCAGACGTATGTGGAGGACTGTCCAGTCTGCTGCCGAGCTAATACCATCCATGTCCACATTGATGACGATGGAGACGCTCAAGTTTGGGCTGAACCAGAACAGGATTATGAGTGATTTCTGCTCAGTGCTGAATAACAGTCTATGGCATACTCCAAATCACTTGTCGAACGCATCCGCCATCTCGTCTCTCGCCAGCGTGGAATCACGGAGAAGAAGATGTTCGGCAGCGTTTGCTTCCTGCTGAACGGCAATCTGCTGGTCGGTGTTTGGAAGGATTCCCTGATCGCTCGTATCGGCAAAGATGCTTATGAAGCCGCTTTGCAGGAAGATCACGTAAAGGAATTCGACATCACAGGCAGACCAATGAAAGGCTGGGTGATGGTGGAACCCGATGGCATCGACAGCGATCATCAGTTGACTCATTGGGTAGAAGGATTAGCCGTTTGGCTCAGCTAGCTTCACGTAAATGCTAAACTCTTCAAAGTCAAATTGGACCCGATAACTTTCGATTAAACGGTTGTCGTCTGGGAAAAACACTACCATTCGCTTTGAGAGAATCTCAATGAGTTCGGTGGTGGGTATATCGAGCAAACCCTCGCAAACCCCAACGAGTTCATCTATTCCCATTGAAGTTGGGTCAACCGTAAAATTCCACAATGATACCCACGCAAGTGCAAGCTCATTCAAGCAATCACCGTGCTCTAGCTGTTGTTCACTCCAAGGAGATGCGAACAGCCACAGAGCGTCCGAGAAGTCCACCTCACTCATTACTTTGCTGTCCTTTTACTAACACCGACCACCACAGGATTGCGAAGGATACCCTTTCGCAACAGTCTTGTCATGGCAGGCTAAGTCGAGTCCCCACCAACGGGTGCGCGACAGGGTTTGTATGTCGTGTTCGACGAGCAAAAGAGTCAAGATCAG
>CAZFDW010000941.1:0-1759 GCA_964517865.1 uncultured Chitinophaga sp.
AACAAAACCGGGATAACTCAGAAGCCCTCACGAACCCGACTTTTGCGCAGCCCAGAACCAGCCACCTGTTACGGTCGGAATCACAGTCGCGGAGCGACTGAGCTGGTGCAGGCGACGTCGCTCCGCGACTCGCATTCATGTCATCACTTCGGCGGAATCAGGCGGATGGCTCTCAGGTCAATCAACGCGAACGGTGGATTTTCCGGAGCAGTGATGGTCAGTTGACCGCGGCCTCGATGGAGATCAATCGTGCCAGCCTGCCAGGTTTGATAGTTATCCCAGGTTCCGCTGCCGGGGACTCGGGCTGTCAGCATGCGATTGCCGGTCGAGAACTTGATCAGGCTGCCGGCCGTGGCGTTGTCGCACGCGAAGTCAATCTCAACCGTCCAGTGTCCGGAACGAGGTACCTCAAACGTCCACTGGGCATAGTCTTCGGTCGATGACCAGAAACCGAGGTTTCCGTATTTTTCTTCGAACACAAGATTCGGCCCGTAAATCTCAGCGGCGGATGCCAGTAGTGTCACCGAGCCGTCCGCATTGGCGGCCACGAACTGCGGGGTGTTCCCCTCAAACCGTTTCCACGGCGTGCCGGTCGATTGTACAAAGGCAAACACGTTCGCGAGATCCTGTGCCGGAATATCCTTCTCAAGTCCTTCCGGCATCAGCGATCGTTTCGATGCCACCAACTCTTCGATGTCGGCTCGGACAACCGTGATCTCTTTGCCGTCGTTGCTGATCAACGTCAGACTGCCGCCGGTTTCGCCCTTGAGCATCCCCGAATGCTGCAGCCCGTCTTTTGTAACAACGGTATAAACAAGGAACTTGCTCTCGACTGCTCGATTGGGATCAAGCACAGCGGTCAGAAGAGCCTCTGTCGATCTGTCTTTCAGTGCCGACAGATCCGCACCGACTTCTTTGCCGATGTCCTGTAGCCGATGACACGCGGTGCAGCGTTTTTCGAAGACGAGCTTTCCGGCGGCAATATCCGACTTTAAATTTAAGATTTGAGATCTGAAATCGTTAACAACCGCCGCTCGGGCGGAGGGTGTCTCTTCGCCAAACAACGAACGAGCGAGTTTCGCAATCTCCGCGTTTCGATGATTCAACAGACCATCTCGCTGCACCGCATCGAAGTCTGTTGCCGCGAGCGTACCTGCTTTGACTGCTTCCAGCAGAAGCTGGACGGTTGCCTCTCGCTGCAGCAAGGTTGTCAGCACCTCAGCCCGCACCGTCGGCGCGAAACTGTTCCAGTGAGTCAGCAACAGAGTCACTGAGTCCTGCGTCACGTTGCGTCCCATCACTCGCACTGCCGCGATTTGCACTGGGATCGGAGTCTGGGCCGTGAGCAGTTTCGTCAGATCCAGCGATGAATCCTTTGCATAGCCGCTGGTGACGCCCGCAAACCGAACGGCGGCAGCACGTCGATCGGCGTCAATATCGCTGCTCCGCGCAATCTGCGCTGCGATAGCGTAGGCCGCCGACATCGCCTTCTGAAACGCATCGTTAGATTTCAATGACACCGCAGCATCACTGCTGAGAACATCGCTGAGCGTGCCCGCGAGCAATTCAAATCGCGATGCCGGAGAGTCTGCCGTGACGGACTGCACGAGCACCGTCAATGGTTCGCCCAGTTGTTCCGACCGCCCCATCGCCGCCGCCTGAGCCAGCAGGACACCGATGAATTCTTCGTTCAGCTCTTCAGCGGGCGCGTTGAGTGCTTCTTTGAGAACTCCGCCGATGTTGTCCGGTGTCAGCGACG
>CAZFDW010000942.1:0-1758 GCA_964517865.1 uncultured Chitinophaga sp.
GGCAACTCGCGGCGGAGCGTCGTGATGAACTCTTTGCGAGTCGCCAGCGAAGCGTCATTTGACCGCGCCCGGCCAATGATCACGATAGACGATGCGAGAGAGTTCTTTACCGCTTTTCGCCCTGAAGTCTGCTCCGTCCGCATCGGCCATGTATTCAAGATTTGAAGCCCTGCGCTAGTTACAACATCGAGAATGCTTTCCCATGCTGTCACCAACGCATCCTCTTCCTCCAAATCTTGCTGTTTGAATGCGTAGTAAATGCTCACAGGAAATTCTGGCGAAGCGAGGTTAGACGCAGCCCGAATCGAGGCGAGCAGTTTTGCTGTAAAGTGCTTCGACGCTGCATCACGGTCGCCGTCGAAGCGATGCCAAGCTGCAACAGCCTCCGCCTCCTTTGGGCAGGTGAGAGTGGAGAACAGGTCGGGATAGACTCCACGAAGGCACTTTCGGAGCGTGCCATAAAAGAAATCCGCAAAGTCAGCGTAGGTAATGCTCGAATAGTAAGGAGGATCTGTGGAGAGCAGATAAGGCGCGTTCGATGAAGTCAAAGTAGCTGCGTCTCGCTGAGTAACAACTCCGTATCCACACGGCGAATTGTCCAGACATCTCGGAATCCAATCGAGTGCAGTCTTCCAACTCCCCGTTGCGTCGCTGAAAGGATTGGCTTCGGCATAGTCCCATGCCATCGGAACGCCTTGCTCGGAGAAAATCTGCTCGACAGTTTGTCGGCCAGAATGCCAGATGCAAAACGTGTTCAAGCGATTTGAAAGACGGCTCACGGCAAGTGAGAGGTATGTGGCTATCGCGTTCGCGTAATCTTCGTCTGCACAATCCTTGAGGCATTGTTCGCGTACTGTTCCAACTAGCGATGTAAAACAGGCAAGCGTTGCTTTCTGGCGCGGTGCGAACAATGACCCGAAGGTCTTGTAGCCATAAATTGGAGGATTGAAGTAACCGGAAATATCAGGACACGACAAGTCTTCCAAGAAATCCGAATTCTCAACATCCAAATTGGAAGATTCGTCCGCTGGTAAATAGACGCGGTTCCCCTCGACTTGGGCAACGATCGCAACTTCACGCGTGCGGAATTGGTGAGCGTTGCCCTGTTGCTTGACATATTCCGGCGGGATTGGCTGTCCGCTCAACAAACAGCGAAACTTCCCGCGTGCCATCTTCGTCCCTTCCGACACCTGTTTTCTCTCGGCATCGGCAATAGGGCCAACTTCGATATCAAAACTATATTCCCGACGATCTCGGTCTATGATCGGCTTGACCTGAGCTTCATGTCCCTTCTTGTCATTGAGCAAGTACGTGCTCAGGAGCGGCACATAGACTCCTTGATAAGCTGGGTCGGGTGACGGAAGCGTCCGTGCAATCCGCCGGGCAATCACAGTCGCCAGTTTTCCGACGTACTCCTTCAAGTCTGGACGATTCCTGGCAATCGCATCGGTGATCCTGACTTTTGGATACAAAAAGCCGACGCGTTTCTCGGCTTCCTCACGCATCCACTGGCCGTAATACCGCACGTCCTCGGCCAGTCCCGTCGCGCCCGGCCAGTCATGCTCCACCAGTTGTTGTTGTTTCTTCTTGCCCTTCGCCACACCCACTCCGGCGGCTGACGCCACCCGGCTCGCCGGATTCACCGGGTGACGCCCGGTGAACTTCGGCGGAATCTCGATCAATGCCTTATTGATCAGCACTGACACCGGATTCAAGTCGCTGGCATACGCCCGCAACCCCAGCCGCTGAGCCTCCAAC
>CAZFDW010000943.1:0-1753 GCA_964517865.1 uncultured Chitinophaga sp.
CTCAGACTCTCAGATTCCGGCAACCCGCGCTGCTGTCAATTCTTCGGTTGTGTTTGCCGGTGTCAGACTTTCCAATACACTTCTGCCCCGGACACTGTGTCGTCACAGACGCACGTCAGCCTGTCTCCCGCCACAGCGCGTATGCCGCGATCTCTGACTTTGTTCAGGAATACACCCATGACGTCAACCAATCCCGAGATTCCCACTCGTGCTTCCCTGCATCTGCCGCCCGCCGTCGAGACGCCTCGACGCAGTATCCTTGTGCACTTGACCACGGCGGTCCTGAGCTTTCTGATTATCGCCGTGCCATCAACTTTGAGCGGGCTGTTTTTCCTGGATCCGATTCTGCGCAAGCGGAAAGCAGCGTCCGGTAGTGCGACCGATGGCGAAGTGGCTAAGAAAGATGAAGCCGGATTTATTCGTCTTGATGTGACGAAAGATGCTGTCCCACAGGACGGCACGCCTCTGTCTGTGACTGTGAACGACGACCTCATTGATGCCTGGAACATGTTCCCGGATGTTCCCGTCGGCAGTGTCTGGCTGCGAAAAGTCGGTGACGGTCCGATCCTTGCCTTCAATTCGATCTGTCCACATCTGGGCTGTTCGGTCGATTTCATCCGTGCCGAAAACCACTTCTTTTGTCCATGTCACACCAGCGCGTTCGCGCTGGATGGAAAGAAGACTAACGATATCCCGCCGCGCGATATGGATGCGCTGGAAGTCTCAATGCGGACCAATGGCCGGGAAGATACGAATGGTCTGGAGATCTGGGTGAAGTTCCTGAATTTCCAGCGAGCGACTGCTGAGAAGATCGTGATCTGAACACAGCCGGAATCTGCTATTCACCCCTGCTGAATCATTCGGCCTTCGACAGGAACATGACCGGAAATCATTGCTGTCGGTCTGAAAGTAAATTGAAAATGAACGATTTGATCAACTGGCTGGAAACTCGCACGGGCTTTAAGGCTCTGATGCATGAGGCACTTTATGAGCGAGTGCCCGGAGGTGCGCGCTGGCGCTATGTGTGGGGCAGCACGCTGGTCTTCACGTTTGCGTTGCAGGTCATCACTGGTTTTATGCTGTGGTCCGCATACAGTCCGAGCACGCGCACCGCGTGGGAAAGCGTGTACTATATTCAGCACGAAATGTACCTGGGCAACATTATTCGCGGACTGCATCACTATGCGGCTCAGGCGATGGTCGTGCTGATGGCCATTCATCTGGTCCAGGTGATCATCGATGGAGCTTACAAAGCTCCGCGCGAGATGAACTTCTGGCTGGGGATTGTGCTGATGATGATCGTGTTGGGCCTGTCCCTCACTGGTTATCTGCTGCCATGGGATCAGAAGGGCTACTATGCGACCCAGGTGACAACCAACATCATGAGCGCGACGCCAGGCGTTGGTCGCGAAGTTCAGATCCTGGCGCAGGGTGGCTCGGACTACGGGCATCTCACGCTGACCCGTTTCTTTGCCATGCATGCCGGGATTCTGCCGACACTGCTGGTCGGGTTTCTGGCGTTACATATTTACGTGTTTCGACGGCACGGACTGACCGTGCATGATCCGAAGCGTGCTCCGGAAACAACCTTCTGGCCGGATCAGGTCCTCAAGGACTCCGTGGCGTGTCTGGCAGTGCTTGCGGTCGTGCTGCTGCTGGCCATTTTTCGTGGTGCGGAACTCAGCGCACCGGCAGACCCGGCCGTGAAATTTGATGCCGCCCGACCGGAATGGTACTTCCTGTTTCTGTTTCG
>CAZFDW010000944.1:0-1751 GCA_964517865.1 uncultured Chitinophaga sp.
TGATTGGACAATCCGGTTCGGGTGAAAAGTACTTCCGATAAAAGAAATCCTTGCCGGCAAAACGCAGGAACTCTTCCACAGTAACTTGATAGCTCATAAGTGCAAAGGAACGGTCGATTCGAACGTACCGCTGCATCTCGATGCCGCCTTCCGGCCCTCCTTCCCGGCCCGCTTCCCAAGGCGGCGAACCGATGACAATCTCCCCCGGTGCAGGGATGACGACATGCGGTTTCCCCAGTCGACTGACGTACCATCCACGGCTTCCTTCTGCTCTGCCGGTCGCACACGCCTGATCGATCTTCCTGCATTCCGGCTGAAGTCCCCATTGCCTGAGCGTCCATGCTGCGGCTCCATGAATCCCAGGATCTGGATTATTGGCGTACAAATTGAGCAGACGCGGTTTTAACCGCTCACGCTCAACTGACGGCAGTCGTTGCTCGGTGTATTCACCCAGGATGAGGAGCAAAGCCATGCGGATCGAGTTGTCTCGTTGGCTGTCAAGTTCTGCCACAACGGACTGCGGCGCAGCGTCCAGAAGGTTGAATCGGTGCAAAGCATAGCTGCGAGTCCGCGGGTCAGGTCGATGCTGGAGGATAGGCCAGACCGTATGATCTCGCCCGAGCCGCAGCAGAGCCACGGCGGCATTCGCCTGTCGTTTCGCAAGTCGATCTTTCGCTTCCTCGGGAACCAAAGGCCGGTGCCAGACGGAAGTCGTCAGCACTGATTCGCCATTCGTGTCGCTCATCTCGTTAGAAAGCGATTGTCCTGCGTTCGTTGCCGAAATCGAGACGGGGCGAAACCCGTCTGCCACCAAACGGGAACTCAGTCTGTGCAACTTCTCCGGCGACAGGCCATGGAGCACTTTAGCCTCAAACTGAGTACTGACGTTCCACACGGCAGTTGTCAGGAAATATGAAGCACGTGTGCCAACGTCTAACTCCGGCCATTGGCTCAGCTGCATATCACTCAGCAGCAGACCAGGACAGTCATCTTCGCGGAACTCGTCGGCGGGCCCATGAAATATCCGAGTGGTAGACTTCTGCTGGTCCTTCGCCCGTGTCCACAGGTTACAACCGTGAGGCGGCCCCTGTTGGTCGAAAACAACATTGGCGATCCAGCAATTGAACTTTTCATCGACCAGAGCCGCCATCGCCTGCTGTTCCTGCTGCCCCAAGTGCCCGACGATTATGCGAATCTCCGTGTCGCCGGTATCCGCTTTTTCCCAAATGGCTGTAAAGCGGGGCGGGGCACCTTGCTGGCAGCCGACAACGGAAACGTCTATCGGTACATAGCCTGACTGGCGAAGCTCCGCGTCGCGCGTTCGAAGCAGTTCGGCATCGGCCTCTTCCATCCACTGCCACGGATGGCCATCGCGTGTCCACACAGCCGCCACTTGCAGGAAAGCATCGACGAGATACGGCCGGATGCGCGTGGGCCGATAGCCGCATCCCCCGAGCTGTTTGACGATGTCGCTGAATTGGGCGCGCGGCATGGCCTGGCAGAGGGCGAAGCGTTCTTCCACTATTCCCCCCGCGGTTTCTATTGCCTGACGAGTTTCGGCTGATACATCGCACCAGGCAAGGTCCAGTGGGGAGTCGGTCCAGTAAGGTTCTGCCACTTTCTCTAACTCGCGTGTCAGCTCGCGGATGGCAGCCTCACCGTGCCGGGCCAGCACCGGGAACAGCCCGGTGAACTGCAGAGGGTTGGCATCACTGAGAAGATCCGCCAGCAGACGGAGGTCATCCGCGGCG
>CAZFDW010000945.1:0-1751 GCA_964517865.1 uncultured Chitinophaga sp.
GACGAAGACAGCTCGAAGCAACTCACCTGGAGCCCCGACGGCCATAAGCTTGCAGCCGCCACCGAGAGCGGCACCATCCACGTGTGGGACGCCGGACGCGGGTATGAATTCTCTGAAGTTGGACCGCGACGCGCCGAATTGGCGTGGGCTTACTATCGACGGGCGCGTTCCGACGGAGGCCCAATCGAACGACCAGCTCTGCAAGAATTCCTGCGGCTGCTTCCGGACACCCCTGGTTTTTGGGAAACACGAGGACATGCGAATGCCAGGTTGGGTGAGTATGGACGGGCGGCCCAGGAATTCGCCAAGGCCATCGCGCCCGAGCTGCAGCATTGCTACGAACCCTCCCTCTATCATGCCTTCACCTTATTGGGCACTGGCGATCTTGAAGCCTACCGCGACGTGTGTGCGTCCATGGTAGAAGAATTCCGAGACAGTGACGTGCCGTCGAACAGGGGTCATGTCGCGTGGTTATCCGTTTTGTCACCCGGTCCACGGGTAAACTCCCCAGAGGTTCTCCGAATGGCGAGGGAAGCAAATGATGCCTCCGACAACAAGAATCGGTACGAGTGGATTTTGACCACTGGAGCCAGTCTGTATCGCGACGGCCAGTTCGTCGAGGCGGTCGATACATTGACCACGCTGGCTGAGAAGCTCGACCGCGGCGGTGACGCAACCGATGGATTTGCACTTGCATGTGCCGAATACTTTCTCGCGCTGGCTCGTCACCAACAGGGACACGACGTTCAGGCCCGTCGATACCTGGCCGAGGCCATACGCCACGCGGACTTATATCGACATCTGGGCCAGAATTGGACATCGCTTGTCGCTCTCGACGCGCTGCAGCGAGAAACGGAGTCCGCTTTGAGCAAACCCTGATAAGCGACAGTCTGGAATCTATTCCCGGATTCCGTTTGGTGTACGCAGTCGCATGCGGCTTGTCATTAGACAAGGAACTTGATTCAGCGACCGATGCGATCAAATCCATTCCTCTAACAGCACCGACGTCCTTTGTGTATCCGCTATTGTGGACACGGATGGGAAGTGCGGTGGCTTGGGGCCTGCCACTGGTTATGGTGCCGATGATACATTTGCAACCTGCAGCAATTACGGTTCAGTAGTCGACATCGCCGCACCGGGCGTCAATATTCTCTCAACCTACAAAGGGCAAAGTTATGTCGTGCTGAGCGGTACGAGCATGGCCTCGCCCCACATGACGGGCGCAGTAGCTCTTTTCCTCGCCGGTCAGAGCAAACTCGTCGATGCTGTTGATGTCGAGTTCGTCAGGGAAGCCATTATCTCCGTTGGCTTCCCTCAGAATGGCGGGTGCGGTTTTATGGGCCATCCAGACGGTATTGCTGAACCGGTGGTCAATGCTTCGCCTCTCTAATTGCCATGGTTGGCTATACAGGCATAGATCCTGCTGACGATCCTCACGCTCGCCTGCACTTGGGGCTCTGGTGACGGCTACTGGGATTTTGTGAAACTGCTCATGGGGAATGGTCGGCGTGAAGAACAACGTTTTCTGATTGTCGTAAGATTCGACCGAAAAACGGATGAGTTCAACCGGCCAAATTGGTCAGCCAGCCAAACCTTTTGCCGGCCTCGGTCTGCATCGAACGATGCGGCAACGCATCCCACATGTGTCGTCAGATTGATGGCGAACGCCTCACGTTTCCTGGCAGGTCTCGTGAGTGTCGTAATCCGGTTCGGTCGAGCATTTTTGCGGCAGATATTCCGGTGGCGTTGCT
>CAZFDW010000946.1:0-1741 GCA_964517865.1 uncultured Chitinophaga sp.
GTGGATTATTATCGCTACCAAAAGAAGGATCCGGATCAGCCCGATCAGCGGCTGCCCGAACCGCAGCACACAACCCTTGGCATCTACGATTCGATCGACTATGCATTGAATGCGTTCAACGTGCCCGTCTGCACTTACGGCGGCGAAAACGATCCCCAGTTGCTGGCAGGAGCTAGTATGACGGAAGCCGCGCAGCAGCTGGATGTCCCGATCCGGCTGATCGTCGGCCCGAAAATGGGTCATGCGTTCGACCCCGAAAGTCAGCAGCAGTTCATGGCGTTTCATCTGGAGAATTCCGCGAAGGGAAGACCCCGTTTCGGTGAACGAAAACGAGTTCGATTTACGACACGTTCACTGCGCTACAACACGTGTGACTGGTTGACGATTGAAGAAGTCGAAACCGTCTATGCGCCGTCGGTGGTCGAAGCAAAGGTCAACGAAGCTGGGGATGTGGAGATCACAACCACCAACGTGAGAGCACTGCGATTGAATCGCGACGTCGGGACCGACGCCATGATCGACGGAACGGTTCTGGAATGCCGAGCCGCGGCGGACGGACTGCTGCCGGATGTGTACTTCGTGAAGACGGACACTGAATGGCAGGTCCTGGACTATGAAGATTCGCGAGGATTCAGCAACAATCCCGAGCATCATAAACGCCATGGACTGCAGGGGCCGATCGATGATGCGTTCATGAGTTCGTTTGTCTGTGTCCGCGGAACCGACAAGCCGTGGAATGAAAACGCCCAGCAATGGGCCAACTGGACGCTGGATCGGTTTTCGAATGAATTCGCTCAGTGGATGCGCGGCGACATTCGCATCGTCGATGACTCCACGGTGGACGACAAATTGCTGGCAACGAATCACCTGATTCTCTTCGGCGATCCCGGCTCCAATGCCGTATTGAAGAAGATCCTTGGAGATCTGCCCATCGAATGGACGAAGGACCGCATTCGCATCGGGGAGCAGGAATGGACATCGGCTGATCACGGTTTGAGTCTGATCTTTCCAAACCCACTGAATCCCTCAAAGTACGTCGTCATCAATTCAGGAAATACGTTTCACGACAAGGAATTCCGTTCCACGAACGCCAATCTTTTCCCGCGACTGGGTGATATCGCCGTGCAAAAAATTACGGCGGGCAAGTCCGACGAATTCGATGAACAAACCGTCTGGGCGGATGTGTTCGACGTAAATTGGCACCTGGATCCGACGCCATGAGTGAATTCACGCATTTTTCCCCCGACGGCGCGAGTCGCATGGTTGATGTGGGCGATAAGGCCGTGACACGCCGCACGGCGCGGGCTGAGGGATTTGTGTTAATGCAGCCTGAGACTTTGCGGTTAATCCGCCGGCGCGATTTTGCGAAAGGCGATGTGTTGGAAGTGGCTCGGCTGGCAGGAATCATGGCCACCAAGCGGACGGCCGATCTGATACCCCTGTGCCATGTGCTTCCGCTCGACAAAGCAGATGTTCAGTATTCATTCCCGACGGAAAACAGTGTGCGGGTGGAAGTGTGCGTTTCCACAGAAGCAAAAACCGGTGTGGAAATGGAAGCTCTGACAGCAGTCAGCGTGACGTGTTTGACAATTTACGATATGTGCAAGTCAGTCGATCGAGGTATGGAAATCAACAGCATTCGCCTTCTGGAAAAGACCGGCGGACGTTCCGGACATTTTGTGAGAGATCCTTAGGAGTCTGTCTGAATACCGTTGTGCAAATGAGCGGCAAGGCGCTAGCC
>CAZFDW010000947.1:0-1740 GCA_964517865.1 uncultured Chitinophaga sp.
CCGCTTCGTGAGTGGTCTGCTACTTTGCAGAATCAATCGAGGTCACTCGGCGGCCAGCGGAAGTTTACCGAGTGGCCGAAAGCTTGTCACCTGGATTTTGGCCGGTGTGATCATGCCTGTCGAAACAGACGCACCGGTTGTACGTCGTCGCCTGTCGCGCGATGAAGGTTCGGCCAGCACCTGAACATGGCGAATCGGACAAATTCCAATGCCACGCGCAGCAGCAAGAGATTCTTGCCGATCGAAAATGGCCGACGAATTCATGCTGCCTCGCGTTGTCGTGTGGGGCTTCAGTCATCTCGATACCACTGCGGACGATGAGGACTGTACATGAGGATTCGCCAGCTCGGCTTCTCGTCAAATCCGATCCTGCGCATCTTCAGCCTGTACTTCGGCCAGCACGGTGTGGTGTCGGAATCGGGCGCAGCGGCGAGACTGGAAGCTGGCGTTTCGGACGGCTCGGCCGCGAGACCAGCCGACGCCAGTAACGCGCGGCATTCGGCGAGGTAGTCTTTACGGCGACCGTTCCAGTATCCGCCGAAGCGACGCGTCTTCGTGTAGCCCTTCGGCAGAATGTGCAGACTCCAGCGCCGCACGAATTCCGCACCGCGAAGTTTGATCGGTTCGACCTCGTCATCACCGCCCGTCTTCCTGCCGACGCGTGCCAAAAACGTCACGAAGCCGTTCTCATGCGACACGATGCGGCGGTCGGAAATCGGGCCACCGGTGAGATACCGAGCCAGATACTTGGCCATCTGCTCCGGCGGACAGTTTTCGAAAGGCGGCGGCTCGATGTACGCCACCCATGTGATGGATTCCATCGGCTTCAGCCAGTCGTCGAACGCGGCTTTGTCCTGCAGAAATTCCCAGTCGCCGTTGAGGTTGAGTTCTCCGCTCGCGTGCAGACGACGCAGGCCCGCCAGAAAGTTTTCGCGAAACTTCGATTTGAGTTCTTCTGAATCGCAGAGATAGTTTCCATCACAGTGCTTCACATTTGGACGACGACTTTTGATCCAGCGGCGTTCACCGGTCAGCGCTGGTCCACCGCCGGGCACCATGGCATGGAGGTGCGCATGAGCTTCCAGCATCTGGTTCCACGTATGGAGCACCATCACGGCGGCCGCTTCGAAGAGCTGTTCATCGGCGATGACATCCTTAAGTGTCTTCCATGCCGCGCGAAACAACAAATCGTAGATCACATTGCGATTGCCCAATGCCAGCGACGACAGCTTGTCGGGAATCGTGAACACGACCTGAAAATACGTGATGCCTGGCAGCAGCAGTTGCGATGTCGAATCCAGCCAGTCGGCACGTTTCGCTCCGGCACACTGCGGACAGTGACGATCACCGCACGAGTTGTTGACTCGGCACTCAAAGTCGCACGGATCGCACCGGTACAAATGACCGCCCAGTGCGACCGTGCGACAGAGTTCCAGCTTCGCCAGCGCGCTTTGCACCTGGCGGACAGCCTGCCGAGGATATGATGTCACAAACTCGGCAGTGTACTGTCGCAGCAGATCGAAAACTCTTACGGAGTCTTCGGCGGGTTGTTGTTGTTGTTGTTCGGTGGCTGCAGCCAGCCCGGCAACTGAAGCACGGGGAGCCAGTCGATGGGACTCGGAGCTGACCCCAGATGCAGAATTCTGACGTGCAGATAAACCATCGTCGTGCTGAAGCTGGCATGCCCCAGCAGACGACTGATCATCAGCAGATCGACGCCGGCTTCCAGCAGTCCGGTCG
>CAZFDW010000948.1:0-1736 GCA_964517865.1 uncultured Chitinophaga sp.
CCGATCGCCGGAACCAAATCGGCTCAATGGCCCGAACTGCTGCTGTCGTAGGACCATTCGAGGATTCATTGTCGCTTTTCGCTCTGCGAAAGCAGCGTTGCTTTCGCGGAGCGAAAGACGACTATCGGACAGTGATTTCCCGAACGGTCCTTTGTCTCGATCAACGTCGAAGAATTACTCGAAGTTTTGGCTGAGACTTCAGCGTTGTGCGCCCCGTTTCGGTCAATTCAATTCGCCGGGCCTGCAGTATTTCCAGATTACGAAACCGGGCAATCGTCTGAACGTTGTCGTCATTCAGGCTTGCCACAGTCATCACCTTCACCTGCGGAAACTTAAGGAGCACGCCTTCCAGATCAATGCGATTCCTGTGTTCAACATCCCAGACCGGGGCGGTACCGCTGCTGTAAACATCCGCGTAGTACGGACGGTCAGAGCGATCATAAAGAATCGTCATCCCTGGCATACTCTTGGTGTCAGGCTCCGCCTCCGCCTCAAACCAGTCGCGCTTAAGCGGCATTGACGAATACTCAAATCGGCGATCCGGAACGGCAATCTGCTCACTTGTTGCCACTGGGGGTGCGTTCGCAAGAGCCGCCAGTAACGCAGCGTCCGTCGTGTTGGAAAGAAGTCGCACGGAACCGTCAGCAAGGCAGACATAGCCTCCGTCGGGCCAGGCTCCGTAACTGTCTGGTTTGCTGTTCAGAGGTGAGTTCAGCGGTCGCCAGTTGAATGGATATCCCCACGGCTGGTACTTCCCCGCGACCTCACCGCACAGCCAGTTGTTGGCAGTTCCTGTGGTCATTTCGTCAATCGAAACACAATGATTGCGGTGGATCGCATTTGGATTCGCCATGTAATGGAGCAAACCATAACCTGCTTCCGAATAACACTGTTCGACGCCAGGGATCGTTTCACTGAAGAAAGACTGTTTGAACACAACATCGTTGACCGGATGATCCCAGGGAAGGTTGAAATCGATTCTTGTGTAAAGGTCAGACCCAGCTAGGTAGGGAACTAATCGCGTGTACCAGCCATGCATGGCGGTACCATCGGCCCGAACATCACCGCCAAGCGGAAATACGGAAGACACATCGTGGTAGTTGTGCATCGCGAGACCAAGTTGCCTCAAATTGTTCTTCGACTGCGTCCTTCTCGCCCCTTGTCGCGCATTCAACAGTGCCGGAAGCATCACTCCCGCAAGCAACAACAGGCACCCAGCAACCACGGCGACTTCGACCCAGCGTCGCCCGGGCAATTTTCTCACAGGTTCGTTCGTACTCATCGTGATCCTCCGGAAGTGCGCAGTTCACGGAATGCGGACCTGCAGTCTCTCCGCCCGCATGAGTCGTTCCGCTCACCGCATTGTCTTAGAACCCCTGAAAAACCTCCGTGGCCGCGTTGTGTCGAGAGTGGTCGAGTTGCCAGGAGACTGTCTGAATACCGCCGTTCTTGTGAGCGGCCGGGCTAGCCGCCGGTTCTTGCAGGTAAATTACCCGCAGCTGGCGGTCAGTTGATTGAGTGTGCACAGTCAGCAATTTTGTTTAACCCTGAGCCGCAGGCGACGGTTTCCGGTCACGCCGTCGCCTGCGGCTCAGGGTTAAACGATTGCACCAACGAAAGTCGTCTGCTGTCGTTCAATCCGAACAATCGCAACGGCATTCAGAGATTTGCAAACACCCACATCGGACTCCACGGTCCGATTTTTCCTGTCGCGCTGACGGCGCGGACCCAGGCTC
>CAZFDW010000949.1:0-1730 GCA_964517865.1 uncultured Chitinophaga sp.
CGCTGGTGGTGAGCACTTACCAGGCCAACAAGCTGCCGGTTGCCCGGGCTTCAGGGGGCGGGCTGTCGATGCTGGTGCGCACGATGCGGAGGTGAGGCAATGCATTGAACTGCTTAATAAATTCCATGAGTCTGACGTCCTGACCACGGTTCCGCCGTTTCACGCCTTTTGGCGAATTCGGTCAGTGAATGCTGGCGTTTTCATATTTGGGGCACAAGTGGATCGGTTGTTGTTCGCAGGTTGAGTATGATGGGCAGCGATCTTATTTGTCCCGGAGCCACAGCCCATGGCCGATGTCACTCAAATTCTGTCGCAGATTGAATCCGGTGATCCGGCGGCGGCCGAGCAACTGTTGCCACCGGTGTACGACGAACTGCGGAAGCTGGCTGCTGCGAAACTGGCTCAGGAAAAACCCGGCCAGACTCTGCAAGCCACCGGGCTGGTTCATGATGCGTATCTCAAATTAGTCGATGTCGAGCATGCTCAGCGCTGGAACAGCCGAGGACATTTCTTTGCGGCGGCGGCTGAAGCGATGCCACGAATCCTTGTCGATAACGCGAAGCGAAAGAAGGCAGCCATGATACCCGGAAGGCCGAATTGGTCAAACTCCGCTATTTTGCCGGTCTGACAAGTTGTGAGGCCGCGGAAGTGCTGGGAATTTCCGAGTCCACGGCGGATGCTGACCTGGCATATGCCAGGTCGTGGCTGCGTGTGCATATGAATCAGTGAGATCCGTTCGGGAAGCTCCGGGAAAAACATGATAGTCGCGACTGGATAGCGTTTGATTTTTTAAGAATTTTCGCGAATGGGCGATTTTTCATCGGGGAGATCGTGGCCGAATTCCGCACTGTCTCCGGGAGGAGGCAAATTCGTCTTGCCGGCAGGGTAAAGTATGGCTGAAGAGAAACTCAACGATCAGGCAATCTTCGAAACCGCCCGCCGGATTGACGCGCACGAGGCTCGCGCGACGTATCTGCGGCAGGCGTGTGGCGAGGACCTCGCCCAGGCAGAGCGGATCGTCGCACTGCTGCGTGCCCTTGAGGAGAACGGCAGCTTTCTGGAATCACCGCCGATCGACTTCGGCCTTGCTCCGACGTTCACACCACCAGTGGGCGAAACGCCGGGCGCACAGATCGGCCCGTACAAGCTGCTGCAGGTCATCGGCGAAGGCGGGATGGGTGTGGTCTACATGGCCGAGCAGTCCGAACCGGTCAAACGCAAAGTGGCGCTAAAACTGATCAAGCCGGGCATGGACAGCCGCCAGGTGATTGCTCGCTTCGAAGCGGAGCGGCAGGCGCTGTCGATGATGGACCACGTCAACATCGCCCGCGTCCTCGATGCCGGCACGATCCCGATTGCAGATTTAGGATTGCAGAATGTAGATTTCAAATCTGAAATCTCAAATCTGAAATCTGAAATCTCCGCTGGCCGTCCCTATTTCGTCATGGAACTGATCCATGGCGTCCCGATCACCAAGTACTGCGACGACAACCACCTCACCCCGCGCCAACGGCTGGAGCTGTTCGTGCCGGTTTGCCAGGCGATTCAGCACGCCCACCAGAAAGGGATCATTCACCGCGACATCAAGCCGTCCAACGTGATGGTCACGCTCTACGACGGCAAGCCTGTCCCCAAGGTAATTGACTTTGGCGTGGCCAAGGCGACGGAGCAAAAGCTGACCGAGCGGACTCTGTTCACGCAGTTCGGGACCATGGTCGGCACGCTGGAGT
>CAZFDW010000950.1:0-1723 GCA_964517865.1 uncultured Chitinophaga sp.
TGGATCTGGAGAGCGAGGAAGTGCTGGACAGGATCAGGGGATTGCTATGAACGACAAGCAGGAATCGCATGGGAATGATGGGAAGAAGGGGAATGATGCGACCATCAATCTCATAAATCCTATGAATCCCATTATTCCCATGACAAGCAGCAAATTGACAATGGACAGTGAACAAAGCACAGCGGCACCCAGAACGACGTCATCCATCTTCCATTGCCAATTTCCCAGTGCCCTTGTACTGCAGACCATCCGGGGGCTGCTATGAAATTGCCAATTGAAAATGGACAATTGACAACGAGAGAGGTTCCTCATTGTCCACTGTCACCTATCCATAGTTCGTTGTTGCCTGTTCGGGGGCCGCTATGAGCAACGGGTGGCCGGTGAAAACGCTCGACCAGATTGCGACAAACTTGGACAGTCAACGGGTACCGATCACCAAGGCGGACCGAGTTGGCGGCGAATACCCGTACTCCGGTGCGTCCGGGATTGTGGACTATGTGGCGGAATACATCTTCGACGGCGACACTCTGCTCGTCTCTGAAGACGGGGCGAATCTGCTCGCCCGTTCGACACCGATTGCGTTTCCGGCATCGGGCAAATACTGGGTGAACAATCACGCCCACATCCTAAAGTTCGATGACATGGCGACTCAGCGATTCGTCGAGCACTTTCTGGAGAGCATTCCGCTTGACGAATACATCACAGGCGCGGCACAGCCAAAACTCAATCAACGGGCGTTGAATTCAATTCCAATCCCGGTCCCCCCGCTCGCCGAGCAGCAGCGGATCGTCGGCATTCTGGACGAAGCGTTTGAGGGCATCGCCACCGCCAAAGCCAACGCCGAAAAGAACCTCCAAAACGCCCGCGCCCTCTTCGAAAGCCACCTCCAATCCGTCTTCACCCAACGCGGCGAGGGGTGGGTGGATATTCAGTTGAGTGATGCCTGTGAAAGGCTACACTAAGGGCTGAATACGGCAGGTGAGAAGGTCAAGTTTTACGATGCTGGCTATCCGATTATTCAAACGCGAAATATCGACGACGGAGTGGTTGAACTTGATACAAAGATGAAGTTCATGTGCGAAGAAGATTGGCAGCGGTACAAGGACAAATATCGCACCGAGGTGGGGGACGTGTTTTTTACCAACATTGGAACAATCGGAAAAACCGCAATCGTTGCCATCGACCGCGACTATCTCATCCACTGGAACATTTTCAAACTTCGGCCGAACGGCAAGATGATTACTTCGGAGTTCCTCCGATACACGCTCGCACAACTGACTCTGTCTGGCTACTTTGCGAAACAGCAAAAAGGCGGAACGGTTGACTTCGTAACCAAGAAGATGATCTCTGGAGCCCAGGTGTTGCGCGTCGATGAATGTGATCTTGTCACTCCGTCAGAAATCGCAAGGCGGATCGGCCGCAGCCGGCAACTTGTCCAGCAATACATATGCGGCAAACGTGGACCCGGTGGATTTCCGCCTCCCGAGTGCCACTTGACCGACCACGCGCCGCTGTGGGCATGGTGTGCCGTCAGCTATTGGCTGGTGCAGAACAACTTGTTGCGCCCGGAAGTAGGCTGGAATGCAGAGGTTGTCGAGGCGATTAACGACTGCGTTAACCTGGCGGCGGGGGTAACGCATCCATTTCAAAACCCGAACCACCGCCGCTCTGGTTGAACGCTTTGAAGACAGGCAGGACAAACCGCATCCAGATCTAAAGTAAA
>CAZFDW010000951.1:0-1720 GCA_964517865.1 uncultured Chitinophaga sp.
GGCGTTGCGGTGGCGGGTGATGAGTGGCGAGTGGCGCGTAGAGGCAATGAGAACATCGTTTCTGCGAATGCGAGCCAGCCATCTTCTCCCACCACTCACCACGCGCCACCCACCACCCATTTGGTCCTTCACCGTCCCATCATCCCAGACGCGGCCAAAGAAACGCTCGCCCTGCAACAAGCCGCCGCCGCCACAACCCTGCTGCGTCTCAACGCCCCGGACAAGGTCTGGCCCATGTTCCAGGATCAGCCGGATCCGCGTGTCCGCAGTTACGTCCAGCATCGCCTGGCAAGTTTTGGTGTGGATCCTGAATCGCTGTTTACGCAGCTGCAGCAGGAATCGGACGTGTCGCGTCAGCGATCGCTGATTCTTGGCCTCGGCGAATTCGCCCGGGCGAAACTGTTGTCACCTGAACAGCAGGCGGCAGCCATCGCTGACCTTGCGAAGCGCTACGCGGACGATCCGGACTCAGGCATTCACGGTGCAGCCGAATGGACGTTGAAACAACTGGGTGCAGAGGCCAGGATCGCCGAAGTGCAAGCGGCCTACTCAACGGGAGAGGCCGTCGGCGACCGCCGCTGGTATCTGACGAAAACGGGCGGCACCGCTGCGTCTTCCTCCGGCCTCCCGCCTGCCGCCTCCAGCCTCAGCTTCGCCATCATCGACGCTGACGACGAATTCCTGATGGGATCCCCGGTCAGCGAAGCCGAGCGAACTGGAGGCCCCACCGGCAAGAACGAGATTCGTCACCGTCGTGGTATCGGTCGCCAGTTTGCGATCGGCATACACGAGATCACGGTGGCCCAGTTCCGTGCCTTTCGGAGTGATCATCAGTTTGACCGCACGAAAGCAAGGGAAGACGATGCCCCGGCCAACAGGATCACGTGGTACGACGCAGCCGCGTACTGCAATTGGCTGAGCAAGGAAGAAGGGCTTCCGGCCGATCAGTGGTGCTACGATCCCGATCAGCCAATTGCAGAGGGGATGTCACTGGTGGGGGATTACTTGCAGCGGAAGGGTTATCGATTACCTTCCGAAGCCGAATGGGAATACGCCTGTCGTGCGGATACGACGACGGCTCGTTACTTCGGCGAGTCAGAAACGCTGCTGGGTGAGTATGCGTGGTACACGAAAACGTCCGGTGACAAGTGGATGCTGCCAGTGGGGACGCTGCGACCGAACGGAGCCGGATTATTCGACATGCAGGGCAACGTGCTCGAGTGGTGTCAGGATGCGCCGTTGCTTTACGACACGGACCTCGCAGGCATGGGAGACAGGGAGCAAACGGGCAAACTGAGCAATTCGCAGAGCCGTGTTTTGCGTGGGGGCTCGTTCAACTCTAATTCGTCGCTCGCTGCCTCGGCCATCCGCAACTACAACCCTCCGGCCAACCGGACCAGCATCCTTGGTTTCCGTGTTGCGAGGACTTACCCCTGAGCCCCTTTACTGCTTTACCGCTTGCTGCTTTTGTGCTTTGCCCCCTTACCACCCGCCGCAGGCGGGTCGAAATTTTTTTTCGGGCACCAACGTTTCGTACGGAGAATCAATGGCAAAGCGAACCAATGCAGAACTGCTGGTCATCACCAAGATGTACGATTTCATTCTGTGGTCGTGCAATCACACGGGCAAGTTTCCCCGCAACCACAGATTCGTTCTCGGAGAACGTCTCGAACGATCGCTGTACGACTTGCTGGAGTTGCTGATTCAGGCCAAATACAGC
>CAZFDW010000952.1:0-1718 GCA_964517865.1 uncultured Chitinophaga sp.
GCAAGCACGAAATTGTCATCAGCACGACGATTCGACTGGATCGCAAAGTAGCATGAAGCGGTCGTCCCAACGACCAATGAAGCGGCGACCGTCGCGATCAGGGCGGCGACAATCTGGTTGCGCAGGCACCACCGCCATGTCCGCTCTATCGCACGAATTGGGCGAGCGAGAATAGGTCGACCCTCAACAAAACGCTGCAGATCTTCGGCAAGAAGGTCTGCTTTGTCGTAACGCCGGTGGGGTTCTTTTTGCAGACACTTCAGGCAGATGGTTTCCAGGTCGCGAGGAATGCCGGGATTTAAGAGTCGCGGAGACGCCGCATCCGCATGGATCACCAGCTCGATCGTCTTGATGACCGAGTCGGCCCTGAACGGAGCGCGACCGGTGAGGCATTCGTAGAGGATTGCGCCCAACGAATACACATCGCTGGCGGGACCGATCAGGCTACGTTTCCCTTGAGCCTGCTCCGGCGGCATGTAGCTGGGGGTGCCCAGAATCTGGCCGGTTTGCGTCAGATCGCTGTCACCATCGACTCGCATCGCCAGCCCGAAGTCGGTGATCCGGACCTGATCGTGTTCGTCGATCAGAATGTTGGATGGTTTCAGATCGCGATGCAGCGTCCCTTGCAGATGCGCGTAATGAATCGCTTCGGCCATCTGTTGCACATAGGTCGCAGCCTGCTTCGGCGACAACAGGTTTTCGCGGAGAATCGCCGACAAATCGCGGCCTTGCACAAAATCCATCGAGAAATAATGCCAGCCTTCGTGCTGACCGACTTCATGAATCGCGACGATGTGTGGATGTTGCAGTCCGCCGGCCTCGCGGGCCTCAATCAGGAAACGCTGCACGTCCTGTTCACTGGCGAGACGTCCTTTGACGATCATCTTCACGGCCACGATCCGTCCCAATGTGGTTTGCCGAGCCTTATAGACGACTCCCATGCCGCCGCGAGCGATCTCTTCCAGTAATTCGTAGTTCCCGACATAGCTCAACTGCTCACCGGGCCCCACGTTGTGAGTCACAGAATCACCAAAGTCGCGAATGGGTTCGGCCATCTGATTCATACGGTCGTGCTGGCCAAAGAACTGCCGCAAGTCGTCCGCAAGGTCCGGATGGCGTTCCATGATCTCGCGACGATTCGGCGGAGTGCCGGACTCGCAGGCGCGAATGTAGTCGGCAATGACCGCTTCCAGCTGCTGCTCGTCGTTCGACTCAGGACCGGTCTGTGTTGGGCTGGTATCAGACATGATGTGCGGTTTCTCTTGCAGATTCACAACGTCAGCATTGGTGACCGAAAGGGCAACATGATCTATGCCGCCGCGTTCTACCTGGGAAGTGCCTCGACAATTTTCCGCACTTCTTCAGAGTCAGTCACTGGATCAGTACGGCCAATAACCAACCAGTTTTCACGATCATCACTGACTCCTCCGCATGAAGCACATCACACGATGGCCGTGGAGAAATACCACAGCTCCAAAGATCCAGACGCCATCCGCAGTCAGGGGGAGCGCGGAGTTTAAAGATTTTGGCACATTAGACGAATTTAACAACGTTCAGTCCGGGAAGCGGAGTTGCCATACCTTCGGTCCACCGGCATGAAGCCTTGTCGTTACCCACATTTGTGTTCAAAATCTGCGCTTTTTATTTCACCGCAGACAAAGGCGAGGATTCCACCAGGGCAATGCCTCGCAAGACCGAAAAGGATCTTGCTGAGCAAA
>CAZFDW010000953.1:0-1707 GCA_964517865.1 uncultured Chitinophaga sp.
CCCCGTGTTTCGTCGGCGCGGGGCGAAATTGTGATCATCTCGTCCAGGACTTCAGGGTGTTCATCCGCCAAGCGCACAACGAGCCATGCGGTCATGATCTTGGTGGTGCTCGCGAAAGGTAGTGGCGTCGCAACATCATGGCCAGCGACCGTTCTTCCATCGGCCGCATCGACGATAATCCAGCCGTCACAGGAAACAAACGGTAGTCCGTCGAGAGCATCCATTGGTTGCCGCGTCAGTGTCTCAGCGTTCACGATCTCCGGACTCGGAATGGCAGATTCTTCGACGACTGGACCCAATGCCTGCCAAAGCAATGCATCGGCAATTCCAGTCGTCGGTTGCCCATTCGCCTCCTGAAATCTCTTGACTGCGGCCTCCGTGGCTGGCCCGAAATCGCCATCCACACCAAGATCGGGCGACGGCTGCGACCGGGCATTCAGAGTTCTCTGGAGAAACTCAACGCGAGTCCCGAAGGCCCCGAGTTTCAGTTCCGTCGGCTCGCCCGATGCATTGCGTTCCCATTCCGGGTTGAAGTGATCAAACGCCGTGCGCGCAATTCGACCGATCAGAACCTGGGCATTGTTGTCATCGTTCCAGCTTCGGTCCTTGTTCTCTGTCGTGAGCACACAGATGACGAACGGCCCTTTGGGACCAAACACGATCCCTGCGTCACAGCGACTGGTCGAAACTGCACCTGATTTGTGAGCGACCTTAGTACCCCTGGGCAGCTCCCTCACGAGCATGGCTTTGTCATCGCACGCCAGTAAATGCTCAATCATGGCCTTGCAGGAATCTTCCGAAGCCACGGTGCCTTTGTGAATCTGCTCCAGCAGATCGACCATTTCGCGGGCCGTTGTGCTGCCCAGCCCAAACCGTCGACTTTGTTCGGGGGAAATCGATGTGTCGCCACGATAGACTTTTGAGTTCAGTCGGGTTTGTGGAAACCCGAGCGATTCCATGGTGGCAGCCGTGGTTGGCAGCCCAACCTGATCGACCACAAGATTCGTTGCCGTGTTGTCCGAGTACCGAATCATCAGGCGGATCGTGTCGCGAACTGACAACGTGAGCCCGGGAGTAAAATGATCCGTCAGTATCCCCGATCCTGGCACCTTGTCGGCCTCCGTCAGTGTAATCAGTTTTGAAAGATCCAGTTCACCGCGATCTGCCAGGCGGTAGGCGGTCACCATCAATGGAAGTTTGATCAGGCTGGCGGTCGGCTGCACAGTATCCGCTTGCCAGGTAAATTGTTCACCGGTCTCGAGGTGGCGAATACAGACGCCGACCTCACCCGGATGTGCTTCAATCATCGGTGTCAGGTCCGCCGCGAGGTCCGCCGCCGTCACTCGGGAAACATCGAGTTCCACCAGACACAGGCAGGCAGGCACAAAAACGATCAAACGGCGAAACATGAAGCGTCCTCGGCTGGGGTGACGTAGGATTTTGTTTAGAGCCTTATTCAGAATCATGAGCGCACGGTGCACGCATCATCGTTGCTCGTGTCTCCGACGCGAGTCTTCCCGCCACGGAGTGACGGGGCAACTCTGCGTTGTGGGCAAAGCCCGCATTTGGAATCATGAATCTACCACGAGCCCATGTGGATCGGACGACGATGCTTCCGGACACTGCCGCACAACTAATGTTCCGCCACATCTTTCATTTTCTGCAATCCGAGCATGGCGACTTCCAGAGGATTTCTGTCCCATAAGT
>CAZFDW010000954.1:0-1691 GCA_964517865.1 uncultured Chitinophaga sp.
CGTTTCGCCATCCGTCGTCGGCTCGGCAGGAGCCTCGCCCTCCCGGGAATCAACGTCGATTGCCGTCTCACCGAAATCCGCGACCACACCCTCGTCTGCCCCAGACGGAACCGCTTCGGTACTCATCACGCAGAACAAAGTACAATAAACAGCAATGGCACCGGCGGAACGGAACATCGGATGCTTTCTTTCGGAAGTCGTGGACTCGCCAGCAATCGGCGAAGCGTATGAACTATACTCATCGGAACAGAATTTTACGCACGGTCCATGGCACTGACTCGGGAAAAATTCGACCGAATGCACAACACGTCCTCATCCGCTGACACCGATTCTGTGACCGCACCGTCGCAGGCAAAACGCCCATGGCTGCGATATGCTGTCCTGGTTCTGTTCGCGGCAGTTGCCGGGATTGGATTCTGGATGTTCGGCGGTGAGCTGACTCTGCCGAAGCTGGCAACTCGGGAAGCCGCGTTTCGCCAGTATCAAATCGATCATCCGATCGTGATTTATCTGTTCGCGTTCCTGATCTATGTGACTGTGACGGGGTTGTCGCTTCCCGGAGCAACACCCATGTCGCTGTTGATGGCATGGCTCTTTGGTTTCTGGCGCGGCCTCATCCTTGTCAGCCTGGGATCGACCACAGGTGCCACCGTCGCGTTCCTGTTGAGTCGCTATCTGTTTCGACAATCGATCACAAATCGCTTCGGTGACCGGCTGGAAAAATTCAACTCCGCGCTGCAGCGTGAAGGCGCGTTTTATCTGTTCACGTTGCGTCTCATTCCTGCGGTACCGTTTTTTGTGATCAATGCCGTCATGGGCCTGACGCCCATTCGCGTCCGCACGTTCTGGTGGGTCAGCCAACTGGGGATGCTGCCCGGCACGATGGTCTACGTCTATGCCGGCAGTCGAGTCCCGGATCTGCAGACGCTGGCAGACAAAGGCATCCATGCGATTTTTACGACCGGACAAATGGCGCAGATCCTTTCGGCCTTCGCGTTGCTCGGACTTTTTCCATTGATTCTTCGACAGGTGATGAAGCGGATTTCACACTCAACTCAGGCATAGCCCGACGAGACACTGTCGGGTACATGAAGAAATCATCGGTCCTTACGATTCCGACCGAAAACGCACGAATTCGGCTACTATGCGTTCAGCATGGCGCGAACGTCAATCCGGAGTCCGGGCAGCAGCACACTGGCGGCTTCGTCGCCGATGCGAAAGATGCCATGCTCAGCGTAGTTGCTTTCCCTCAAAACGAGAACGGTGACCTGATTTTCCAGCGGATCGACGATCCAGTATTCGGAAATCCCGGCTCGGGCGTAATCGATGCGTTTGTCGTCGTAGTCGCGCTGTCGCGCGTCTTTTCCGGGACTGACGATTTCCAGTGCCAGGTCGATGTGAGTCGGATACTCGACATCCGGCCCCGGAACATTTTCCGGTGCGATGTACAGAAGGTCCGGTTCGCGAATCGTACGGGGGAAGAGTCGGGTTGGAAGCGGTGCGAAAAGAGTTATTGAGCCACCGGGAGCGGCAGCCTCGAACATCCCGAGGAGCCATCGGAGAATTCTTTGATGTTTGAGCGTCGGCATGGGCAGAATCTCCAGTCGTCCGTCAACAAGTTCGGCCATTCTGTTGGTGTGAAACTTCAGGAAATCCTCTTCGCTCCAACTGCCCTGAACGGGCAGCATGTA
>CAZFDW010000955.1:0-1690 GCA_964517865.1 uncultured Chitinophaga sp.
GCGCCATCGAAATTTCCCGCGGCGCGAGGATTCTGGCGCGCGCCCGTTTGCTCGTCAGCATTGGGCTCCCCGATGATGCGCTCGCTGATCTGAACGAAGTGACGCCGCCGCTGACCGATTCGGCGGACTTCCTCGGAGTGCGCGGCCGTGTCCTGTTGGGACTCAACCGCGGCGATGAAGCGCTGCCACTCCTGAATCAGGCGATTGAAGCGGGGGCACAGGACGCCTCTTTGTTCGCCGCACGCGGCACCATTCTGCTGAAGGAGCGCCAGACCGAAGCCGGCCGCGCCGATCTCAAAAAATCCATGGAGCTGAAACCGAATGAGTTGGCCGCACGCTCACTTGCCGATGCGCTGCTGACAGACTCGACGCACTGGACCGTGCTCAAGCCGACCGGGATGAAATCCACGGGCGGTGCGACGCTGACATCGCTGGAAGATGGCTCGGTGTTCGTGAGCGGCAATTTGCAAATGAAGGACACGTTCACGATTGATGTCAGTGAACTACCCGCCGGTGTAACGGCCATCCGCCTCGAAGCTCTGCGAGAAGACCGACTGCCAAATGGAGGTCCCGGGACGCACAGCTCCGGGAATTTCGTGCTCAGTGAGTTCCAGGTGTTTGCTGGAAGCGGCAGCGAACCGAAATCCGCGAACGCCATTCCGCTTGAGGCTGCATGGGCCAGCTTTGAAGAACGACCCGCGAAGAATTCCTTGTCACCAGACGAATCGGGCTGGAGCATCTCCGGAGGAATCGGGGAAAATCAGACTGCGGTGTTCAAGCTCGTTAATCCGGAATCCCGGTCTGATGCGGGCAGCATTCGTATTGTCCTGGATTTTCATCACGAAACTGGTGTGGGCGAGTGGCCCGCATTACTCGGTCGCTTCCGCCTGTCTGTCAGCGATGATCGTCAAGCGGCTGAACGCGAACAGGCGCGCTTTGTCGCGATGAAGCTCACCGATCCCTGGGCCAGACTAGCAGCCGCGTATTCCTTGATGAACGACCAACAATCGCTCGACAAACTGATCGAAGCAGTCCCGTCCGTGGAGTCCAGCATCGCTGAACGTTATGTCACAGAAAAGAACTGGGAACGTGCGATTGCAGCGTACAGTAAGCTGATCAATGACAATACCACGGACGCGGCGTTGCTCGTAAATCGGGGGCAGGCATACTTCGCGGCAGAACAATTGGATCGAGCGATAGCCGATTGGCAGCGAGCGGTCGCTCTAAGACCTGAATTGACACAGACCGCCTTCGATTTCTTCAAGCAGACCGAACGCTGGAATGAGGCGGCTCCGTTTGGCCTGAAGGTCATCGAGCAAAATCCGGAAGACACGCTCGTATGGCTTCGAATTGCGCCGGTACTGGCGTTGACCGACGATGCGAGTATCTATTCCGATTTCTGTAGTCGCATGGTGCATCGCTTTGCGGAATCGAAGCTTCCGGAAACCGCCGAACGGGTCATCAAGGCATCTTTATTGCGAGCCGACGCAATCGACCTCGCGAAACTTCGTGGGGACCTGCTCGCCAAATCGCTGGACGACGGAACCTTGCCGGAAGGGCTACTGCCGTGGGCCTGGGCGAGCCGCGCACTCCTGGCCTACCGCCGTGGAGACGCCCAGTCGGCGGTGCAGTACGTGGCGAAATCCGAAGAGTACAAGCCCATCGACGTGGCCCACGCCATGAACCTCGC
>CAZFDW010000956.1:0-1689 GCA_964517865.1 uncultured Chitinophaga sp.
ACGGCTTGCTGCCCGTCAGCAGCTCATACAGGATCACTCCCATGGAAAAGATGTCGCTACGACCGTCCAGGCGATGACCTTCGCCACGTGCCTGTTCCGGGCTCATGTAGGCAGGAGTTCCGGCGATGGCGTTCTGCTTCAGATAATCCTCTTCACGAATCGCCAATCCAAAGTCGGCCACATACGGAGTGTTGCTCTTGTCTTCGATCAGGATATTGGCCGGTTTGATGTCCCGGTGGATCAGCCGCTTCTGATGAGCGTGCTGCAGAGCCATTGCCACCGTCGCCAGCAGCCGGGCGGTTTCACGTTCTGTGGGCCGGGCCGACTTGATCCGTCCTTCCAGCGTGCTGCCTTCGATAAACTTTGACACGACGTAGATCGAACCATCCTGAGTTCGACCCATGTCATACACCGGCACGATATGCGGATGATCCAGACTGGCCACTGTGCGAGCTTCGGCCAGATAGGTTTCGGCATCTTCCGGCTTCTGAAACCGTTCTTTGGTAGGTACTTTGATCGCCACCTGCCGCTGCAGTTCTTCATCATATCCCAGGTAGACTCGACCAAACGCCCCTTCACCGAGGACGCGGTCCAGCCGGTATCGGCCTTTCTGCTGGACTCCAATGGACAGACTGCTGATGTAACTGACCGCAGACGAAACACCATGCTGCGTCCTGATTTCCGTACGCAGGAGCGGGTCAGCTGGTAGAAACGCAGCCTGACGAGATCGACGGCGAGAACTCACGATCGGCTGGTTCAGCAATTCCCGAATCAGCCTGGCGTGTTCGGGAAACCGGGATTCGTAATCGGAGGGCTTCGGTACTTCACCACGCTGGGCCCGCCACCACAATTCCGTTTTGACCAGTTCCGGAAGCAGCGTTTCACGTGCCGGTGCTGCTGCCTGATCCAGAAACTCTTCCAGTCGCGGCCTGCAAGACCCGTTCATCCATGCGGCATCAAATGCATCACACAGCCGGTCGATTTCCATCAGGATGCCGACAGCCGAAGGCTCACGTGCCTCATTGTCCATCTCCGCTGATGGCTGATCCTCTGCAGTCAGTTTCCGCAGTCGCTCCCGCAGCGTGTCGCTGAGATCCGGAAACCTTGAGCTAATCTCCTGAATGCCAAGCGGCCGATCCGTCTTGTGCCGTGCTTCGAATTCGCCAATTGCCAGTTGCAGTTTCCAGTCCACGTTGCCGGGCAGATTCGGGAGACCCGCGAGGTAATCTTCCACCGTCAGCGGTTTGTCCGTCACCCAGCGGTGTCGCTGGTCAGTCTGCAGAACCCTGAGCCATTGATCAGAATCCGCGCTATCCTGCTGCTTCAGAAACGAAAACACGTCCGGTGGATCTGCAGCAGAATTCCAGAGCTGCTCAAATTGTCGGACGAGTGACATAGGGATGTCTCCGTATTTCAAATGAGCAGATCAATGGGAGAACAAATCACGAGCGACCGCGTTTTCATGCGGCTGAGAGTGCGACAAACGAGACTCATCTGCCAGGCACAGTCTCACGATTCTTTGAAAACTTTCCAGTCTGGCATGCAGTGCCGCTGGAACTCCGCCATCAGGCAAAACAATTTGATTCGCCAAGTCGGCGGTGCTCCATCAAATGGCGCAGTCAAGTCGAATACAGGGTTCAACGACAAATCGTGTGCGCGAGTTCGCTCGGAACCAGATTTTGTTGTTTG
>CAZFDW010000957.1:0-1685 GCA_964517865.1 uncultured Chitinophaga sp.
GCGAGTGGCGAGGGGCGAGGGGCGAGGGGCGAGGGGCGAGGGGCAGTGAATCGCAAGTTTTCGGTTTTCGGTTGGCAGGGCCAGCCACGCCGGAGTCAGCAATCTCCGTTCTCCAGTCTCCAATCGGCGAGCGGCGAGGGGGCTCGTGCGTTTCGCTTGGGTGGACAGGGCTGCTTGTGGTAGGATGATGTGATGAGCACAGCAGAAATTCCAAAACGGTTTGCCATGAATGCGGCGGTGACGGTCTCGCTTGAGGACCGTTTAGCGGATCTGGGCGGAATTACGCCATCCCGGCTGCGTGCGATCCCCGCACCCGGCTCGGCGACGCTGGTGGACTTAATCGAGGCCCAAGTTAAAGGCGATCGCCTCTGTGAGTTGATTGATGGAACGCTGGTGGAGAAACCGATGGGTTGGCAGGAATCCTTGCTGGCGATGGTTCTGGTGCGATGGCTTGGCAATTTTCTTGAGTCGCATCCGATGGGTGTTGTGACGGGACCCGATGGGACAACTCGCCTGTTTGACAAGACCGCTCGGGCTGCGGATGTGGCATTTTTCTGTTGGGAACGAATGCCCGATGGAAAGTTACCGACGCATCCTGTGCCTGAACTGGTGCCGGATTTTGTTGTCGAGGTCCTGAGTGCCGGCAACACCCGGGGTGAGATGGCACGTAAACGCCGCGAGTATTTTCAGGCCGGAGTGCGACTTGTCTGGATGGTCGATCCACAATCGAGAACCGTCGCCGTTTATACAGATCCGGAATCATTCAGCGTTGCCACAGAAGAGGAAATCATTGACGGACGCGATGTCTTGCCTGGTTGGAAGGTCGATTTGGGACGTTTGTTTGGCAAACTGGACGGCAGGAGCTAGTCGGCTTCGCCGCAGTCTTCAATAGGCAGGTGGCAGTGGATCGCAAGTTTTCGGTATTCAGTTTTCGGTTGGCAGGGCCAGCTAAGCCGGATTCTTCACTCAGCAATCGACATTAACCTTCGCTTCGACAGTATTGCATGGCAGTCCGACGGACATGAATGTCCATCCTACAGACGATCGTTCTTTTTGGCCTGTGCCTTGAGTCAGATGTTCACAAAGCTTGTTAAGCGTCTGCGATGGCTCACCGGGCGGGGTTGGTCAGGGCGTGAGTTCCAGAATCGATACGCCCAGTGTCGGAAGGATGCATGGGGATACACGAAAAATCCACTGCATTCCGAACGACTGGCCAGAATCCTGGCGAGAGTCCCTGCGGAGATTTCAGGGACCGTGCTTGAGGTGGGTTGTGCTGAAGGATTTGTGACCAGACAACTGTCGCCACGGGCCACGCAGGTGGTTGCCTGTGATCTGTCAGAAGAAGCGATTCAAAGGGCTAAAAAATACTGTGACGGCTTGAATAATCTGCAGTTCCAATGCGTGGATATTCGACATCGAATTCCTGCAAATGACGTGCAGGTGTGTCTCGTTTCCGACGTGATCTACTATCTGTCTGCACGAGAGATTCGCGAATTCGCAATCGAATTATCGTCGCGCATGAGTGACAGCGGCTTGCTGGTTATCGCCAACGAATGGAACACTGACTATCGAGAGCTGACGCATCCCGAAAAAGCGGTGCAGTGTATTGGTGAGACCGGCCATTGGCGTCGCGTATCGCTGGAGCATTACGCTCAGGGAGAACAGGGCAGTCATTGGATTGCGGT
>CAZFDW010000958.1:0-1677 GCA_964517865.1 uncultured Chitinophaga sp.
CGGTCACATCGTACGGCACAAACGAACAGAGTTTTCAGCGTTTCCAGTGTTTTATATGGTTTCCACGTTCTGAAATAGTTCAGGGAACGCATGAAAACACATGGTTGCAGGTGTGGCCACACCCGCTCAAATTCCCGATTTGTAGCCGATTTCCCAGTCTCCACTGACCTCGTTCAGGAGCCACTTTGCACGTCCAATCAGTCCCAATCGATATCGTGTCTCTGTCGTGCGATAGATGCGACTGATTTCGTTGACCGAGATCGTGCGGACGACGTCATTCATCATCCAGAACTCGTACCATTGTTATGGATCTCACAACGTCGTGAGCGGCGTACTTCCATACGACGTTCTTCGACTCGTCGTGCGTGACCTCAAAAGCATGCGCGCCGTTGCCTTCCTGCCCACGCAGGAAATTCGCAATCACAAGATTGCCGTTCTTCAGGATTTGCAGGCTTGTGATCCACGACAGGTTCAGTTCCGGCGCGTCGGCAGCGGTGAATTCCCAGACGATCTTCTTCTCCGGTGTGACTTCGATGATCCGTTTATCCGTGCCGCAACCGATCAGTGTATTGCCGTTCGGCAAGCGCAAGGCTTCAAACACATTTGTCACATTCGGAAACTCCCACACGATCATGCCGTCTGAGTCGTACTCTCGGACGACCGCTTCCGCTTCGTGACATGCAAGTAAGTGCTCATTCGGTAACCGGTGCAGGCAGCGCAGCTGGAGGTGGGCAGCCTTCTCGGTGGTGCTCAATTTCACTGTCGATACAACGTCGCCATCGGCGTTGATTTCCACCGCTTGACACGGACCTTGTTCCGCCAGGAGAAAATTGCCGTTGGGCAGGACGTCGCAGGTCAACAACTGTTCGCATTTGGCCCGATAGTCAAAGGTGACTTTGTGGTTTCGATCGATCTCCTGAATGCCTGAAGGATTGCCGCCATCAGCGAATACGACTTTGCCTTCGCCCGTCATGCGGAAACAAACTGCAATTGACGGAAACCTGTGTTCCCACGTCAGTTTGCCTTCGGTCGAAATCTCTACCAGCCGATGCGCGGCATCGCTGTACTCGCAAACCATAATCCGGTGGCTCACCGGTTTCGGTTCATCCGCGTTTCCTAACGGTGCCAGCGAGGAGGTCAGTGACACGAGGACAATGAAACCGCATCCTAAAGAGAAGACATTACAAGCCATGGGAGATCTCACTTTTGAAACACTGTTGAATCATGTGCCAGCCTGCTCAACTCGGACTATAACCGGAAAGACAAAGTGTTTGTCACTGCGTGCGGTTAAAACATTCTGGCATGGGGAAAGTTCTATAAGGATTTTGGCTGGAATAAGTTTCATCGCCGAAATGTCAGCCTATGGAACCGGGATTGCTCCAAAGGTGCGTGCGAACAATCGGTTTTCAGCCTCTTCTGGGGCGATAACCAGCCACGTGAGCCAATCCGCCAACTGCGATTCCCGATTGCCAAGCTGCACGATTGTCACCGCGCCTTCAATTGCCGTCGCAATACCATCACCGCGAAGATCACAAGTGCCACCGTCCCGCCAATGCGGGTGACACCGGATTCGAAAATTACGGCACCGTTGAACGCGATGAAAAACAGATAGCCATGAATTCCGTATTCCAGCCAGGCGGACCGTGTTTCGTACCGCTCCGGCCTCAGCCACCAGAA
>CAZFDW010000959.1:0-1676 GCA_964517865.1 uncultured Chitinophaga sp.
TGCAGGAAAGCAACGACTTTAAAGCTCAGACGATCCTGCAGAAAGCGGCATAGGCCGGAACGGCCGCGTCGAGAGCAAATCCGTTGCTGCATAAACGTGCTTGCAACTTTCGGATCTTATTCGGATACTGGCGCAACTGATCCGGGACAGACTGATTGTCAATCCTGATCATTGCTCTCGACGACAAAGCAATTACAGGGCACGGCATATGCACACAGACGTTGAATTACTCACAAGCTTAAGCGACGAAGAACTGGAAGCGCTGGCAAACAGCACTCTTGCACCCGCGTCGCAGGATCGTCTGGACGAACTGCTGGCGAAGAACTTGGAAAATGAACTAGATGAGTCCGGGGAGGCGGAGCTGGAATGTCTGCTGGCCAGAGTCGATCAACTGACAATCCTCAAGACACGTGCCCGCTACACGCTCCGTCAGCAAACTGAGGCGAGCGGCGCGTGAGTGTCTACGTTCCGGCGGCACTTCGCAGACGGGTTCGAACGCAATTTCGCGATCACTGTGCTTACTGTCTCACGCCCGAAGCATTGACGGTCGTGATCTTCGAGTTTGAACACATCTTGCCACGTTCACTCGGTGGAGCCACATCCTTTGAGAACTTGCGCTTGTCGTGCCCGACCTGCAATCGATACAAGTCTGATCGGACCTTTGGTTCCGGTGACGAGCAGACACGGATGACCGCGCTGTTTCATCCTCATCTTGATTCATGGAATGAGCATTTCTCATGGAACGAGGGTGCGACCGAACTCATTGGCCTGACGCTTACTGGCCAGGTAACGATCGCCACGCTGAGAATGAACCGACCGCAACTGACGCGGGTTCGCCGATTATGGGTCGCCATGGGAGAACACCCTCCGAATCTGAAGTAGCGGACGAGCTGGTCGCGATTCAGGGCGTCGCAGACTTCTGTTCTTCAGGAAGATCTGCCTTGCGTATCTCCGCCCCCAACTTCATGGCTGCAGCGTTCACAGGATCGTCCTTAAAGGCCCCCGCCACGCGCTCCCACCATGGTGGTGCGTTCGCATCAGGCCGTGAAACTTCCTCCAGCTGCCGAACTTTCTGTTCGAGCTGAATGATCCGATCTTCAACACTTCCCGACGACATGACCTGGCTCCTGCTCGTGAAACATGGATTTGCATTATCGGGGAATTCATCCTGACACGACAAGCCGAGAATCCTGATGCCAGCCGATCTCGCGCAGGCCAGCGTTCGCGAATGCTTTCCCAGCAGCTTCTTCGTCCGCAATGCCGACGAACTGCCAGAGAAAAACGCGGAGAATGAACGTCATGACACCGGGAAGGCGGAACTGGATTGTCAGCTGGCCACAGTGGCGCAACTTACAATCGTCAAATCACGTGCCTGCGACACGCTGCATCTACATGCAGAGGCAACAGGCACGTGAGTGTCTATATTCCGGCAGAACTTCGCAGAGGCCATCGCGTTCCAGCTGAAATTGCAGTCGGTCTACAGACGGGCCGCAATCGAAGTCAGGACTTGCAATTGTTGACGAATGACGGCGTCCGAAGACTCCGGAGGCGCGGGCGCAGGATCAACGTAATCGTCGAAGCGTGCGCTTGGTTCCCGATTGACAATTTTGCCGTCGGCATGCCCGCTGAGAAACTCTGAGATGTCTTCACCAGGTGGGATCGTGGTTATTCGTTGT
>CAZFDW010000960.1:0-1660 GCA_964517865.1 uncultured Chitinophaga sp.
GTTTCATATTGTTCTTGCACTGAGTCCGGCGAGCCGCTTCGCGGGCCTGCTGCACAGCCGGAAGCAGCAGAGAAATCAGGACAGCGATAATCGCGATCACAACCAGCAGCTCAATCAGCGTGAAACCACGTCGAACCGGCCTTGCAGCCATGCCGGTATGAATAACTCTCTTCATCATTTCGTTCTCCCTCAAATTACAGAAAGCTCCGGGCGATATAGTTCGCCAGTGACGCACATGCGTCCCACGATTCGGGGTGTGGCTGGCAGGCCGCATTGAAACTGGAGCGACTGGGTAAATCTGGTCATTGGAACTGAGGGCGCATAAAAACGGCCTCTTTGCGAAGATGGAGGTATCACAACTTCATTCTTCAAAGGCAAGGAGGCCGAGTGATGAGCATCGCTAAAAAGTCTGAGACTGGCAAGGGCAATTCGTGCACGGAAAATTCGCTGGTGGACATGGCTGGAAAGATGGGCCAGTGGATTTGCATGGCAGCAGAGAAAGGTCTGGCATTTCATGAGTTCGAGTCGGAATGGCATGAAATGATCCACCGCATGGCAAATCTGGGCACGGGGTTGTTTATCTCGCAGCAGGGTGACGGGGATCTGGGAGAAACTGTCACCACGGACGAAGGCGTGACGCTTCAGCGGAGCGCCGAACCGGTGAATCGTCCGTTTCAGACCGTCTTCGGGCTGTTTCAGATTCAGGCCTACGTTTACGCTCGCGGGCCAAAGAGGAAGATTGAACTGCGTCCGGTCGATGCCCGGATGCAGTTGCCGCCGGGATATGCGTCGTACCTGTTTGAGGAATTCTCGCAGTGCTTCTGTGTCGAGCAGGCTTTTGATCGTTCGCTGGACGGCATCGCGCGAGTGATGCGGCAGACGCTGTCCAAGGAAACACTGGAGCGAATCAATCAGCGTGTCGGCTGGCAGGCGGAGCACTATCTCGACGAGCTTACCGCTCCGCCCGTCGAAGAGGAAGGTGAGCTGATGATTCTCACAGGTGATGGAAAGGGTGTTCCTCTGGTCAAGCCGGATCTGGCTCGCGTGCCGATCTTCGATCCTGCCGAACGTCGGGGAAATCGTCGCATGGCGACGCTCGCCTGTGTCTATTCGGTGGATCGCTACGTGCGGAAGCCCGCGGACATCGTCGCGGCTCTGTTTCGCGATGCGAAAGATTCCACCGATCACGAGCCTCGTCCGATTCCCGTGACGAAACAACTGTCGGCGCGTTTCGCCCGCGAACGTGATCTGGGCGAAGGGCCGGAAATGATCTCCGGCCAGATCGAAGCGTTCAGCTGGGCCAGTCAACGGATTCGCGATCGGCTGCAACTGAAGCAACCGCTGGTCGCACTGATGGACGGCTCGCCCAGCCAGTGGGACGCCATGCATGCGTCTCTGGATCCGGATGTGTCGGCACGTGTGGTCGAAATTCTGGATATTCTGCATGTGTCGCAGTACGTGTGGAAAGCCGCCAAAGTGTTTCATTCGCAGCGCAAACAGCAGGAATCTTTCGCTCGCGGACGACTGGAACGGATTCTGTCGGGTGACGTGAACAGCGTGATCACTGGTCTGCGTCGCATGGCGACGATGAAGAAACTCAAGGGCAAGGCCGCGACGGAAATTCAGACCGTGTGTGGTTACTTCACCAACAACGCCGGTC
>CAZFDW010000961.1:0-1659 GCA_964517865.1 uncultured Chitinophaga sp.
ATTCACCGATCTGCCGGAACTCCGCTTCGCTGCGGTCCGGCCTACTCTGATTACGCCTCCATCGGAAGTTTGCTGACACATTCTTCGATCACATCGCGGATCGAAATGTTCTCTGCCTGACCGTCGTAGTTGAGCAGAGCTCGATGCTGCAGAACTTCCTGGGCGTAGTGCCGAATGTCGTCGAACGAAACATGAGCGCGGCCCAGACTCAGCGCTCGGACACGGGCCGAGCGAATGAGTGCCTGAGCGGCTCGCGGACTGGCTCCCCAGCGCAGATACTTTTTGACCCGTTCCGTCGCGAACGAAGAATCCGGATGCGTGGCGAGTACCATGCGACATGCGTAATCACGCATCGGATCACTGACGACGACGCGGTCCAGGATGGTTCGTAAATGCAGAATACGTGGCCCGTCGATGACCTTTGATGATTCAACTTTCCTCTTGAGAATTGTTCGCGTCACGACTTCATTCAATTCTTCCCGCGAGAGAAACGGCACCACGACCTTGAACATGAATCGGTCCAGCTGCGCTTCAGGTAATGGAAATGTGCCTTCCTGTTCGATTGGGTTTTGCGTTGCGAGGACGAAGAACGGCGGATCAAGCGTATATGTCGTGCCGCTGGTGGTGACCGTGCCTTCCTGCATGGTTTCGAGCAACGCCGACTGCGTCTTTGGCGTCGCGCGGTTGATTTCGTCGGCCAGAAGTAACTGCGTGAAGATCGGGCCCTGGCGGAATTCGAAGCGGTATTTCCCGGCGTCATCGGTCGTCATGATATTCGTACCAATGACGTCTGCCGGCATGAGGTCAGGGGTAAACTGGATGCGGCGAAACTCCAGCTTCAGCACCTGCGACAGTGCCTTGACGAGTTCCGTCTTGCCAAGCCCAGGCACGCCTTCCAGCAGCACATTTCCGCCGCAGAGCAGCGCCGTAAGCGTCGCTTCGACCACGCGCTGCTGACCGACGATCACTTTGCCGACGGCATCACGGACGGCTTGAAACTCGGTACGAAACTGATCCGCTTCCGCTTGAAGTTGTGCGGGAGTAAGTGGCTCGGACATGAATTGAAGGCTTTCTTATGTTAAATGGCGAGCGGCTGGGCGTCAGCCCTCCGTGCCTACTGAAGATGTGCAGCAATCACTGGTTTTGTGGGGTTGTGAGACATAATTTATTTTAGGATCTGTGACAGTTGAGTGGGGAATACACACGGAGGGCTGACGCCCAGCCGCTCGCCTTTATTCCTTCTTTCCTTCTCCATCCTGTTCGCGTCGCCGTTTGATCTCCAGCAGTCGGGATGTTGTACCGCCCTCGGTCGGTGGACCTGTTGAAGGCGGCGCGGTGGGTGTCGAAGGTTTGGTTTCTGGCTTCTCGCTTGTAGTCGCAGGTGACCGCTGCGGTCGAGTCGCCATTGGTCGGCCAGTTACGGGCTCCGAACGTGGACCGCCAGCGACTTGATCACGGTCCCTGATCATCGACGCACGCACCTCACCCGCGCGCTGCAACAGCGCGCCCATGGTGCCTGTGGATTCGCGCTTATGACTTCGGAACAATCGCTTGACCCATCCCAGGTCCAGTTGTACGCGACGAATGGCCACATCCAGCGGCAGCAGACACGCGATACACATCAGGAACCAGTCAAAGATCGGACGACTGCTGCGTTTG
>CAZFDW010000962.1:0-1655 GCA_964517865.1 uncultured Chitinophaga sp.
ACACAGATAGAAATCAACAATCAATCTGTGTTCATCCGCGTCCATCTGTGGTTTACACTGTCATTCTCGAAATGTCGTGAACGGTTACCAAAAACTCACTCATTTCATGGATCGTGTTTTGCTTTCTTTATGCTTTTTGTGTTGTTTCGTGGCTGGAAAAAACGTCCCGATTGCGCGCGTAGGCAAATGAAATCCAGATGCTTCAATCCCCGTGAATAAGCGGGCCATTGCTTTTTTAAGCTAGGGATTTTTGCCGCGATCTCAGTCAGGCAAGGAATACTTTTGTGAATAAGAATATCGCGTTGTCCGAAACCGATCGGGACCTCCCCAGGCACGTGAAGAATGGCTTCATGCGGTATCGCGATTTCCAGCCGTTGACCCAGGGTGGTGAAGCCATCCTGCGAACCTGCGTCGATGAAAATCTTGGCCGCGTCGTTGTGATGAAGACGCTGCAACCACAGTTTCAGAATCTGGAAACGTATCAGAAGCGATTTCTCCGCGAAGCACGCGTGACGGCTCAAATTCCGCATCCTGCCACGATACCGGTTTATGAACTCAGTCGTGATGCGGAAGGCAATGCCTATTTCACAATGAAGAAACTGGGCGGCAGGGATATGAGCGATATCCTCGATCAACTCTCAGCCAGGCATCAGCCCACGATGGATCAATATCCGCTGGACGCCCTCCTGAATGTGCTCATTCACGCCGGCCAGTGTCTGGCGTTCGCACATGATCATGGCGTTGTGCATCGTGACATGAAACCTGCCAATATTATGATCGGCGACTACGGCGAAGTGATGGTTCTGGACTGGGGTCTGGCCAAAGTCTGGGACATGGATGACAACGATGATGTCGATCAACTCATCCGCAGCGGTAAGCAGGTCATGTCCGGACGACTTACGGGACGTGGCGATGTTCAGGGCACTCCGTTCTATATGTCACCGGAACAGGCGGTCGAAACGGGTGATGTTGACGGACGTTCTGACGTCTACAGCATGGGAATTATTCTGTTTGAAGTGCTGACCGGCGAAAGTTATATGTCCGGGAAGAATTTCAAGGAGATCAAACGCAAGCTGCTGGAAGATCCCGCACGTCAACCCATTCGTGTAGCACCGAAGAAAAAAATCTCTGCCGAACTGAATGCCATCTGTTTGAAGGCGTTGCAGCGGCAACCGGTGGATCGTTACCAGAACATGTCGCTGCTGATCGATGATCTGCGTGCGGCGATGCTGGGGAATCCGGTGTCGGTCTACAAGGAGCCGTTGCTGGCGATGGTGCTCAAATGGCGCAACCGAAAGATTTTCAGCGTCGCTTCCGTCGTCTGGATGCTGGCCGGTGCGGGAATAGTGATCCTGGTAGAAGTCCTGTTCAAGCTGATCTAAACTCAATACCGCACGGTCAAAAGTGATATTCTATACTCCGCTCGGCCGTAAATAAGTCCGGCGAGCGGAGCGGCGTGAGCCCAATGGTACCTCGTTCTTGTACCGGCAAGCTGACGCATGCCGCTCGCCACTTGCGATGGAGATATGAAATGCGAAGAATGGTTACAATATTCCTGAGTATCAGCGCTCTGTATTTCGTGGGTACAACGGCTAAGGCGGACGAAACCTGGCAGGCAGGCTTCGCAAAGACTGTCATCACGCCACCGTCGCCAA
>CAZFDW010000963.1:0-1650 GCA_964517865.1 uncultured Chitinophaga sp.
CTCGACGTTGTGATGCCACGCCGATCGCAGTTGGCGCGCCGGGCGGCGTAAGCCCCTGGGTAGATCCAGGGTTGAGCGGAACGAGGCTGACCGCCGGTATCGGCGACACGCTTCCTGGATGCGTAAATGAGTATTCCCGAATATCCAATGAATCGCAACGTACCGGGGGGGCTGACGCCACCCCGCTCGCCAAGTCGCTGAGTGAACGGAAACGGATTTCCAAATATGACTGAATCATCCTGCCATAATGCCAATCAGACCTGCTGGAGTTGTCCGGCCGTGGAGTTCAAAGGCCACGTCGATTTTCGCGCCTGTGGACAGGCCGCGTTTCGGAAGGCGGCTCAGGGGCAGCTGGTCGTGGAATGCAAGCGACGGCCGGAAATTGGCTACTTCGATCCGATGTCAATCACATTTGAATCGTGCTCGGAATGGAAGAAGACGGACAGCGGCTACCTGCTTGACGGCATGCGCGTGCTGATTCTCGGCATGGACGGTTATCTCGGCTGGCCGCTGGCGCTGAAGCTGGCAAAGCTCGGTTGCAAGGTCTACGGCATTGACAACATGCTGCGACGGAAACTCGTGGAAGAACGCGGTGCGCATTCAGTCACGCCGATTCAATCGATGAAAGACCGGATCCAGGCTGCCAACAAGCATCTGGGAGTTGATATCGACTTCCGCGAGATCGATCTGATGGATCGCGAGGCACTCTTTGCCTACATCAAAGAAGTGCAACCGGAATCCATCGTGCAGTTCGCGGAAATCCCAAGTGCTCCCTACAGCATGGCGTCGGTCGAAAAGGCTGTGAACACGATTCAGAACAACGTCGTCGGCACATTGGGACTGCTGTTCGGTGTTCGCGATCACGCTCCCGATGCCTCAATCATCAAGCTCGGAACAATGGGTGAGTACGGCAGTCCCCTCACCGGTCGCCCGCTGTTCGAAGGTCTTTTTCCCGGTGACGCCGTGTTGCAGTATCAGGGAAAAGAATGGAGCCTTGGCGGAGAACTCACGCCACGCGATCCCGTCAGCTTTTATCACGTCAGCAAAGTCCAGGGCACTTACAGCGTCTATGAAGCGTGTAAATACTGGTGGCTGCGAAGTTACGACGTCATGCAGGGAGTCATCTACGGCAACTACTCCGAAGAACTGACGGCTCATGCGGATCTCAACACACGCCTGGATATCGACGAATGGTGGGGGACCGTCGTGAATCGCTTTGTGGCTCAGGCTGTCATCGGAATGCCGCTCACGATTTACGGCAGCGGGAATCAGATGCGTGGTTACATCACTCTCCGAGACGCCATGCAGTGCATTACGCGACTGATCGCCGCTCCGCCGGAACCCGGTCAGTACGACGTCGTGAATCAGGTCACGGATGTCTTCAGCGTAATGCAGATTGCGAAAATGGTGGCTGCCATTGGCGTTGAATTTGGCCTGGATGTCGAAGTCCAGCGAATCGAAAATCCTCGTGTCGAAGCGGAAGAGCATCCCTACGAGGTCATTCACGAGAAGCTCAGCGAACGTTTCGGATTCCAGTCCGAATCCAGTTTCGCAAGCGAAGTGCGACATCTGTTTCGAGTCCTCACACAAGCCGACGCCCGTGCCCGCATCATCTCTCAGCGAGACACGCTGTTTCCTAAAACAAAATGG
>CAZFDW010000964.1:0-1627 GCA_964517865.1 uncultured Chitinophaga sp.
CGATTGTCCGGAAGGAGAGCAATTCCGACCCTGCGGCTGTTGCTTACGAAGGCGTGCAGAAGGCAGTTGAACTTGGTGCCGATTATCTGATCATGGATACAGCCGGCCGTCTGCAGACTCAGAAGAATCTAATGGACGAACTCGAGAAAATTCGTCGCGTGATGCAGAAGATCATTCCCGATGCGCCGCACGAAAGCCTGTTAGTTCTCGACGCCACAACCGGCCAGAACGGACTCAGCCAGGCGAAGAGTTTTTCGCAGGCAATCGGCTGCACGGGACTCATTCTGGCGAAGCTCGATGGCACAGCCCGCGGCGGCGTGGTCATCGCCATCCGCCAGGAAATGGGATTCCCTGTGAAGTACATTGGTGTCGGCGAACAGATCGACGACCTTGAACTCTTCGACCCGGACGGCTTTGTGGATGCGTTGTTTGCGAAGTAGTGCAGCGGTCTCTATTGTTCCTCTTGTGAATTCTGTGCCTCTTTGTGGCCAGCAAACCTGTGACCCGCGAACAGCCCTGGAACAAATAGCGCTGGCCACAAAGACTCACAAGAGCCACAAAACAACCACAGAGCGGAGGGCGGAACCACGAGATTTGAACAGGAGGAAACAGAGGTAACAGAGAAAACCGGAGTGACCACCTCCGTTATCTCCGTTTGCCCCTGTTCAATCCTGCGACTCTGCTCAGCAAACGAATGACCGAGGAACCAGTGAACGGTTATGAGTTGCACACCAGCGTGCAGAGATTCAGTTTCGCTGAAACGTCTTCTTGCGTGATGACGCCCGCGATGCCCGACAGTTCGTCAGTCAGCGGGAGCCAGGATCCTGAAGGTCTGCAGAATCCGCCCTCCGAGCTGCAGGCATATGAGTCTTCCGCGATAACCCAATCGGCAAACTCACCGAGTTCCGTTTCCGTGAATTTTCCATGACGCAGCCGCGCGGCGATGAGCAGCACTGCAAAGGCCGGAAGTTCCCGACGACTACACATTCGTTTTCGTGCCAGGTGCCAGGTCAAAAAACAGCCGAGAGCTTCGTTCAACTCACGGCCAAGAATGTTGACGCTCAGCAGGCACCTTGCTAACATCGAGTCGTCCATGTCGTCCGCAAAAAGATGACCACAAGTGATGTCATCCCGCATTAGCACGGCACAGACAAACAGTCGGATCAGATGCGCTCGAATTCTGGTTGAATCAGGCTCCAGGGGCTGCTGATTCGGTCCGTCCGGTTGACTGAAGCTAGTCAGCCGCAACACTTCCGAAAGATGCCACGGCAATACGTCGGGCAGCACGCCGGTGTCTCGAATTGGACAAAGATGTTCGAATGCCTCATCGGCATTCATGCCATAGTCTGCCAGCGCGATGTGCATAAGCATGGAGTCATCGATGCGAGCACGGATTCGTTCCAGCAACAATTCGAAAGATGGAGGAAAAGCCGCCAGCAGTTGATTTGGGATGTCGGGCATGGAGTGCAAAAACTCTGTCCCTCATTGATCCATCGTTAACGTGAAGAGTCTTTTCCGCCCGGTTTCTCTTCCGTCTTTGGCAGTGGTCGCAGCTTGACGTTGCGGAGTTTTGCGGTGGTTTGCCACGTCGCGAATCCAAACGGCTTCGAGCGATCGACTTCAAAGC
>CAZFDW010000965.1:0-1616 GCA_964517865.1 uncultured Chitinophaga sp.
CGAGTGGAGTTCGAAGTCCCAGCGCCCGCGAGTTCGTGTCCACGATCATTGAATACAATGCTGGTCTGTTTGAGGCAGCGTAGGGGCTGGAAGTCCAATGAGTAAACTGATCGCGGATCGCCCGAAGTGTTTCGGTCATCACTGGCAAAAGAGCGTCATGCTTTCTTTCAAAAGCCGTTTCCTGGATCCAACCGAGTACATAAGGAACTTCACCAATTCGTTCCTGGAACTCGAACGTTTCTTGAAGATCGTCCGCCAGATTGTGATGACGAGGTAGTACGACCTGATAAGAACTCACGCCATTTTTCCTGCGAAACCCAAAGACGGCCCATTTCGCATAGACAAGCCGTATCCTGATGCGTTGACCGCTCCATTGCTGGATTCCGATGCTGATACGTGGATCTGGCTCGTTTTCACCTGCGGATCTCCATTCACCGGCGCCGAGCGCGCGGACAACCGTCGCAAAGTAGTCCAGGACTCGGTTTGCGACGTTAAAATCACCAAAGAGCAAGTCGTATGGCGGAGCGAGTTCGGCCTCGTCTGTATCGGGCCCTTCTGCTGCCTGATGTGCCCTGCACGAGAAGTCGCAAAAATCACACCCAAAGTTCTCGACCAACTTCTCAAGCCATGTGATGTAGTCTTTTCCGGTCTTCGGTCTCTTTGGCGCAATACCGAGCGATGCGGCAAATGCCAGGTTGTTCTTGTCAAGCGCGGCAAATCGATCCGGACGCGTCCAGAACAGTCCCATGGTCAAATAGGCGGGCCCGACATGCGAGAGCTCAAGGCAACGATCAAAAAGCTCCGTATCAAGATGTGCATCTGTGTCGAGTCGCTTTACATGCTCAAACATCTGCCACAGTGTGTCGACGTGGTCCGGCTGCCGGTCCGCCTGGAACGGCATGAACCACGAATTCTGTGCGTTCACCACTGGAACGCCATCATAGTCATTCGGAACGGGCGACTTCAGATCCCATTTCACTTTGAGGAAGTGGAACATCGCTGTTCGATTCGCGTGCGTCACACCGCGATTGAAATTGCCGAGAAAAGTAAACGGGTCGATCTCCTGCAATGTTAGCTCATTTCCATTAGCGTCCCGGTCGAGAAGAGGGGACACCGGCAACCTCTGCTCTTTCATCTCGAGGAGCAGATTCACCAGGTCATGATTGGATTCGCGAAACTCAAGAAGCCGATCCGTGATCTCGGCAAAGATGGGTTTCCATGTGAATGATTTCGTTTCCTCGTTGTCATCAAACTCCTCGAAGTCAACACTGGGCTCCTCAGTTGATTCATCTGACTCCCGGATCTTTTTCGATTTTCGTTGTACATCGAGAAGCAGCTCGTTCACTTCTGAGTCTGAAAATGCTGGAGCGTTCATTCCTTTCTCTGTTAGAGTCCAGACGCCTCGTTTCGACCGATCCAGATATCCGGTCAGCACTAAATACAACCGCACCCACGCAATCTTGTTAGCAAACCTGGACGCACCTGTCGACAGTTTTTCCTCCAGTGTTGAAGTCCCCTCCAACCCGAGGTCCTTAGCGACCTGGTCGCAAACCTGGGCAGGTCTTGCAGAACCTCCAAGTCGCTGGAGTGCCTGCAGCACTGGGTTTACAAACTGA
>CAZFDW010000966.1:0-1611 GCA_964517865.1 uncultured Chitinophaga sp.
GTGCGTACGGACAAGGCGACTTCCGGCAATGGGCAGAGTGTGGTGTCGTGGACGATCACTCCCATTGAGAAAGGTGGGGGACGCTGACATGATTCCACAACTGCGCGGGACGAGCATCCTGTTGCTTGCGACGATGACAATTGTCACCGCCGCATGTGTGATGTCGTATTGGTCGATGATGTCCGCGCGGCAAGACCTTGCGGAATTCGGGGCTGACCTGGCCGAGGCCCGAGAGTTATCCCATGAGATCAGGGAACTCACGGATGGCCGGCAAACAGCAGGTTTCGAAATGCTGCCGAAGGATCAGTTGGAAGAGACCCTGCGAAGTGTCGTGCAACGCATCCAGCCACTGCCAACGACGACCGTGAGCGTCTCCAGCGGTAATGAACGTCGAGCATCGGCGCGGGAGTTTGTGATGCGCCAAACGGAGGTGCAGGTGACGTCATTGACTCTGCGAGAGGTTTCACAAGTGCTGAAATCCGCCCGTGCTTCCTGTCCAATGGCAGAAATTGCCGAAGTTGCGATCAGCGCTGCGGCGGAGCCAAAGCAAACGGATGCGGAACGATGGGCACTTGGGTTCCGCCTGCAGGAGTTCCGCTATTCTCCGGCAGAAAAATCCCGCTGATGCTTTGACTGCGAATTCCGCTGCGTGACGCTCACACCCCTTTACCTCGTCGCACTCTTTGCTGCTGCCAGCCTGCTCAGCGGCTGCGCACTGCTGCGCTCTGATTCCCAGCGGGGTTATGAGACAATTTCTGCCGAGGTGGAAGCAGATACTGAAATGGCGGCGAAGAAAAATCACCAGGCGATCAAGGCGATTCACAAAGACAATTGGGCAGCCGCGAGAAAAGACATTGATCTCGCCCTGATTGCTGATGTCAATCATGCTCCGTCACACAATACACTGGGCCAAATCTACTACCAGGAAAAGAATCTGTACCTTGCGGCGTGGGAGTACGAATTTGCCATTCGACTGTCGCCGAGCGTGCCGGAATATCACAACAATCTTGGTCTGGTTTACGAAGCCGCCGATCGACTCAAGGATGCCGAACAACAATACTCCGAAGCGATCGTGCTGGAACCTCAGAATTATCACTTTGTGTCGAACTACGCGAGAATCAGAATACGTCAGGGCGAACTCAATCCGGAGACACGGCGACTGCTGGAAGAAGTGGTTTATCTTGACCCTCGGCCTGAATGGAAGGACTGGGCACAACAACAGCTCACGCAGAGCCATTTGAATGTACCGTCGGACGATGTGATCTCGACATCGTATCCGGAAACACCATCGGGATTTTCTGAATTGCCTTCGGCACCGGTCATGGAATTTGAATCCATTGAACAGTAAGGAATTGTGTCAGTGCGGCAACTTCAGACTACACGTCGAACTCCCTTCCGTCAGCGGATGAATCGACGGACGAGACACATCGAACTGATGCGGGGGCATACTCGACTGATATTGCTGTTGGCACTCGCCACGTTGTCGAGTGCAGGAACTTGTTCCGCGTTGCCGTTTTCGCCTCAACCCGCACAGGACGATACAGCAAGGCTGACATTTCCCGGCGAATACGATCTGGCGACACTGGTCGATTATGTCAGTCAGCGTCTTGA
>CAZFDW010000967.1:0-1571 GCA_964517865.1 uncultured Chitinophaga sp.
TTTGACATGGTTTGATTGATGGCTTGGAAAAGACTCAATGTAGGCCGACTTCGCCGAAGTCGGCACAGCAGATTTCAGCGAAATCTGCTTACTGGTTTCGGTTACGGACGATGCCCGCGTCAAGCACTATTGGTTCCTGACCCCTTTTCCAAGCCTCATTCTTCCCGAAACGAAACAGTCGCGTAGTACACCGCGAATGTCGCCAGCCAGTGCTCGCCTTCGTAGTGTCCACTGTTGACGTAGGTCATGCCGGCGTCGAAGTGTGCGCGAGCAGAATCCTGAAGCAACGCTTTGCGAGGATCAGATTCGGGCAGTGCTGTCGCAATTCCCGCCATCGTCCATGCTCGGGAAAGATCGAGTCCCGCGAGATGCACCAGATGTCCATCCGTCACATCGCTGACTTCCACAGGTTCCATCATGGGACCCATTTGCCCGGTGCGTAACTGAGGCAGGAACGTGTCGAGCCATCCGGAAAACTCTTCGCGGGACAGGACACGCCGCATGAGGTCCGCTTCATTAAAACCGGGCGAAAAGAAATCGTTGCCTGAAGGTTCATAATGTGCCGGATAGTTGACGTCCTTCAGGTAATAGTGCTTCGCTCGGGCGATGATCATTTCCTCAAGCGGCTTGTGGCCGGTCCGGCGGGCATAGTCCAGTTCGAGTGAAAGTGCGAATCCGGTATCGGGATGAATTCCCGTGCGAATCGGATAACTGAGTTTTGGAAGGTAATCCATCGAATACTGCACGATGACGGTTTCCAGCGGCCTGAGATTGTCCCGCCACTGTTTTGCATCGGCATCGTTCCAGTCGTGAAGTTCGGTGACTAGTTGCAGAGCCCACGCCCAGCCGTACATGCGTTCAAAACTCCTGTTCTCCTTCGGCTGAAAATAATCCGCTTCGACCTGCAACTTGTCTTTCGTGAATTGCCGATTCAGCGTCTCCCGAATCCGAACGGCAGCAGACGAGTCGGGATAAAGCTTCAACAGACGAACCAGCATCCAGTGGCCGTGTACCGACGAATGCCAGTCGAAGCAACCATAGAAAACAGGATGCATGGCTGCGGGCGATTTTACGTCTTCGGCGGAAGTCATCACATTCGAAGGTTTGTTGGGATACTCCTGCGGAATTCCTTTAAGGGCCAGCGCCGCGAAGGCCGCGACCTGATCATCGGACAGCGTCATTCCGGATTCCTTCGCTGGTTTTGACTCATGTTCTACCTGGTCCGCCTCCGTCACCAGGAACGGCCCGGCAGCAGCCGCGATCATCACAAGACCCGGAACGACAAGACACATGCTCAACCATTGAGAACAGATCTGCATAACTTCACTCATGTTTGAGTACTCAGTGGTCAGCGACAGCGGTACGTGGTGCAGGAACTTTCGCAGTCTGGTGCGGCAATGCAAGCCTGCCGGATTGGAAAGTTCCGGGAGGGAGCATTCGTGCCTTGCTCCGCTTGCGGGTACAGAGTTTAGAAAACTTTGAACTTTGGTAGACAGACATTCCGGATTGCCGACTCAAGAGCATCGCAGAGGCAACAGAAGCTGCCATCGTGACAGCTCCCTTGTCGTCAG
>CAZFDW010000968.1:0-1556 GCA_964517865.1 uncultured Chitinophaga sp.
CATCGACGAAGTCGATGTGGCGATCCCGAATCCGATGAAAGAAGACGGCCTCCGGAAATTGTGATGTCCTTGCAGGGTGGGACAAGCGACAGCGCCGACCGACCATCGTCGCTATTCAGCCACCGAATAACCCAGATCACCCTCCAGCAGTCTTTCGTTCGCGATGTCCCCGCCTTCGTCCACTTTGTTGTTACCAATGCTGTAGATCAACACGCGGTCGTTATCTGACTTGAACCGCAGCGACTGCCCATCGAAGGGATCGATCAGCCTCAATGATTTCACCGATGCATCGCCAGGGATCAGATCTTTGAAGTCTGTGAGTGAATTTGGCAGCGTGCCGTGCTGAAATCGATAGCGATAAGCGGCAATGGTGACGACGACGCAGTTCTGTCGGGCTTCCGCTCGCATCCCCGCGTTAACGACCGTCTGGAGTGCTGGCAACATCTGCATCATGCTCATGTACTTCATACGGGAAATCATGTTGGCAGACATGGTCTTGAGTTCGGCATCGATTTTCTGGTGTCGCGTCGTCGCATCCAGCCACGACGTGCCCAACCCGTCTGTGAACTCTTCCAGCAATTCGATCGCTTTCAGCTTGTTTTCACCACGAAACAGGATTGCAGGAGACGTATCGGTTGCTGTGAGACAATTTGCAAGTTCACCGTGGAACGCTCTCAGCATCTCCAGGCGAAAATCTGCACGCCCTATGGCAACCTGAAGACTTTCAAGTTCCTCATCGGTCCATTCGCAGTGAGGCAGCATTTCGGCTGTCAGCTCGCAGCCAATTGCATGAGTCGCAATCCTGACAAGCTGAGAAATCAGGATAGGGTCGCCGCGAAGGGAATCCGAAGCAGCACAGATTCCAGTCACATCCTTCATCGCTTCGGAATCCTGACCAGTATGTGCATGAACATGCGCGCTGAGTGTGAGCAGTCTGGCGACCGTCCGAACTTCCTGTTGCGCAGTCAGGACTGCATTCAAACCTAAAGTGAAATCGACCGGATATCTCGCCATGCCTCCGGCGTCCGCAGCACGCCGGATGAGTTGCAGCTCTGCGTCCAGCTCTTCAAGAAAGGTTCTGGAGATTTCCAGTTCTGTCCACTCCTTGCCCGGTTCCGGAACCGGTGTTGGCCCCAATCCCACAATCGGAATCTTTGCCGCGCGCTGCTCGATCCCGGCATTTTTTACCGCCGTCGTTGCCGCGATCCACAGCTCAGTCGTGTCAGTGACATCCGGCGGCACGGAATAATAAGCGTTCAGTTCCACTGCATTTGTCGGCAATCCCCGGGATCGAAGGTCCGCTAATCTCTGATTCAGTCGCGATGAACTGAACATGGAGAACAGACCCAGCGAAACGAGGGAAATCAACACGACGGCAGAAACCACGGCCATCAGCAGCCGCTTGCGAGATTGTGCATTTGTCGTATGTTCATTCATGGAATGCACTGTACTCACGGCGGACACGTCGAGGAACCATACGACCACTCAAATTCATGCCATCCTACGAATGCATCACACAGCCGCCGTCCACGTTGATCGTCTGCCCCGTCACTTCG
>CAZFDW010000969.1:0-1554 GCA_964517865.1 uncultured Chitinophaga sp.
ATTCCTGAAGGGCTGATAGGAGTTCGGCCATGCGGTAGATGGCGTTAATGCCCTGCGTAGGATCAGAACTGTGGCAGGCCCGCCCCTTCGTGCGAATTTTGAAGCGTGTGACTCCACGATGAGCCACGACAACGTCCAGTCCTGTCGGTTCTGCGATTACTGCTACGTCGCGGCTCACGCAGGTTTTGTTAGGGGGTTCTTAATAGCGAAGGATCCAGTCGATCGTCCATCGATCCTTCATGATATCCTGACGGTCGGTCAGTGGAAGTTCGTAGGCAACACCGATCTCTGTGTTGCCGCTGGGCTTATACTTCACGCCCAATGCACCGGTCACGAGATCATTACCCTTGACAGCAGTGCTTCCAAGGTTGATCAGGTCAATACCTTCGAAGTTCGCGGGAGTTGTGCCGCCATTAGCCAGCCAGTGATACCAGTTGCATTCACCCAGCACGTAGAACTTTGAGTCGCCGATCCTTCTGTCGATGTGGTTCGACCAGTACATGGATGTGCTCTCGGCGCTCTGATCAACTGGAAGACGCCATCCCAAACCAGACATATAGTGATAGTTGTCCAGAAATCGAGTGGCACCAGATGCAAACATATGGAACTCGCCGTCGCCGTTCCCCTGAAGAGATCGAGGCGACCCGAATGGAGCTTCGTAGGTTGTGCCGACGCTGAGCAGACTCTGACTGCAGACATCTTTGTACACATTGATTTTCAAGCCAGCAGTAATGTCTGCCCATCCATCGTTCGCAATGACTGGCGTGTCGGAAACAATAAAGCCATCTTTCGTGGCAATGATCGAAACATCTTCATTGATCGCCGCTCGGAGTTGCATCGCATACAGTTGAGCTGATCCGCCGCCCAATGTCCCGGGAAGTCTGTGGTTGGCGAAAATCAACCTTGCCTCGGTCAGAGTTCGAGGGTCCTCGAAGAACAGGGGATTTGTCATTGGGCTGATGAAGTCATCAAAGCAATGATCGCTCTTCCCGATCAGACTTGTAAGGCTCGACAGGCAGCAACCGTCACCGCTGAACAGCGAACGGAGTTGTTCCCCGCGTCCTTCGCCACAGCCCGTGTCGCAACTCTCAGCCGGGCCACAGCACGTCGGGACCGAAACACCGTTGTCAGAACATGTTTCATCGGCACAGTCGTCCGCATAACATGGAATGCTGCCAAACAGGTTGACTCCCGCCTCTGCTGATCTTCCTGCCATCATCAGCACGACCAGTAGACTCACGCTGCGCTTTAACATCCCTGCTCTCTCCAAAGACGAATAAGTGATTCGATTGCCTCCACTGTCAACTTAATTCGTCTGACGCCCCGTGTGCGCTTTACTGTGCGGCACAGGTGCATAGAAATTTTTTTTCATTACAGACAATTATTCCGATCGGGACGTTTTGGAGTGCCTCTGGCCCTCGCGACTTCGGTGTGCGCGCCAAAGAGAATCGGCCGTTATGTATTGCCCAAGTTCAAGCCGTGGTTGAAAACGTGTGCTGGAGTTTAGCGATTCCAGAAAGGGTATCGCCTGATGTCAGCACGTAAGATTTTAAC
>CAZFDW010000970.1:0-1551 GCA_964517865.1 uncultured Chitinophaga sp.
TCAATCCGCAGCAGGAAACGTCCGTCATTCTTCCTTGCGGTTTCAAATGCAGACAGCGCGGAATACGCATGTCCCGAATGCAGCAACCCAGTCGGACTGGGGGCGAAGCGAGTGACAATGGCGGACGACATGGAGGATCAACAACTGAAGTATGCGCGAAGTGACGACCAGTCATTGTGCTTGCCCAGCCGGCTTCCGTCAATAGATTCACGAGGTGGTGCTGTGTTCATGAAATGCCTTGACGGCGGCACGTTACAAGGGTTTCCGTTAATGCTTTTTTCTGCGTGTCAGCACGGAATCATAGACTTCTTCTGCGATGACGATGCCCGAATCAATTCCCGCAGAAGCATCACACGGCCAGTGGATGCCGAGGTAGATCCGGCTGGCCGCATTTTCAAGGATCGCTTCATCAAGGTTGTTGTAGGTTCGCGTTACTACGGGACGAACTTTCCCGTCGCTGCCTCGATTGATCCCATTGTATTCGTCTGAGGTAAATCGGAACCGAATGTCGCTCGTGCCATAAAAACGGGAAGTGATCGAAAATGCCGCCGCTCCAAAACTCGAATGGCCGGAACCATAGGCCGGAAACGGCGGCGTGAAATTCACTCCGTCGCCAGCACCATTCGTCGCCGGTGCTCCCAACGGAAGCCATGTTGGATCGCCGGTTGTGAATTCGTTGCTATCGTCATCTCCGTTCCGGATTCCCACGATGGGACGCCAGAACTCATAATAATACTTCGCGTACCAGCACTGAATTCCTGCATCTGCCATCGCCAGATTGACGAGAGCAAACAGGCGTGCGTTACTTTCGACCGAGTTCCGTTTTTGGATCGCAATGGTGCGCACAATCTGATTATAAAGTCGTGGCGGAGTTCCCAGGCCTGGAGTTCCGTCGTAGGCCCAGAAGATTCCTGTTTCAGTCTGTTGACTGGTTCGCAACGTCGGGTACTGAATTCCGTCACCACCGTAATCCAGCAGTTGCTGATAACCCACTGCATATTCAAACGAATCAAGGGCTGGCGGAGGCGACGACAAGTGCGAATGCACGTTTGTGGTTACAAAAGGATCGACAAACCCCCAGTGTGGTGCGTGAAACCCCTGATCTGGATGCAACGGATCCGGCTGATGATAACCAGACACATTGACAGGCGTATAAGGCAGATTCAGATTCGAGTTATCATCGCTGCGCTTGGCAAGTATCGCCGCAGCCACTCGGCGACCAAGATCAATCCCCCTGGCTCGGGCTTCGCCAGCCTTGACCTTTGCCATCGCAGCCGAATACGCCGACGTGAAACTAGCTGCCTGTTGCGGGAAGAGGGCCAGCAATGTATCCCGGGCTGCCGTTGATACCGCAGATGTCTCATCAGCCGCGTTGTAGCCAGTTAATTCTGTGAGGTAAGGCTCGTATCGAGGTGTAATCGAATTCAAGGCATCGAACATCGCCACCGAAACAATCGCAAACGCGCGCGAGGTGCGAGTTGGTCCTCCCTGATCCTGAAGCAGCAGGCGAGAATCGCCCGCATTGGCGTCCAGCATCACCTGATTCCACAC
>CAZFDW010000971.1:0-1546 GCA_964517865.1 uncultured Chitinophaga sp.
GCAACTGGAAGACATCACTCATGCAACGCCTGAAGTCATTGCCGGGAGCGACTATATCGCGGTGATTTACAACTGTCGCAGACTGAAGTCAAGGACTCCAGGGCCATCCAAAGTGAAATCTGCGGCAGTTTTTTGACCACGGATTTCGCGGATCGCACGGATGAGTGGCAGTGTGTTTATCTGTGAAATCTGCGAAATCTGTGGTTCAAAAGTCTTTCACGCCTTTCGCTTGGTTGGCACAGGATGGCGCGGATCCATTTTCTGACGAAGTGCTGGTTGAGGGTCCTTGCATTGCAGCAAGCCGATCATGGGGCCAGCCGTTTATTGAAAGCGATCTGGTGATTCTGTAGACACGGGTCAAGACAGGCTGTTGTTGCATTTTCGTTCAGCGGGAGATGACTGAAATGGCACGAACGAATCGGCGGGATGTGTTGGCGGATGGGGAAATTCAAGGCGTTCACTGTATCAATCGGTGCGTGCGGAGAGCCTATCTCTGTGGACAAGATCCGGCATGATGTGGTGACGACGTGGTCGGATGATGAAGTTGCTCGGAAATGGTGGATGCTGTGTCCGGCTCGGAAGAAGAAGGATGGCAGTCCGGCTGAACCGACGGAGTTTGAATTGAACTCTATTCGGAATGACACATCGGGGCTCAAAGAGAAGCGAGTTCGCCTGTCGAGTGTTTCCTGGTTTATGCGGTTTCTGTCGGAGCGAATCGCGAAGGAAGCGAATAAACAAGACCATTGTTCGAGCTGCTTCTGGGAAGGTCGATTCAAAAGTCAGGTTTTGCTGGATGACGCTGCGATTTTAGCGTGTCTGCAGTATGTGGATCTGAATCCGGTACGAACAAAGAGAACTGTATCGCCGATGAAGTTTTGACGGCTATCTCGCGATCCGCCCGGTTAAGCGGGGCATTGATTTTTTGCCGCCCGTCGTGCTCGTGCTCGCCTTACTGCTGCCAGTAGTTTCGGTCGAGCGTGCGATAATTAATGGCTTCGCTCAGATGCACTGAACTGATGGCATCGCATTCTTCGAGGTCGGCGATCGTGCGACTGACTCTCAGGATTTTGTCGTGGGCGCGAGCTGACAGACCCATTTCTTCCATCGCGTGCTGCAGCAGGCTTTCGGCATCCGGCTGCAACTTGCAATGCTTACGGATCTGCGGTGGCTTCATCTTGCCATTGACGCGTGTGGAGTCGCCCTGAAATCGTGCGGACTGTCGCTTTCGCGCCGTGACAACAGCGTGCCGCATGGTTTCGCTCGACGTGCCTTCGGACGTGTCAGACAGCTCTCTGAAGGGCACCGGGGGCACTTCGATATGAATATCAATGCGGTCCAGCAAAGGCCCGCTGATCCGACTCAGATAGCGTTCGATTTGCAAGGACGTGCAGTTACAACTGCGCTTCGGATCTCCGCGAAAACCGCACGGGCACGGATTCATGGCCGCGACCAGCATCACACTCGCAGGAAACGTCACGCTTCCCATGGCGCGGGAAATGGTCACGTTTTGATCTTCCAGCGGCTGCCGCAGAACTTCCAGTGTTCG
>CAZFDW010000972.1:0-1540 GCA_964517865.1 uncultured Chitinophaga sp.
AAACATCGTATCAGAAGCCGTCCCCCAAATCAATGACTCCTGACACCTTTGTTTTCTCCGCATGGCAACTGGCCTACGCGCGGCAGCCCACGGACGAAGAGATCGCGGTGGCGATGGAATTTCTGCAGACTCCGGCAGACTCGACGGCTGCGGATCAATTGAATCGCTGGGAGCAGTTGTCACAAGCGCTGCTGGCCAGTAACGAATTCATGTTCCTGCCATGAATGGGATTCAGCCCAGCAGTTCCGAACGAAATCGCCCAGTGCCGGTGATCGGCAGCGGACGGCCTTCGGGATCGGGGAACGTGCTTTCCGGGTCGATGCCGAGCAAGTAGAACGCTGTTGCCAGCACATCTTTCGGCGACACGGGATTCTCTTCGACATCACCTGCGTGTTTGTCAGTGCGTCCGACGACCTGACCGCGTCCCATCCCGCCGCCGGCGTAGACCTGTGAGTACGCGCGCGACCAGTGGTCCCGACCTGCGCCGAATGGCTTTGAATCAATTTTCGGCGTGCGACCGTGCTCGCTCAGCACAAGCACCAGGGTCTCGTCCAGCATTCCCCGTTGTTCCAGGTCCAGAATGAGCGTGCTGAACGTTTGATCAAAGACCGGCAGTAGAAATTCTTTGAGTCGTCCATAATGGTTGTGATGCGTATCCCAGGAACCGGCGTTCAGGCCATAGGCATCCCAGATCACGGTCACGAATTTCGATCCCGCCTCAACCAGCCGTCGGGCAGCCAGGCAGGATTGGCCAAACAGTGTCATGCCGTAGGCTTCGCGGACGGTCGCAGGCTCGCGGACAAAATCCAGTGCCTCTGACATCCGGCCTGATGTCAGCAGTGAAAATGCCGTCTGCTGTTGCTGGCTGAACGTGGCGATTTTTCCGATCGCCTCCAGATCACGCCGAGCCCCGTCGAACTGCTGCAGCAACGAACGGCGAAGTTCAAGCGGCGATGAAGTTTCGTTTGTCGCGTCGGAACCAAACAAAGACAACTGATCCGTCGATAGAATCCCGCGCAGGGGATCTTTGAAAGCTCGGCCCGGTCGAATCTCCGGAGCCAGTGCTGTTCCTTCGGCCACGAAGTCGGTGTAGATCGGATCGTAACGCATGCCCAGCATCGCACCGTACAATCCGGCCAGTGGAGGAATCTCGTTCTTCGATCCCATCACGAACGGCAGCGCGATGTTACGCGGCATCTCGGGCATCGTGACTCCCGTTCGCCGATCTTCAAAGTAGTCAACCAGCGAACCGATGAAGGGCCATTGCCGCCTGTGTCGCGGCTGGGATTCAATCTTGGTATCGACTTCAGGAATTCCGGTTGTGGCGTAGACTGTGCCGTGCAGCGGATAGGGATGCGTGAGCGAACGGACAACCGTCAGACGATCCATGATCTGCGCAATCTTTGGCAGATGATCGCCGATATGGATTCCCGACACATTGGTGGGAATCGCTTTCATTTCGCCCTGAATCTCGACTGGTGCCTGTGGCTTGGGATCAAACGTTTCGTGTTGCGGGGGCGACCCGTATTTGTAAATCAGG
>CAZFDW010000973.1:0-1536 GCA_964517865.1 uncultured Chitinophaga sp.
TTCAGAATCTGCAAATGCGCCCGATTCGCAGGCTCCTTGATTTGCATCGCGGATTATCAGGAAATCAACTTTCATTCCCACTCGAATACACCCACTAAATTCCGAGAAGAACCTACTTTGGAATATCAAAATTCGGATTTGCGGCTTCGCCGCGCTAGGGAGCTGCAATGGTGAATTCCCAAAACCGTAGTGTCCAGGCTGTTTTTCACGAAGCTGTTGAAAACCACCACCCCGACCAATGGCCCGTGTTCCTCAACTCGGCATGCGGATCGGAAGACGAACTCAGACGGCAGGTCCAGCGACTGCTGGACGCGCATGTAGACGTGAGCAGTTTTATGGCCGTTCCTGTGTGCAACATCGAGACAGGATTGCTGACGGCGATCGAAGGTCGAGACTTTTCACAGGGTTCACTCCCCAGCGGTACGATGATCGGCCGCTACAAGCTGCTGGAGCAGATTGGCGAAGGCGGGATGGGTGTTGTCTACGTTGCTGAACAATCCGAACCGGTTCGCCGCCGGGTGGCGCTGAAGATTATCAAGCCGGGTATGGACAGTCGCGAAGTCATCAGCCGCTTCGAAGTCGAGCGGCAGGCATTAGCCATCATGGACCATCCAAACATTGCGCGGGTCCTGGATGCCGGCACGACCACCGCCGGTCTGCCGTACTTTGTTATGGAGTTGGTTCGGGGCTTGTCGATTACCGCGTATTGCGACAAAGCCCGGTTGACTCCGCGTCAGCGTCTCGAACTGTTTGTCACGGTCTGTCAGGCTGTCCAGCACGCCCACCTGAAGGGCATCATTCACCGTGACCTCAAACCCAGCAATGTGATGATCACGCTCCATGACGGAATACCTGTCGTGAAAGTGATCGATTTTGGCGTGGCCAAGGCCGTAAATCAGCGATTCTCTCAGCACTCGATCTACACCGCGTTCTCGCAAATTCTCGGAACTCCGCTGTACATGAGTCCCGAGCAGGCGGAGTTGAGCGGACTGGACATCGACACTCGCAGCGACGTGTATTCGCTCGGCGTGCTGCTGTACGAACTGCTGACCGGCCAGACACCCTTTGATCGCGAGTCGTTTCGTAAAGCGGGTATCGACGAAATGCGGCGGATGATCCGTGAAGATGAGCCCGCTCGACCCAGCCGGCGAATCAACACACTCGGGGCTCAGGCGATTTCGACTTTGTCCCAGCAGCGTGGGATTGACGAACGCCGCCTGAAACAGTCTCTTCGCAGCGAGCTCGACTGGATCGTAATGAAGGCGATTGAAAAGGATCGCACGCGCCGCTACGAATCCGCCAGCGCGTTCGCGGCCGACGTGCAGCGGTATCTCGACGACGAGCCGGTTCTGGCGTGCCCGCCTTCAACGCTTTATCGCCTGCGGAAGTTCGCCGGGAAACACCGGGTGGCCTTGGGCACGATGGCCGCTGTCGGACTGGCGATGATCATCGGAACGGCGTTCAGCCTCTGGCAGGCGGTGGAAGCCAACAAGGCTCGCCGGGCCACAGACGAACAGCGGCGACTCGCCGAAGCCT
>CAZFDW010000974.1:0-1532 GCA_964517865.1 uncultured Chitinophaga sp.
CTGATGAATTCAGGCCATGTTGCAAACGCTGCACCGGAACTCGGGTTGCCGCAGTTTCAAAATCACGCACCGGCGGCGAAGCGGATTATTTATCTTTTCCAGTCCGGTGCGCCGTCTCAGATGGATCTGTTCGATCCGAAGCCGATGCTGGCGGAACGGCGCGGCGAGGATCTGCCGGCGTCAATTCGACAGGGACAGCGACTGACGACAATGACAAGCGGGCAGTCTACGTTTCCGGTGGCTCCGTCCATTTTTAATTTTGCTCAGCATGGCGAATGCGGCATGTGGATGAGTGACGCACTGACTCACATGCCGACGCTGGCCGACAAGTGGTGCATGATTCGTTCGATGCACACCGAAGCCATCAATCACGATCCGGCAATTACGTTTTGCCAGACAGGCTCGCAACTGGCAGGGCGACCGAGTATCGGGTCCTGGGCGAGTTACGGACTGGGTAGTGAAAACGAAAACCTGCCGTCGTATGTCGTACTGACATCGTTTGGCAGCGGACGTCCGGACGACCAGCCGTTGTACGATCGCTTGTGGGGTTCGGGGTTTCTTCCTTCTAAACATCAGGGCGTGAAGTTTCGCAATTCGGGCGACGCCGTATTGTACCTGAGCAATCCGCAGGGCATGTCGGCTCTGACGCGCCGGAGTACGCTTGATCGACTGTCAGCTCTCAATCAACAACGCTTCGAAACGGTTGGCGATCCGGAAATTCAGACCCGAATCGCACAGTATGAAATGGCGTTCCGGATGCAGACCAGTGTGCCGGAGTTGATCGACATTTCCAATGAGCCGAAACATGTGCTGGAAAGTTACGGCCCGGATGTGCATCGCAGTGGCAGCTACGCATCAAACTGTCTGCTGGCACGGCGACTGGCGGAGCGGGATGTGCGTTTTGTGCAATTGTTCCACATGGGCTGGGATCATCACGGCGGATTGCCAAATGCCGTTCGAGGGCAGGTGCGCGACACCGATCAGGCCACGACGGCATTGATCAACGATCTGGACCAGCGCGGTCTGTTGAAGGACACGCTGATTGTGTGGGGCGGTGAGTTCGGACGAACTGTGTATTCACAAGGCGGCCTGTCAGCTGATGATTATGGTCGTGACCATCATCCTCGCTGCTTCACGGTCTTGATGACTGGTGCGGGCGTCAAGGGCGGCATGACGTTCGGGGAAACTGACGACTATTGTTACAACATTGTCAGAGACCCTGTCCATGTGCATGATCTGAACGCCACAATCATGCATCTGATGGGCGTTGACCACAAACAGCTGACGTACAAGTATCAGGGCCGCGATTTTCGGCTCACCGATATCCATGGTGAACTTGTGGGGCCAATACTCTCGTAACGGTCAGCGCAATTCTTCGCTTGCGGGCAGCAATCTGCGGGCAGCAAACTGTGGGCCATCCACCTTCACGTTACACTTGCGGGAAGAATCCAATTTCATGAAACAATCGGTTCTTCTCGGAATCTAGTGGCTCCATGTGGAATTCCGGAGAAATTCGGCGTTGGGTTGGTCCG
>CAZFDW010000975.1:0-1528 GCA_964517865.1 uncultured Chitinophaga sp.
GCATTTCCACGCGGAGCTTGCTTACCAGAACAAGCTCGCGCGTTTTCTGGAAAATCACGACGAACCACGAGCGGCCGCAACATTTTCACGCGAAGTGCATCAGGCTGCAGCCGTGATTTCGTTTCTATCCCCTGGCCTGCATTTCTTCCACCAGGGACAGTTCGAAGGCCGCAGAAAGCGAATTTCGCCGCACCTCGTGCGCGGCCCGATGGAACCGGTCGATGAGGATCTGCGGCTGTTTTATGATCGTCTGCTTGCGGTGCTTCGGCAGCCGTCTGTGCGCAACGGCCAATGGCAACTGCTGGAATGCACACCGGGCTGGGAGGGCAACTGGACGAACGATTGCTTCGTGGTGTTCGCATGGCGGGGGCCAAAGGGAGAATGTCTGGTCGTCGCCGTGAACTACGCCCCGCATCAAAGCCAATGCCATGTCCGTCTTCCATTCGCGGATCTCGCCGGCACCCGATGCCAATTGCACGATCAACTCAGCCCGGCCCACCATGAGTGGAACGGCGATGACCTGCAGGGTCGAGGGCTGTTTCTGGATCTGGCTCCGTGGCAGGCGTGTGCCTTTTTGTTGTGTCGTGTCACATAACAAAGAGGATGCGATGAACAAAGTCCCTGCGGTCTCTCACCCGGCTCCGTCACCCCCACAAGCTGTCGCCATCAGCGGTATCGTGTTCTCCTCGCTTTATATCGCCAGTCTGGTGCTCCTTCGGCTCGCGGTCCCGGCTGATCCGATGGAAGCCGGCGGCTGGCTGGCGGACCGTGAAGTTCGAAATTGCGTCCATATTGCAATCAACCTGTTCCCGTTCACCGGCATCGCGTTCCTGTGGTTCATGGCAGTCCTGCGCAACCGGATCGGTCAGTTTGAGGATCGTTTTTTCGCCACCGTGTTTCTGGGCAGTGGACTGTTGTTCGTTGCCATGCTGTTCACGGCGGGTTCCGTTTCCCGCAGGCTGCTGGACACTTTCAGTACGGCCAGCAGCCTTCCGAGTCAGAGTGAAACGACTGGAAAAGGTTCGTGAACGCAACGTGTTGGAATATGAGTTTCCGGAACTGGTGACGACGGCTGGCCTGACTCCCTTAATCAAAGACAACCTGCCCCTCATCTATCATCCTTGTGATCAGGGTCACGAGGAGTAGATCGCAAATCTCCAGCGGGCCTTCGCACAATATCGGGAATCGATGCAGGAAGACCGGCGTCTGCTTCTGGACCGTTTTAAGGTGATGGACATCGCGATCAAGGTGGTCGGTGTTGGCAGCGTGGGCACATTCTGTGGCATCCTGCTTCTGATGGCGAGTGAGCACAATCCTCTGTTCCTTCAATTCAAACAGGCGCGGCCATCGGTGTCATTGACCTCAAAGTGATGCAAACAGCTGTTCCAGGCAAAGGCGGTTCGCCTTTGCTTTATTTGTCAGTTCACACTTTGGGATGAGGCTGCTTCATATGCCGTTGACTGAACAGCGTCTGAAATTCTGTGTACCGACGAAAATCTTCGTGTGACCGGAACTCAGAGCGTGGCAC
>CAZFDW010000976.1:0-1511 GCA_964517865.1 uncultured Chitinophaga sp.
GTTCGCCGAACCCGAGTTGCTGGAATCCCTGTGGCAGCGTCATGCGTAAACTCCCGTCCATGTAGGGGACAGTGTTTCGCCGGGCGTACCGGACGCCCGGCAGTCCACCGACGGGGTCGAACCATCCACGTCGCACGATTGCGATTGACCCCAACGGGGTCGCACAACAAAGCCTGGGGTCGCCGTGACATCGGCGCACCCCAGGTCGAATGTTTCGGCCGTTTGGTGCTGATCAATGCTCGATGGGGACAAGCCCACATCGGGGCTCGTTCACCGTTACAGTTCTTCAATTGCCGAAACCAAAGCGAAACTCCAACAGCCCAGCAACGAAGCGGAGCATTGCTTCCATTTGCCGCACATCGACCATGACGGAGGTGTTTTTTTGCTGCCCACTTGCTCCAGGGCACTTCTCTTGCCACTATGTTCAGAGCTTCGTTGATGAATCCAGCCCCAAACTCCGAACTTCTGGACTCCTGCCGTGATCCAATTCTACGTTCGTGCATTCGTTTTGCGTCCGATGATTTCCAGCAGCATTGTTGTCGTGTTGGCAATGATCTGTGGTGTGACGGCGGCAGATGTGCGTGACAGAGCTGTCGTCAGCCTGACATTTGACGATCTGCCGGAATCAGGAGTCATCGCGACGACCGCCGATTCCGCGAAGAGCGGAAAAGTCGCGGATCCGGTATCGCTGACACAAGCTCCTACCCGCATACCATCGGCATTTGTCGCGGGCAGCGCAGGTGCATCGTTGCTGCTCGATCCGGAAAGAAAGCAGCAGATTGTTGTTGCGAACAGTGAAGACGTCAGCCGCCCGGATGCGGTTTCTGTCAGCGGGCTGTTTGCAAATCTACAGTCGGCTGACGCCGGCACCTTTCATGGCCTGTTTGCCAAACGCCATCCGACCACCAGCACTTCCAACTACGGCATCAATTTCAATGCGGGTACCGATACATTTCAGGTCTATGTCAATGACGGCACGGGATACAAACTTGCGCAATACAGCGTTAAGCAGACCATTGGTTATCGACGTCGGATGCATTTGACCATCAGTCTGGACCATGGCGACGCGCCGGGAGCCGACGCCGACGCGGATGTGGATGATATTCGCCTTCGAGTGTTCGTAAATGGCCTGCCTGTGACCCCGACAGTCGTCTCGGGTGGGTTCGCCGAAGGCAATATCGGGTGGCTGCAGGACATTTCGCTGGCGAAGTGCGTGAGCGATACTCCTCTCACGATTGGCTCCAGTTTTACCGATGGCGAAATGCTGCGACTCGTCTGTGATGAGTTTCACGTCTTTGCGGAATCCTTGACCGACGACGATGTCGCGGCCTTATTCAAGGAAGTCGCTGGTGGATCCGCAGCGGAGATTTCGCAGGAACAGACAGTTGGCGCTGACAGCACTCAACAGCAGCCCATCATTGGGCGCGTCATCCCGCACGCGGTCGAAATCCACAAGACAACGCGCGTGCAATTGGCTGGTCAGAATCTGCAGGGGGCAAGGCTGCACACCG